>NZ_CADEPJ010000231.1 GCF_902829245.1 Comamonas jiangduensis | reverse complement strand
GTGCAGGTATTGCTGCGCGTGGGCATGGGTATCAAACAGATAAACGCCTCCGGCCTGCTTGTGGTCAGGGTCTTCGGTCCAGATTTTCCACAGCATGCCGGGTTCTTGGTTGATGCTGTGGGCCAAGCCGTCAAAGGCTTGCACCATGGCCTCACCGTAAGGGCCATCCATTTCAAAATCGACTTGCAGCAAAAAAGGCATGACGCTGTCCTTGTTGAAAACAAACTCAAAACCAACAAGCCTCCACCATACCGGCGAAGGCTTGTCCGCGTGCGCTACAAGCGCTTGCCTGATGGCTTACACGCCTTTGTTGCGCATCCAGTCGGCAGTTTGCATAAAGCTGTTTTTCAGGCGCTCGCGCAAGGCGGGCGGCACCTCGGTTTCGGCCATGGCTTGGTCCATGCAGGCCACCCATTGGTCGCGCTCCAAAATACCAATCGAAAAAGGCATGTGGCGCATGCGCAAGCGCGGATGGCCAAAGCGCTCTACGTAATGGTCAGGGCCGCCCAGCCAGCCGCACAAAAACCAGAACAGTTTTTGGCGCGCATCTTCCAGCGTGCTGCCATGGCTGGCACGCAGCGCGGCATAACCGGGTTCCAGATCCATCAGGTCGTAAAAGCGGTCTACCAAACGGCGCACGGGCTCTTCCCCGCCGATCCATTCAAACGGGGTATCGAAAGGGGGCTTTTCTTCAATCTGCATGCTTCGCTCTGCACAAAATGCCTGCGACATGCGCAGGCGTCACACCACACAAAACGGTGAGTGTGCCAGCCGTGCAAAGCAGTGCGTTGCCCCAAGGTTAAAAACGCGGCATCGCTGTTGATTTCAGGCGCGGCGCTTTTTGTCCTCGTGCAGCGTCTGGCAGGCAATGCAGCGCTTGGCCGAAGGGAACGCCTGCAGCCGCGCCAAGGCAATGCCTTTGCCGCAATCCATGCATTCACCGTAGCTGCCGTCTTCCATGCGCAGCAAGGCAGCACGCACGTCTTTGAGCTCTTGCTGATCGCGCATTTGCTCTGCGTGGCGTACCTCGCGGTCCGAGGTATCGCGGCTCTGGTTGGCATCCGGCTCAGGCGGCAAATCTTCGGTGTCGTGTACGCTTTGCGCCTGTTCACTGCGGGCAGTGTCCAGCTCTTGCAGCAGTTGCTGCGCACGCTGCTGCAAATGGGTTTTCAGGGCTTGGAGATGGGTTTTGGTGATGGTGCTCATGCGTTAAGCATGCGCCGGCCCATGCGGACTGGCAAGAGGGTTGCAATGGGCGGGTCGCACATATCCGCGTTCGTCTGACACAACGCAGCCCACACACTGTTTTTCTAAAAAATGAGCTACTAGCGCCTGATAGTGAATAGCTTCGGATATAAAACTATCTGAAGCCATTCATCTGCATACGCTAGCAGCTATCTTTTTTACTCAGCCGCAGAGCGCAAGGTATGCATGACCGGCCGCTGCAACACTTCGCGCAGGCCCCACCAGCCAGCCAGCAACGCCAGCACACGCGCCGTCAAAGCGCCTGCCACGGGCACCCACCAGGCCGCCGTCCAGGCAACTCAACACACCCAGCGGGCCAAGGCCCAGCGACCGCCATGGCCACCGCGCTGGCCAAAAGCCGGCCAGCAAGCCCACACCGGCCAGTTCGGCCTGCTGCACCTGGCGCAGCAAGCGGCTTTGGCGCCCATGGCGCGCATGATGGCGTATTCGCGGGCGCGTTCTTCGCGCGTGGCCGTGACCGCAGCAAACAGCACCACCAGCCCCGCTGCCAGCGTGAAGGCGAACAAAACTCCACGGCGCGAATCACCTGATCGAGCACGCGCTGCACCTGGGCAATGGTGCTGTCCATGTCCACATTCGTCACATTGGGGAAGGCGCGCAGCAAGCCGTTGTCAAAGCCCGTTGGGTGGGGCACGGTAGGCCGCCATGTAGGTCGCGGGCACATCGGGCAACTGCGCCACGGGGAACATGATGAAGAAGTTGGCGCGCATGCTGCCCCAGTCCACCTTGCGCAAACTGGTGATACGGGCGCTGTGGCGAATGCCGCCCACATCAAACACCAGTGCATCACCCAGCTTCAGGCCCAAGGTTTCGGCAATACCTTCTTCGACGCTGGCGCCATCGGCTTCACCCGGCACTCCAGGCGCCCGCTGTCACGCGGTTTTATCGGGCATGTGCTCGGCGTTGAGAGGTTGAACTCCCGATCCACCATGCGCTGTGCGCGGTCGTCGGCATAGTCGTCCGGGCTGATTGCGCGGCCATTCACCTCCACCAGACGCCCGCGAATCATGGGGTACCAGTCATACTGGCTCACACCTGCTGCCCGCAAATGGCTCTGAAATGCATCCGCTTGATCCGGCATGATGTTGATGACAAAACGGTTGGTGGCATCGGCAGGCGTGGCTTGGCGCCAACTGCTCACCAAGTCCGTGCGCAGCAACACCAGCAGCACCAGCGCCAGCAGCCCCACCGCCAAGCTGCTGACCTGCACCACGGCATAGCCAGGGCGTGCTGCCAGTTGGCGTGTGGCCAAAATCAGCCAACGCGGTGCAGTGTTTTCTTGCACCACACGGCGCAGCAGTTTGACTGCCAGCCACGCCATGGCCGCAAACAACAGCGTGGCCACAGCAAAGCCCCCCACGGCAATGCCGCCCAGCTTGGCATCGCGGCTCACCGCCATCAGCAGCGCGGCAAAACCCAGCACCCCCACCAGCAGCACACCGGCAGACATGGGCTTGATGGCCCCCACATCGCGGCGCAGCACGCGCAGCGGCGGCACTTGTGCCAGTTGCAGCACGGGCGGCAGACCAAAGGCCAGCAGCAGTGTCATGCCCATGCCCACGCCAAAACCCACAGGCCACAGATTGGGCGGCGGCAGCCCATCGGCCACCAAGCCCGCCAGCAGCCAGACAAAACCGTGGTGAACGCCCCAGCCCAGAATCACGCCCAGCACACTGCCAAACAGGCCAACCAGCGCAAACTCCAGCACATAGGCGCAGGCAATGCTGCGCTGGGGCTGCCCCAGCACTCGCAGCATGGCGGCAGCATCCAGATGGCGCTGGGCAAAGGCACGCGCGGCCAAGGCCACGGCCACCGCAGACAACAGCGCTGCCAGCAACGCTACCAAGCTCAAAAATTTCTCACCGCGCTCCAGCGTGCGGCGCATCTCGGGGCTGCCGTTTTCCAGGGATTCCACCCGGCGCCCGCCACGGCCGTGCTCACCCACCTGCGCTTTGGCCCAGGCTTCATAACGCGCCAGCGCCCGGGCATCGTCACCAGCCACCGCCAAACGCCAGGTGATGCGGCTGGCCGGCTGCACCAAGCCCGTTGCATCCAAATCCTGCTGGTTGATCATCACGCGCGGGGCAAAGCTCATAAAGCCCGCGCCGCGATCGGGCTCGGCCGTAATCAGCCGGTCAATGCGCAAACTGGCGTCGCCCAGCAGCAAGGTGTCGCCCACTTGCAGCTCCAGTCCGGAGAGCAAGGCCGCATCCACCCACGCGTTACCGGGGGCGGGAATGGCATCAGTACTGGCATCCGGCTGGCCCACGCCTTGCGACACGTGCAGCGTGCCGCGCAGCGGGTAGCCGCCCTCAACCACTTTCAGCGCCACCAAGCGGGCATTGCCACCACGCTCATCGGTGCCGCGCCCCATGGTGGGAAAGACCAGCGTGGTCACATGGCGCAGACCCTCTTGCTG
>NZ_CADEPJ010000230.1 GCF_902829245.1 Comamonas jiangduensis | reverse complement strand
ATTTCTCTTTTTCCTCTTTCTTCCTTTCTTTCTCTTCTTGTTAGTTCGCATGTCTCCTTTGTATTTTTCTTCCTGCGGTCTTGTGTCCGCCAATGCCTATTGTTTCCCCCACCCCCCCCCCCCACTGGTAAAAGCTGTTAACCCCCCACCCCGCGCCCGCCACAAACACGCGGTGTTCATACAAGGCAATCAGCGCGCCCAGCGATGCAGGGTCCAGCGCCTGCAGCAGCAAGAAGGTGCTGGGCCGGTTGCCCGGGCAATCCCGCTCTACACCTTCCCCACTGCGCCCCACCATCAGCGCTTGGGCTTGTGCAATCGCATTGATCACCAAACTTTGGTGGTGGGCCCCCAAGTACTTGCCGCCATCGCGCAGCGCAATGAATTCCACCGGAATCACATCAGGGCCTTGGTGCAGCATTTGGAAAAAAGCGTGCTGGCCGTTGGTGCCGGGCTCACCCCACACCACCGGCGCGGTAGCCACCTGCAAGGGCTTGCCATCGCGTGTAACACGCTTGCCATTGCTTTCCATTTCTAACTGCTGCAGATAAGCCGTCAGGCGGCGCAAACCATGGCTATAAGGCGCAATGCAACGGCTGCCAAAACCGCAGAAATTGCGATTCCATACATCCAGCATACCCAAGCGCAGAGGCAGATTGTGGGCATCCGGGGCGCTAAAAAAATGTGCATCCATGGCATGCGCACCGTGCAGCAGGTTTTTGAATTGCTCTGCACCAATCGCAATCGCAATCGGCAGGCCAATCGCAGACCACAACGAAAACCGTCCGCCCACCCAGTCCCAAAACCCCAGTGTGCGCGTAACCCCGAACTGCGCCGCAGCAGCCGTATTGGTGGTCAAGGCCACGAAATGCCGCTGAATATCAGACTCCGTGCCACCGTTGGCCAAAAACCAGGTGCGCGCGGAGTGCGCATTGAGCATGGTCTCTGCCGTCGTGAACGATTTAGAGGCAATCAAAAACAAGGTGCTCTGTGGCTTGACCTTGCGCAGCACGTGTCCCAGCTCATGGCCGTCGACGTTCGAGACAAAGTGGAAATTCTTACCAGGCGCTACCCAGTCTTCCAGTGCCTGCACCACCACTTCGGGGCCCAGGTGCGAGCCACCAATCCCGATATTGACCACATCCGTAATGCGCTCATCGTTGCGCACTTGCTCGGCCAGCGCCAGCATGGCATCCAGCGTGCTGTGCACCTGCTGGAGCGCCTGCTGCACAGGTGCCTCCCAAGCCTGCACCACCGGATGGGTTTGCAGCAAGCCCGCATCTGGGGGGGCACGCAGCAGCCAGTGCATCACTGCGCGCTCCTCCGTCGTGTTGACCGCCGCCCCAGCCAGCATGGCATCGCGCACCGTGTGTACACCGCAGGCACGTGCCAGTGCGCTCAACTGCTGTTCCGTACTTTCTTGCAGCCAATTTTTGGACAGGTCCGCAAACACATACGGTGCCTTCTGACTGAGTTTTTCCAAGCGCTGCGCATCGGAGGCAAACGCTTGCACCAAGTCAAACCCCGCCCCCCATGACTGAAAGTGCGCGTCCAGCTGTGCCCATTGCGGCGTTGCATCACAAACCAAACCCATACTCCATTCAGCGCTTACGCACCACCACGCTGCCTACCGAATACCCCGCACCAAAAGAGCAAATGACGCCCGTATCACCGGCTGCCAGGTCAGCGCGGTATTTGTGGAAGGCAATGATGGAACCTGCGGAGGCCGTGTTGGCAAACTCATCCAGAATCAACGGTGCGCGGTCATCGGTGGACTCGCCCACCAGCTTTTTCAAGACCAATTGGTTCATCCCCAAATTGGCCTGGTGCAACCAGAAGCGACGCACCTGCTGCGGGGTTTGCCCCAGCTTTTCCAAATGCGTTGCAATATGTGCAGCGGCAATCGGCACCACCTCCTTGAACACCTTGCGGCCTTCTTGTCGGAAAGTCTTGTCACGCGCAGCCGGGTCGCTGTCTTCGCTGCGGTTCATAAAACCAAAATTGTTGCGAATATTGTTGGAGAACTGGGTGGCCAGCTGGGTGCCGACGACCTCCCATGCCTCTGTGCTGACCGCTGTCTCGGCGCGCTCAATAATGAGGGCGGTGCACACGTCTCCAAAAATAAAATGGCAATCGCGATCGCGCCACTCTAGGTGTGACGAAGTAATCTCAGGGTTCACCACCAGCACGCACTGGGCCGTACCACAGCGCACGGCGTTGACGGCTTGCTCTATGGCGAATGTGGCCGACGAGCACGCCACGTTCATGTCAAAGCCATAGCCCCCAGCCCCCAAAGCCTGCTGGATTTCCACCGCCATGGCAGGATAGGCGCGCTGCATATTGGAGGCGGCACACAGCACCATGTCGATGTCTGCACCGGTCTTGCCCGCTTGCTGCAACGCTTCACGCGCCGCAGCAACGGCGATTTCAGCCATCAGTGAAAGCTCATCATCGCCGCGCTCTTCAAAACGCGGGTACATGCGCAGCGGATCCAACACCCCTGTTTTCTCCATCACATACCGCTGGCGGATACCCGAGGCCTTTTCAATGAACTCTACGCTGGAGTGTTGCAGCGCCCCATGGGTGCCCGCGGCAATGTCTGCCGCATACCGCGCATTCTGAATATCCGCATAACGGTTGAATGCTTCCACCAATTCAGCGTTGGTGATGGTGTGCGGAGGCTGATACAAACCCGTGCCGCTAATGACGACTGAATGCATAAAAATAATTCCATGGCACGCCATGTGCGGCGTAGCCCGTAAGTGTAATGATCAGACCGCCACAATCAGCTGCTCAAGCTTGATGGCATCGGCCACAAAAGCTCGAATGCCTTCCGCCAGCTTTTCCGTGGCCATGGCATCTTCGTTCAGCGCAAAGCGAAAGCCTGCTTCGTCATACTGCACCGCTTGCAGCGACTGCTGCAAAGCGGTGTCTGCGCGCAGCACCTGGTGCACAGGTGCAGTGCTCTGGCTGAGCTGACTCAACAACTCAGGCGCAATCGTGAGTAAATCACACCCCGCCAAGGCCACAATCTGGCCGGTGTTGCGAAAGCTGGCCCCCATCACCTCCGTGGCAATCCCAAAGTGCTTGTAGTACTCGTAGATGGCTCGCACAGAACGCACGCCTGGGTCGTTGGCTCCAGACATCGCCTGCTCATCCCACTGCGCCCCTGCCTGTTTTTTATACCAATCGTAAATACGCCCTACAAAAGGCGATATCAGCTGCACCTTGGCATGCCCACAAGCGATGGCCTGCACCTGGGAAAACAGCAGCGTCAAATTGGTGTGAATACCGCGCTGCTCTAGCTTGCGCGCAGCTTCAATACCTTCCCAGGTCGCGGCAATCTTGATCAGCACACGCTCGGTGGCAATGCCTGCCGCCTGGTACAGGTCAATCAACCGCTGCGCCCGTACCACGGTTGCTTCGGTGTCAAAGGACAAGCGCGCATCCACCTCGGTAGACACACGTCCCGGCACAATGGACAAAATTTCACAGCCAAACTTGACCAGAAGACGGTCAACCACCTCATCCAGTGGTTTGCCCTTCCATGCAGTGGCCGTATCTACCAGCAAATGCTGGTATTGAGGCTGCTGCACCGCTTTCAAAATCAGGGAAGGATTGGTCGTTGCGTCCCGGGGCTTGAACTGTCCCAACTGCTGAAAACTTCCGGTATCCGCAACCACCGTGGTGTAACGCTTCAATTG
>NZ_CADEPJ010000229.1 GCF_902829245.1 Comamonas jiangduensis | reverse complement strand
GGATTGGAGCGAATTGATGCACCTCAAGCTGCCTTGAGCGATGTCGAGCTAGCCCATGATCGCATGCATGTGGCGGCTTTGCGAGGCTTGACGGATCGTTTGGTGGAAGAGCAGGCCGCCGGCGGCCCCGAGTACACCCAGCTGGATACCGACACTTCCATCAACGCTCACACCTTCAATGCTGCGCTGCACGCTGTGGGTGCGGCGGTGGCCGCCACCGATGCAGTGATTGATGGCAGTTTGGAAAATGCTTTTTGTGCGATTCGCCCCCCTGGGCACCACGCAACGCGTGACAAAGCCATGGGTTTTTGCTTTTTCAACAATGTGGCCATTGCTGCACTGCATGCTTTGGACAGGCGCAACCTCAAGCGGGTAGCCATTGTTGATTTTGATGTGCACCACGGCAACGGCACCGAAGACATATTGGCTGGCGATGAACGTGTGCTGATGGTGAGCTTTTTTCAACATCCGTTCTACCCATTCAGTGGGGACAAAGAGCCCGCAGCCAATATGCTCAATATTCCGGTAGCGGCCTATACCAAGGGGATGGATATCCGCGAGCTGGTGGAGATGATGTGGATTCCGCGTCTGGAAGCATTCAAGCCAGAAATGATTTTTGTCAGTGCAGGTTTTGATGCCCACCGCGATGACGATATGGGACAGCTCAACCTCACGGAAAACGACTACATCTGGCTTACCGAGCGCATCAAAGACGTGGCGCGGCGCTTTAGCAAAGGGCGTGTGGTTTCTTGCCTGGAAGGTGGCTACATGATGGGGCCATTGGCTCGCAGCGTGGAAGCACATTTGCGCGTTTTAGCGGATATCTAAACCATGAGTGATTTGTTGCTGCAAACCCGTGACGCGCGCGGCGTAGTCAAGTTGACCTTGAATGATGCGCCGCGTTTTAACGCTTTGGGTAGCGCCATGCTGCAGTCCCTGCAAGATGCGCTCAATGACATTGCGCAGGATGCCAGCGTGCGTGTCGTGGTACTGGCGGCCAATGGCAAAGCATTTTGTGCCGGGCACAATTTGAAAGACATGGCGGCCCAGCCACAGCTAGCCTACTATCAAACGCTGTTTGCACAATGCTCGCGCATGATGCTCAGCATTGCCAAGTTGCCTGTGCCGGTGATTGCGCGGGTGCATGGCATGGCCACTGCAGCGGGCTGCCAACTGGTGGCACAGTGTGATTTGGCAGTGGCCAGCACCCAGGCCAGTTTTGCCACCAGCGGCATCAACTACGGCTTGTTTTGTGCAACGCCCAGCGTGCCGTTGGTGCGCAACGTGCCGTTCAAGCAGGCGATGGAAATGCTCCTGACGGGAGACTTTATAGACGCAGCAACGGCACAAGCGCAGGGCTTGGTCAACCGTGCAGTGGCTCCAGAAGCACTAGATATGCATGTTGAGCAGCTGGTGCAATCGATTGTGCAAAAGCCTGCAACCGCCGTGCGTATGGGTAAGGCTTTGCTGTATCGGCAGCGAGAGATGGGCTTGGAAGCTGCGTATGTGCTGGCGGGCGAAACTATGGCCTGCAACATGATGGATGCTGATGCTCAGGAGGGCGCGCAAGCCTTTGCGCAAAAACGATCTCCATCTTGGCGCAGCTAAGCCAAGGCAGCAAAGTCTTGCAGGCTGATAGGCAATGTGCACCGGGGGGTGGACATAAGGTGCGATTGCTCAACGTAAATATAGGCCATGGATATTTTTGACAAGCTCATCGATGACTTCAACAACTCCAGCGCTTGGCTGGAGTTTTTTATCGTCGTGGGCGGCTTGTTACTGGCCTACGTTGGTGTGCGTTGGTGGGGTGCAAGTCTGAAAGATAAGGGGCGTGCATCGGCGATTTGGTTTGGTCATCGCCCTGTGAGCGGTGCCATGTTTCCCTTGCTGGCACTGCTGCTGATCTATAGCGCGCAACTGGTGGTGACCCATTACATGCCTGTTTTCTGGCTGCGGGTGGCAGTGTCGCTGCTGTTTTCTTTGACCATTATTCGCTTTGTTGCACGGGTCTTGAGCAAGACATTTCCGCAGTCCACCAGCATGCGCTTGCTGGAAAAGGTTTTTTCGTGGGCAGTGTGGGGTGTAGCCGTATTGCAGACATTGGGGCTACTCCCCGCAGTTACGGGGCAGCTTGAGTCCATCAGCTTGACCATTGGAAAATCACAAATCAACTTGCTGAACCTGATTGAGGGTGTGTTGTCTGCAGGGTTGATGATGGTGTTTGTGCTGTGGATAGCCAGCCTGTTTGAGCAGCATGTCATCAATCGCTGGGTCAGTGATTTGTCGATGCGCAAGGTGGGGATGAACATCACCAAAGTGGTGCTGCTTACCATGGGCTTGCTGATCTCGCTGTCATGGGTGGGGGTGGACTTGACCGCGCTGTCTGTGATGGGCGGTGCTGTGGGCGTTGGTTTGGGTTTTGGGATGCAAAAAATCGCATCCAACTATGTCAGTGGCTTTCTGGTGTTGCTGGAGCGAGCATTGCGTATTGGCGACAACGTGCGGGTGGACGGCTTTGAAGGTCGCATCACCGACATCAAAACGCGTTTTACCCTGATTAGAGCCAGCAATGGGCGCGAAGCGATCGTTCCCAATGAGACGTTGATCACCCAGCGTGTGGAAAACCTCTCGCAATCCGATCGGCAGTTTTTGCTCAGTACCACCATCGTCGTGGGTATGGACAGCGATGAGGTGCTGGTGAGTGACATTTTGCTGGGCGCAGCGCGTCGTCAGCCCCGTGTGTTGAGCAACCCCGCGCCATCCGTTCAGTTGGTGGATTTTGTAGAGCATGGTTTGCAATTCACGCTGAGTTACTACATCAATGATCCCCAAAATGGGCAGGGCAATATACGGTCGCAGGTGAATTTGGCGTTGCTGCAAAGTTTGCGAGAAGCAGGCGTTAGCTTGCCCGTGCCCAAACAAATCGTGCAATTTCTGCCCCATCCAGATGGCGCAGTGGCCTCGGCGGGTGCGCCAGCCGCCGCTTCGAGTTTGCCT
>NZ_CADEPJ010000228.1 GCF_902829245.1 Comamonas jiangduensis | reverse complement strand
GTCTCTGGTAGCGATGTTGCTTGCAAAGCATGGCGTGGAAAAGACTGAAGCCATTACCAAGGGCTGGGTGGCCAACTTGGCGGGCGATGTTTTCACCAATGACAACAGCTTGCTCAAGGCGATTGCTGCTGGTCAATGTGACGTGGGTATTGCGAACACTTACTACTATGGTCGTATCTTGGCCAAGGAACCTGACTTCAACAAGCAAGTCAAACTGTTCTGGGCAAACCAAGGTAAAGACGAGGGTGGCACCCATGTGAACCTGTCTGGTGCTGGCGTGGTCAAGCACGCCAAGAACCCAGAAGGCGCCCGCAAGCTGCTGGAGTGGCTGTCTTCCGCCAAAGTGCAGACTGCTTACACCCATGGCACTTACGAAAGCCCCATCAACAAGCAAGCTGAAGCCGATCCGATTGTGAAAGCTTGGGGTAAATTTACGCCTAGCTCACTCAATGCTGGCGACATTGGCTCGCACCAAGCTGAAGCCATCAAGTTGCTGGATCGTGTAGGCTATCGTTAATCGCTTTTCTTCATTAGGTTAGCTATTTGTCTGCTGTAGACCGTACCGCGCCAGCTCACCGCTGGCGCGGTTTTGCTTTTGCGCTTCCCGTGGCGTTGCTCACCTTGGTGCCTTTGCTGGCCGTGGTGTGGATGGCGGTGACGCCGCAACCTGAAATTTGGCAGCATTTGTGGAACTATGTATTGCCCCGCGTGCTGGGCAATACCTTGTTGCTCATGCTGCTGGTGGGCGTTGTCGTCTCTGTGGTGGGGGTTCCGCTGGCGTGGCTGACGGCCATGTGTGACTTCCCTGGCCGTAAGTTTTTCTCATGGGCATTGGTGCTGCCGTTGGCAATTCCAGCCTATGTCCTGGCTTTTGTGCAGATGGGGATCTTTGAGTACGCGGGCCCGGTGCAAAGCTTTGTGCGCGACGTGTGGGGCAACAGTCGCTGGTTTCCTGACATCCGTGGCAGCCTGTGGGGCTTGGTCATGGTGCTGGTCATGGCTTTCTACCCCTATGTGTATCTGATGGCGCAAGGATGGTGCCAATGGCACGAATGTGAACGAACTCACCCACCAGCAGCTCACCGACATCGGCCGCGCACCGGCGTTCTACGACTGTGCGGTGCAGGTAGAACGCCAGCCCTGAGGGCCGCCGACTGCCCTCTGCTGCGTGACCTTGACCGCTGGCCCATAAGCCCTGCACACACGTTCCTCAGCCCGCACGCTGCGCCCGTCTGCGGGCTGGGTCATGCCTCACTCCGCAGCTCAGCGTGCGCGCTGCTGCGTCACGCAATATAAAATTTAATAGCTACCTGCGCATACTCACATTGCCTCAGAGGCATTTTTGCTCAATATCTGTGTGATCTGCCTGACCATCGGCAGACATATCTGACTCCTGCCCCTGGCTGCGGGCGTAACTATTGC
>NZ_CADEPJ010000227.1 GCF_902829245.1 Comamonas jiangduensis | reverse complement strand
GGCTCCTTCAGGAAATCCGTGCAAAAACAGCAACAGGGGTTTTCCAGGGGCGCCACAGCTGCGGCACTCGAGCGTGACGCCGTGTGGGAGCTGGTGGCGGATGGTTTCGATCATGGCACTTCCTTGTAGGAGCCGCCATGGTGGCGCAGCGGCGCGCCCGCGTCTATGCGTTATTGCGCGGGGGTGTCGGTGGCAGGGGGCTGCACTGCGGGTGCGGTACCAGCCTCTGCGGCAGGGGGTGTTGCCGTAGAGTTCAAGCCTGCAGGGTGGCACCAGTGCCACAGCAATTGCGCCACCTCATCCACACCTTGCTTTTTCAGTGCCGAGAACATGCGCACTTCACCACCGCCCGCATTGAGTTTGGTGATGGACAAAATCTTGGCTTGCTCGGAGCGCGTCAACTTGTCGGCTTTGGTGAGCAAGATCAAAAACTTCAGGCCACGTTCTACGCGCGGGCGAATAGCATCCAGCAACGCTTCATCCAGCTCCGTCAAACCCAGGCGGGGGTCGCACAGCAGCACCACGGCGCTCAGGCTTTCGCGTTGCATCAGGTAGTTGAGCATCACCCGCTGCCAGCGCTCTTTGTCCGAGCGCGATACTGCGGCATAGCCATAGCCGGGCAAGTCAGCCAACACCGCATCGGTGGTGCCTTGTTTGCCCAGCGAAAACAGGTTGATGTGCTGGGTGCGGCCCGGTTTTTTGGAAGCAAAGGCCAGTTGCTTTTGCTGCGTTAAGGTGTTGATGGACGTGGATTTGCCTGCGTTGGAGCGGCCCACGAAGGCAATTTCAGGCACGTCTACCGTGGGCAGATGGTGCAGCTGAGCAGCCGTGGTTAAAAAGCGTGCCGTGTGCATCCAGCCCATGGCGAGCTTGGGATCAATCAGGTCAGAAGTTTGACCCGAAGCAAATGCGGGGAGTTGGTCGTCATGGGGGGTATTAAGCGTTGGGGCCTCATTGTAGAATCTGGCAGTTTTGCGCACATAACCAGACCCACAATATGAAGTTGCTCGCCTCTTTGCTGACGTCTGCCGCACTGGCAGCACCCGCTCTCCCGGCCTTCGCGGCGGGCGATACACCGGCCAAACCCGACCTCGTCAAAGGTCAAGCCAGTTTCGAAGCTGTATGCGCAGCTTGTCATGGTGCTGATGGCAATTCGACTATTGTCCTCAATCCTAAATTGGCACAACAGCATCCAGAGTATTTGCTCAAGCAGTTGCATGACTTCAAGGATGACAAGCGTGCAGACCCGATCATGAAGGGTTTCGCCACGATGTTGTCGGATGAGGAAATGCGCAACATCACGGCCTGGTTGGCCACGCAGCCTGCGAAGAACGGTTTTGCAACCGACAAGAACCTGGTGCAGTTGGGTGAGCGCATCTACCGTGGCGGCGTACCAGATCGCAAGATTGCGGCGTGTGTCAGCTGCCATAGCCCTAACGGCGCTGGTATTCCTGCACAGTACCCTCGACTGTCCGGGCAGCATGCCGATTACACTGTCAAGCAATTGAATGCTTTCCGTGATGGCTCGCGTGCCAACAACCTTCAGATGAAGGATGTGGCTGCCAAGTTGAACGATCGCGAAATCAAGGCTGTGGCGGATTACATCGCCGGCTTGCGTTAAATCAAGTTTTCGCTGTTCAAGCGGGAACTTGCCGCCCATAACAAACCCCAATAAAGGCGGGACCATCGAAATCTGATGGCCCCGCCTTTTGTCTTTAGGGCCTTGTGTCTTTTTTCATGTCAGATTCTTCTTCCGGCAAGCCGTCCCATCGTGAGCAACCGCAGCGCATGCGCGCTTTGCTGGAATTGCTGGCTTCCATGCGCTTTGCGATTGCGCTGCTCACCATCATTTGTATTGCTTCGGTGATTGGCACGGTGCTCAAGCAGCATGAACCCAGTGTCAATTACGTCAACCAGTTTGGCCCTTTCTGGGCGGAGCTGTTTTTGGCGCTCAAGCTCAATGCGGTGTATAGCGCGTGGTGGTTCTTGCTGATTTTGGCGTTTTTGGTGACCAGCACCACGCTGTGCCTGCTGCGGCACACGCCCAAATACATGGCGGATTTGCGCAATTACAAAGAAAACATTCGTGAGCAAAGTCTCAAGGCTTTTCACCACAAGGCACAGGCTGTATTGAACGAGCAGCCACAAGCTGCCGCACAGCGCATTGGCGGCATTCTGGCGCGCAGCGGTTGGAAGGTAAAGCTGCAAGAGCGGGAGACGCCCGCAGGCAAGGGCTACATGCTGGCAGCCAAAGCCGGCGCGGCCAACAAGCTGGGCTATATCGCAGCACACTCGGCGATCGTGATGATTTGCATTGGTGGCTTGCTCGATGGCGATATGGTGGTGCGAGCCCAAATGTGGCTGGGAGGCAAGACCCCCTACACCGGTGCAGGGCGTATTTCGGATGTGCCGCCAGAGCACCGTCTGTCCCTGCGCAACCCCACGTATCGTGGCAATTTGATGGTGGCAGAAGGCACACAAGCGGGCACGGCCATCTTGAACCAGTCGGATGGGGTGTTGCTGCAAGAGCTGCCTTTCTCGGTGGAGCTCAAGAAGTTCGTTGTGGAGTACTACGACACCGGCATGCCCAAGCTGTTTGCCAGTGATGTGATCATTCACGACAAAGAAACGGGTGAACAGCTCGAAAAGCGCATTGAGGTGAACCACCCTGCCAGCTACAAAGGCATTGAGATTTACCAGTCCAGCTTTGACGATGGTGGCTCGCAAGTGAAATTGCGTGCCGTACCGTTTACAGCCGGTGGTGAGGCGTTTGAGGTGGAAGGCTACATTGGCAGCGCCACCGAGTTGATGCGCGCAGGCTCATCCAAGCCCGCAGATGTGATGACACTCGAATTCACCGAGCTGCGCACCATCAACGTGGAAAACTTCAGTGGCCAAAAAAATGCGAATGCGGCAGTGGATGTGCGCAAGGTGGATTTGCGCAGCTCTATTGAGTCCCGGTTGGGTGGCGGCCACAAAACGGCGAAGCCCCAAGATCTGCGCAATATTGGCCCCAGCATTGGCTACAAGTTGCGCGATGCCTCGGGCCAAGCGCGTGAGTACCAGAACTACATGAGCCCTGTCGATTTTGGCGATGGTGTGTCCATGTTCTTGCTGGGTGTGCGAGAGAACCCTTCTGAGGCTTTCCGCTACCTGCGTATTCCTGCCGATGACCAAGGCAGCATGCAAGGCTTTATGCGCATGCGTGCTGCACTGCAAGATCCCGCCATGCGCGAAGAGGCGGTGCGCCGCTATGCCAAGCAGGCCGTCCCCGCTGAGCGCGAAGATCTGCGTGAGGCCTTGACGC
>NZ_CADEPJ010000226.1 GCF_902829245.1 Comamonas jiangduensis | reverse complement strand
ACTCAGATATTTGTAGAAGCTTTTGCCACATTTGGCATCCACATCACCCTGGAGCAAGCACGGGGGCCCATGGGCCTGTCCAAGTGGGACCATATTCACCAATTGCTGCAAGATCCATCTATTGCTGCGCAGTGGCTCAGCACATTTGGCAAGGAACCTAGCAGTACAGATGTAGATGCCATCTACGCCCGCTTCATGCCGATGCAAATAGCCAAGGTAGGCGAATTTTCTGCACCCATTGACGGAGCAATTCAAGTCTTGCAATGGCTGCGAGCTAATGGTCTCAAAGTGGGTTCATGTTCTGGCTACCCCAGAGAAGTTCTCAATCAATTGTTACCACAAGCAGCCAAAGCAGGGATTGCGCCAGACCATGTCATTGCCGGTGATGAGCTTGCCGCTGGAGGCAGACCAGGTCCGTATATGGCCTTAGCCAATGTACTAGCACTGGGCATTGGTGATGTGCGTGCTTGTGTCAAAGTTGATGACACCGTACCGGGCATTGAGGAAGGGCTTAATGCCGGTATGTGGACCATCGGCTTAAGCCTGTCTGGCAATGAAGTTGGTTATAGCAAAGAGGAATACGCGAAAGCCAGTGCTGCAGAAGTAGATGCCAGAGTGTCAGCAGCAGAAGCCAAGCTGAAAAAATCAGGTGCACATTATGTTGTGCGTAGTATTGCGGACTTACCGCCTGTTTTGTCTGATATCTCAGGCCGTATGCGCAGAGGCGAAATGCCATCTGCTTAAACAATTAGCTTTAACCAAGCCTAGCCTGAAGCCGACCCTTATATCTAGGGTCGGCTTTGCAGCATAAAGACAACCACATCTGCAAACGCAAGGGCAGGTTTCTGCCAGCTATCGGTCATCCATAGATAACAAAGACTAATCGATTTATTCCACAACGTGGAATAAATCGACTCACTGATATTCGCATTGGTGATTATTCCATGCTGGTTTATTTGAATAAAGATTTCATAACGCAGGGCTCTGAGAAATTCACTAAACGTATTTTCCGGTTAGTCCTCCGTCTATCAGAAGTTCAGTGCCAGTGACATAACTTGCAGCGTCAGAAGCCAGAAATGCACAAGCGTTTGCCACCTCCCAAGGGGTACCCATGCGTTGTAGCGGCACCTGCCGAGCACGCGCTGCCTTTGCATTTTCTAAGTCATTAGAAAAAACATGCGATACATTGGCTGCCACGCGCGGAGTGTCTATCAAGCCAGGCACCACCGTATTGGCACGAATACCGTGGGGAGCATACTGTTGCGCAATCATTCGTGTCATTTGAATGACGGCAGCCTTAGTCGTGCAATACGCTAAATGTGGATAGCCTAAGTAACGAAGACCTGCCACAGAAGCTATTGAGATGATCGCGCCAGTGCTGCGCTCAACCATACTGGGCAGCACAGCTTTGCAACACAACATGAGACTTTTGACATTGATTGCATGAATGCGATCCAAATCTTCAGAACTTGTCTCAATAGGCCCACCTGTCTTGCCGATACCTACATTGTGATGAAGTACGTCCAAAGGTGGGTGTTGCTCACTCAATATACGAAAGGTGTTAACAATTTCTTCCTCGTGCGCCATATCAGCCTGATAAGCATAGGCAGTGCCACCCTCATCTCGGATGAGTTGAACCGTCTCCTGAGCTGAGGATAGGTCGCGATCAAGTACACACACCCTAGCACCCAAGCGGGCATAGGTCACGCATGAGGCACGTCCAATACTCATACCTGGTGCAACAGAGCCTCCACCAGCGACAACTATAGTTTTGTCGGTCAGGTCCCAAGGCATGCCAAGTCTATGTTCTGTAGTACCAATCATGATGCAAGCCCGACTGTCATTCCGCCGCATACATAAACGACCTGGCCGGTAACAAATCCAGCTCGGATGTCTAGCAGTGATGCCACTATATGGGCTACCTCTGATGGCAGTCCCATACGGCCCAGCGGTATCGTTTCAAGAATGCGCTTCGTCTTACTCTCTCCAGGCGGATTAACGCGGGTAAACAATTCTGTAGCAATAGGCCCAGGACCCACGGCATTCACTGTTATTCCATGCATCCCAGATTCCAGCGCTAGTGCCTTGGTAAAACCGTGCAATGCTGCCTTGCTCGATGCATAGGCAATACGTTCGGTCTTACCTAAGGCAGCGCGACTGGTGATATTAACTATTCGGCCATTCCCGCTTGCTTTCATACCAGGCATGAGAGCTTGAGCACAAATTATCGAGGCAGAGAGGTTTACCTCGATCACTGCACGCAGGTCATCAGTAGTTATGTCCTCGATAGGCTGTGGACGCACAATGCCTGCATTGTTCACTAGCCGGGTTATTGGCCCATCTGCTAACGCTTTTCTTAGCGCTTCACGCAGTGCCGCTTCGTTGCTGACATCAACAAAAAAATACTGCTCACCTGGGAGTAACCGCTCTGGAGGTTTCAGATCGAAGTTGACTATCTGATAGCCATCCTCGGATAAACGCTCAATCACAGCGCGCCCAATACCTTGGCTACCACCGGAGACTAAAACACGGACGCCCACGTTAAGCCTCCATAGCCGAATCCGGACTTACAAAGGGTATTGCATGTTCTACTGTCTCCCAAATGAAGCGCCCCGACGGATCACGTTGCTCCTCCATGATGTGTGCAACCAGTCCTGCCGCGCGCGAAATCACTGCAAAGCCACGCATGAGGGCTGTTGGCACCTCAATCTCACCGAGTAACGCTGCAACAGCACCTGTCGCGTTAATAGTGATAGCACGACCGGCTACCTCGTCGACCGCGCTCGACAGCGTTTCAAGCGCACGGATGCGGATGCCCTGCAATTCCGGCTCGGCTCGCCCCAATTCCAGTAGCTTATAAGCACGAGGATCAACAGGCTTGTGAAGATGATGGCCAAACCCGGGTACCGGTGATTTGAGCGCCTTGTATTTACGTGCAATTTCTAATGCCTCGGCGTACGCATCAGGCGCTGCGATGATGCGATCAAGTAGCCTTGAGCAGTTCTCCATTGTTCCAACAAAAGAGCTACCTACGGCGAGCAGTCCGGCTGACACCGCACCTTGCAGATTCTCCGGGGCGCTCATGTAAATCAATCGTGTAGCAATGGCGCTCGGGGTGAGGCCGTGCTCCATCAGCACGACGAGCACTACGTCTGTAATTCGGATGTCTACCTGCCGTGGCTTGCGACCTAAAATTTGCATGAGCATGACTTCCGTGAAGGTTGTTCTACCCATAAGGTCTTCGACCAAGTTTGCGTTGCCATAAGACAGGCTGGTTAGTGTGTGTGTGCAGAGACTGGTAGAGGGATTTTTTTTCAGTGTTGTCATACAAATTTTGAATTCAAAGTTGTCCTGCCAGCGCCATGTCACGAACGGTGTTTTTTAGTACTTTGCCCACCGGAGAACGCGGTAGATCGTTTACGAAATGGATGCTCTTTGGCGTTTGCACAGGTCCCAGTAGTTGGCGTACAAAAGCAGTCAGTTCAGCTTCACTGACTTTTTGCCCTGGTCTCAGTTGGACTGCAGCATTTACGCTCTCTCCCCATTTGTCATCTGGGATACCGAATACCGTGGATTCATGCACTGCAGGATGTTGAGAAAGCGCGTTTTCCACCTCGATCGGGTAGACGTTGAATCCACCTGTAATAACCATGTCTTTGAGCCTATCCCTCAAATAGAGATAGCCACGCTCATCGAACAATCCGCGGTCACCTGTGTGCAACCATCCATCCACTAAAGTCTCTGCAGTCTTTTCAGGCATTGCCCAGTAGCCAGTCATCACTAATGGCCCTCGGGCAACGACTTCTCCAACCTCTCCTGGAGGCAAAAGTGTGCCGTCCGGAGCCATGATGGCTACATCGCTATACCATGTACGTTGTCCCACTGCAGCCCAGTTTGCCTCGTCTTGAAAATCTTCGGGGCGCATTACAGTCAGAATCTGCGGAGCTTCTGTTTGTCCGTAAGTCGTGCCTAAAACAGGACCGAAGAATTTCCGCACTTCGCGTATTTTTTCGGGTGGCATGGGCGCTCCACCGTAAATAAGGCGCTTAAGTTGGGGAAAATCGGCGCGGCTAACACCCTCAAGTCCCATCAGCATGTATACCAATGTAGGAGGCATGAAGCACACTGTCCCGCCACGGTACTTGAATGCATCACGTACCGCTGATGCACCAACGCCATCCATGATGATGTGGCAGCCTCCTTGAGCCAAAATCGGTAACACATAGGTCGATGTTCCATGTGTGATAGGGGCTGCCATTACATAACGGTCATTTTCGTCGAATGACCAAGCATGGATTTGGTTAACGATGTTAGCCATCCAAGCGCGATAGGGTTGCATCACTCCTTTGGGGATACCTGTAGTACCTCCAGTGAACTTGATTGCTTGCGTGGCATTTTCATCTAAGGAAAATTTAGGTGTACCAGCATCGATGTGGGTTCGAATCAGGTCATCTACAGACGTTTTCCCTGCACCTGTAGTACCTATGAAAATTCTTTGCGCCCGTTCTTCAGTTACTAATGCCTCATAGTTCTCCTCAATCAGTAAGATGCTGGCCTCAATGGTGTCTGTAATTCGACGAATCTCGGTAGATGTGCTTTTGGGATTCAATGGAACCCATACCTTGCCACAGGCTAATACTGCTAGAAGTGCGACGATGTGCTCTGCGCTATTAGAGGCGCAAATACCAACACGCGATTGTGGCGTTGGATCACAATGCATTAGTCCAGCGGCAACAGCACGCACTCGTTCAGCTAAAACTCGATAGCTGATGAATTCATTTGGCGTTTCGATAGCGATCCGGTCAGGCCACCGTTGTGCCGCACGCCAGAAAAAATCAATAGGATACATAGCTCTCTCAATACTTAATCAGCTTTTGCACCAGAAGCCTTTACCACTTCGTGCCAGCTTTTTAATTCATCGTTAACAAACTTCTGCATGTCATCAGGGGTGCCAGGAGAAGTGGTAGCGACCATGTCCAAAAGACGTTGCTTTATGGCCGGATCATTAAGTGCAGCGTTAAGTGCTGTGTTCAGTCGATTGATCACCTGAGAAGGTGTGCCTTTAGGTGCAGACATACCAAACCATGACTGCACTTCGAACCCAGGGAAGCCTGATTCAGCAACTGTTGGCACATCGGGTAGCAAAGGAGAACGCTCTTTGCTAGTAATAGCCAATGCTCGCAACTTGCCAGCTTTGACATGAGGCATGGCCGAAGGTGAGTTATCAAACATTGATTGAACTTGACCGCCAAGCAAGTCTGATACTGCAGGAGCGCTGCCACGATACGGAACGTGAAGCATGCTCAGTCCCGTTTTCATCTTGAACATCTCACCCGAGAGATGGATTGACGACCCACTGCCAGAAGATGCAAACGTGATGCCATCCTTTGATTCTTTGGTGTACTTGATATATTCCTGTACAGATTGAACAGGTAATGACGGGTTAACTACAAGAAGGTTTGGAATCTTGGCAATGAGTCCAATTGGCTCAAAATCCTTGACAGGGTCGTAGCCAAGTTTGTTGTATAGCGAAGCATTGATGGTGTTGGCGATTGTGAACACATAAAGCGTATATCCATCAGCAGGAGAACGTGCCACGAGCTCGGCACCAACATTGCTGTTAGCACCAGCGCGGTTTTCCACTATCAGTGATTGCCCCAACTCAGTTCCCATCCGGGCTGCCACCAAACGTGCTACTACATCAGTGGCTCCGCCTGCTGCATAACCTACGACCAATTTGATAGGCTTGGTTGGCCAGTTAGTTTCGTTAGCAAAGGCTTGGCTTGTAAATGTTGCGCTAAGTGCCGCCACCATTGCTAAACAAATTTTTCTACGGTTTACGTGCTGCTTCATTTGTGTCTCCTTGATGGTTTTTTGTCTTCTAACTCAAGAGTCATTCTTTCAACGAAAGTACAAAACAAATGACTAAAAACGTCCGTACACCGGACAAAAATGCCTCAAGAAAACCCTTGTTGCCAGAGGTTTGTCAAGCCTTAGAACGGGGTTTAGAAGTGATGGATGCGATTCTTGCCGGTCCTCCTGAGGGCCTGCGAGTGGCGACGTTGTGCCGCCAGACCGGATTAGAGCGAGCGACTGTCTATCGCATATTGCATACGCTGAAAGCAGCGGGATACGTAAGCTTGATAACTCGTTTTCATTACGGCCCCGGAGAGCGCTGGAAGTCTTTAATACCACTCTCCAAGCAGCGTGAAGTTCTTGTCGAACGCTTGACCCCTGTGCTTGCGCGTGTGAGTGCAGGGTGTGGTGATGCAGCCTTTGCAGTGGTGCGCGATGGTGGTCTGTCTCATTGCATTGCGCGGCAGGTGGGTGACTATCCAGTGCAAGTTCTGGTAATCAAGGAAGGAACGCGTCAGCCACTTGGTGTCGGTGCAGCCGGTTTGGCACTGCTATCTGCATTGGACGATCGGGAAGTCGAAGCAGTCATTGAGGTGAACGCTCCCAACCTTGCGTTGTATGGCGGCATGACTCAAGAGCGACTACGAGCTTTGGTAGCAGCCACACGCGAGCGTGGTTGGTCGGTAGTAGGTAATCACGCTACGCGAGGTGTTCTTGCTGTGGGTGTAGCGGTATATGACAGGACTGGTGATGCGGTAGCAGGAATCAGTGTTGCTTCAACAGAGGCGCGAATGCCCAAGGAGCGTCAACGAGAAATTCTTCAATTGATTCGTAAGGCATTGAAAACCCACGGATTCACTGTCTACTAAGATCCTCATAGATAAAAATACTACTGAATTTATCTTGGACGGTTATCTGATAGTTAGCAGCCCGCTAC
>NZ_CADEPJ010000225.1 GCF_902829245.1 Comamonas jiangduensis | reverse complement strand
GTGCAAGCCCTGCACCAAGACGGCAGCTTGATTGATGTGCGCCTGGCCGTCGGCCCGGTGGCACAGGCAGACAAACCCTTGTTCGTCGGCTTTTTGACCGACATGCGCCAGCGCAAAGCCATGGAATCTTCGTTGCTGCGCAGTGAAGAGCAGCACCGCACCCTGATCAGCAACATGCCCGGCGTCACCTTCCGCCGCGTTGCACAGCCGGCATGGCAGCCCCTGTTCCTCAGCACGCCGGTCGAGGCACTCACGGGCTGGCCTGCAGAAGCGCTGCTGGCACACACCCAACCGATGGAGCAACTGCTGCTGGAGAGCGACACCACCGCACTGCACCAGGCGGTCACCGAGGCGCTGCAAGCGGGCGTGTCCTACGCCTGCGAATACCGCCTGCGCCACCGCGATGGCGACATTCGCTGGGTCACCGAAAGTGGGCGCGGCGTTTACGACGCGCAAGGCCAGGTGCAGTGGATCGATGGCGTCTTGATTGACCACACCGAAGCCAAAGCGCGCAACGCCGAATTTGAAGGCACGGTGGCGGCCATCAACCGCGCCGTGGCCGTGGTCGAGTACAGCCTGGACGGGCATGTACTCACCGCCAACCAGAACTTTTTGAAGCTGTTTGGCTACACCCTGGATGAGGTGCAAGGCCAGCACTACCGCTTGCTGTACCCCCAAACCCCCGCCTTCCATGCGCAGGCTGCGCACATATGGAGCACGCTGCAGACCGGCGCTTTTGCCAGCATTGAATGCCAGGCGCTGCGCAAAGGCGGCAGCACTTTTTGGGTGCAAACCACCTTCAGCCCCATCTTGGATGCCAATGGCACCACCTTGCGCATCACCCAGTTGCTGAGCGACATCACCGCCAGCAAAACCCTGGCAGACGCCTTGCTGCAAGCCAAAGAAAAAGCCGAAGCCGCCGCTGCGGCGCGCAGCACATTTCTGGCCAATATGAGCCACGAAATCCGCACGCCCATGAATGCCATCATTGGTTTTTCAGAAGCGCTGCTGGACACGCCCTTGCGCCCCACCCAGCAACGCTATGTGGACACGGTGTACCGCTCGGCCCGTTCCATGCTGCGCCTGCTCAACGACATTCTGGACACCGCCAAGCTGGACAAAGGCGCCGTCGACCTGGAGATTACGGATTTCTCGGTGGCCGACGTCTGCAATCTGGTGATTGGTGCACAACGCATTCAGGCTGAGAAAAAAGGTCTGCAGCTGCTGCTGCACACACGCAAGTGCCGCGCTACCTGCAAGGTGACGCGCTGCGCATCCAGCAAATCGTGACCAACCTGATGGGCAATGCCGTCAAGTTCACCGAGCGTGGCCATGTGCGCCTGGAAGTGGGTTATGGCCAAGGCACGCTGCACCTGCGCATCCAAGACACAGGCATCGGGATTACTGCCGACAAAATCGAACACATTTTTGCGCCTTTTGCGCAAGCTGATGCATCCACCACGCGCCGCTTTGGCGGCACGGGGCTAGGTACCACCATCTCGCGCCAATTGGCGCAGGTGATGGGCGGCGATATCCACATCCGCAGCACCCCGGGCCAAGGCACGGAATTTCATGTGCAGCTGCCGCTGCCGCAAGGCCAGGCGCCACACAACGTCGCCGCGCCCGCGCCCGCGCTCTTGACCCCCCTTCAAATTTTGGCAGTCGATGATGTACCGCAGAACCTGGAGCTGCTGCAACTGGTGCTGCGCCGCCACGGCCACACCGTGCATCTGGCCCCCGACGGCCAGGCAGCCGTGCGCATGCGCCAGACCCAGCCCTTCGACCTGATCTTGATGGATTTGCAGATGCCGCACATGGATGGCATGGAAGCCGCGCGTGCCATTCGTGCGTGGGAAGCGGACACCGGCACCGCCGCCATTCCCATCATCGCCCTGTCTGCCAGCGTGCTGGCGCAAGACCGCATCGCCTCTGACGCAGCGGGCATGAACGGTTTTGCAGCCAAGCCGCTGGAGCCCCACCAACTGATGCTGGAAATCGCCCGTGTGCTGCCGCGCCCCCCTGCCAGCCCCCCTGCTACTGCAGCTGCGCCCTTGCCTGCCGAGGCACCGCTGCCCCTGGATGGCATTGTGGCCGACTGGCACACCGGCATGCAGCTGTGGGGTGGGCAGGCCGCGCTGCGTGCGGCGTGGGCCCGCTTTATGGCAGAGCAGCACAACCGCATGCAAGAGCTGCGCACCTTGGTGCTGCACAACGATGCGGCCACGGCCGCCGCCATCGTGCACCGCATGCGGGGTGCCGCAGGCAATTTGGCGTTGCCGCAACTGCATGCGGTGCTGACCGCGCTGGAAAACGCAGCCCACCACCACGATGCGGCCGCGTTTGACCAGCAGTTGCCGGCCTTGGGCTCGGCACTGGCCCAGGTGGAGGCCTTGTTGCGCGCCACCGAAGCCAGCTTCAGCGCAGCCGCACACCCCAGCGCTTTGCCCACACCACCCTGTCGCAAGCGGCCTTGGCCCCAGCGGAAGTGGTGCAACTGCAGGCGGCCTTGCAGGCCGTGGCCCAGTCGCTTCACAACGGCGAAATTGACAGCGCATCACTGCAGTGCCTGGACCAGTGGCTACCAGCCTCGCAGACGGCCCCGCTGCAAGCGGCGCTGGATCTGTTTGACCTTGACCAAGCGCTGCACCAGGTGCAGCTGCTGCTGGCTGCGCTTTCCGCTTTTGACCCAAGGAATGTTCCCGATGTTGCCCAGCCATGAAGACCGTAGGCCACGCCTGCTGTTGGTGGACGATGAGCCCACCAATTTGCATGTGCTGCGCCAGATTCTGGGCGACGACTATCGCTTGCAATTTGCCACCGATGGCCCCAAAGCCCTGCAACTGGTGAAGCTGCAAAAGCCCGACCTGATCTTGCTGGACATCATGATGCCCACCCTCAGTGGCTATGACGTCTGCCGCCAGCTCAAGGCCCACCCACAGACGCAGGACATTCCGGTGATTTTTGTCTCTGCACTGTCCGAAACGGGCGATGAAACCGAGGGCTTTGAGGCCGGGGGGGTGGACTACATCACCAAGCCCGTGCGTGCCCCCATCGTGCGGGCGCGCGTACGCACGCACCTGTCGCTGGTCAGAACCGAGGCCCTGCGCCAGTCGCGGCTGGAGATCGTGCAGCGCCTGGGCCGTGCCGCCGAGTACAAAGACAACGAAACCGGCATGCATGTGCTGCGCATGAGCCACTTCGCCCAGGCGTTGGCGCTGGCGATTGGCTGCTCGCCCGAATGGGCGGAGGACTTGCTGCACGCCGCGCCCATGCACGATGTGGGCAAGATTGGCATTCCCGATGCCGTGCTGCTCAAACCTGGCCCGCTCACCGAGGCCGAATGGCACACCATGCGCCAGCACGCGGCGATTGGCGCCGCCATCATTGGCGAGCACGACAGCGGCATCTTGCAGCTGGCACGCAGCATTGCCCTGACGCACCATGAAAAATGGGATGGCACAGGCTACCCCGCTGGCCTGCGGGGCCTGGAAATTCCGCTGGCGGCACGCATCGTGGCGATTGCCGACGTATTTGATGCCCTGACCTCCGAGCGCCCCTACAAACACGCCTGGTCGGTGGATGACGCCATGGCCCACCTGCAGGCCCAGTCCGGCAGGCACTTTGACCCCGATTTGGTGCCCGTCTTCCTCACGCTGCGCACAGAGCTAGAAACCATTCGTGCCCGTTGGCGAGACGAGGCGCCCGAGCCTGCGCTGGAAGACTGCCTTGGATAATGGCGGGCATGACTGTGTCTGCTTTGCCCTCACCCTGGGTGCTGCGCCCCCTGAATCCGCACGATGTTGACAGCCTGCTGCATATCCAAACCATTTGCTACGGCAACGCGTTCCTTGAAAGCCGTGAAGTATTTCGCCAGCGCCTGACGGCGCCGCACCACTGCTCGGTCGGGGTGGTGCGCGCCGGAGAGCACACGCTCCAGGCGTATCTCGCGGCCTACTGGTCCACCCTCGGCAAGATCACGCCGCTTGATGGCCCCTTCACCCCGGCCACGGCGGGCGATCCCGTGCTGTACCTGCACGATATGTCGGTGCTGCCCGAGCTGTCGGGCCAAGGCGTGGCCCGTTATCTGGTGCAGCACCTGATGCACCAAGCGCGCCAGCGGGGGCTGCGCCACGCGGCACTGGTTTCCGTGCAGGGCTCCCAGACCTACTGGGAACGTCAAGGTTTTTCTGTATGCCCCGTGCTGGATGCACAACAGTCCATGCACCTTGAAACCTACGGCGATGGCGCGCTGTACATGACAGCAGCGCTCTAATTTCTGATAGTTGCGGCGCTGACTGACAAGCGGCGCCTCCAGCGTCGCGATAATGCGCGCATGCCCAACCGATGGAAACCGAACGTCACCGTCTCTGCCGTTATTGAACGCGACCAGCGTTTTTTGCTGGGGGAAGAAAATCCCGCGGACGGCTTGCGCCTGACCCCCCCCGCCGGTCACCTGGACCCTGCGGAAACCCCCTTGCAGGCCTGCGCCCGCGAAGTGCTGGAAGAGACCGCCTACAGCTTCGCGCCCACGGCCGTGGTCGGCATCTACATGAACCGGTTCATCCGCACCCGCACCGGCTCCGACATTACCTACATGCGCTTTGCCTTCACCGGCGACCTGGGCCAGCACCATGCGCACCGCGTGCTGGACGAAGGCATTGTGCGCACTGTGTGGCTCACGTTGGAAGAGCTGCAAGCCACCGCCCACCTGCACCGCAGCCCCGTAGTGCTGCAGTCCGTGCGTGACTACCTGGCCGGCCAGCGCTTTGACACCCGCCTGATTCAGGCCGACCCCAGCATCTACAGCGTGC
>NZ_CADEPJ010000224.1 GCF_902829245.1 Comamonas jiangduensis | reverse complement strand
CTACGGGGCAGCCCAAGGGCTGCGTGCTTTCGAATGCCTATGAACTGGCTGCTGGCCAGTGGTATGCCACGCTGGGCGGGCTGGCTCGAATCGAGGAGGGTGGGGACCGGCTTTACAACCCACTGCCGCTTTTTCACGTCAATGCCTCAATTCTTTCGCTGTACTGCATGCTGCTCACTGGTGGGGCGCAGATACAGACAGACAGGTTCCAGCCCAGCCGCTTCTGGCAGGAGGTGTGCGACACCAAAGCCACCATCATCCACTATCTGGGTGTGGTTGTGCCCATGCTGCTTAACCAGCCAGACAGCACATTGGAGCGTCGGCACAGCGTCCGTTTCGGTCTGGGCGCCGGTGTTGAGCCTCAGTTGCATGCTGTGTTCGAGCAACGCTATGGTTTTCCGCTGCTGGAGATCTGGGGCATGACGGAGATGGTGCGTCCGCTGTGCGACTGCCACGAACCGCGTCAGGTAGGAACGCGCGCCTTCGGCAAGGAGAGCCCAGGACTTGATGCTGCGGTCATGGACGAATGCGGCGACTTTGTTCCTGACGGCACGCCGGGCGAGCTCGTGATCCGCTACAGCGCGGAGCAGCCGCGCAGGCACTTCTTCAGCGGCTACCTGGACAACGAACGTGCTACCGAGGATGCCTGGCGTGGCGGGTGGTTCCACACCGGCGATGTGGTGGTACGGCATGCGGACGGCATGTTCCATTTCATGGACCGCAGGAAAAACATCATCCGTCGCTCGGGCGAGAACATTGCTGCCGCGGAAGTGGAAGCCCTGCTCCTCACACACCCGCAGGTGCGAAGCGCGGCCGTGATGGCCGTGACCGACGAAGTGCGGGAAGAGGAGGTACTGGCCTGCGTGGTGCTGGCAGAAGATGCTGTCTACCAAGATCAGGCATCGGTGGCCCGGGAGATTTTCGATTTTTGCCACAGCAATCTTGCGTACTACAAGGCGCCAGGATGGATGTGGTTTGCAGCGGAGATTCCGACCACGGGCACCCAGAAAATCCAGAAGCACCGCATCTTTGAACAGGGGATGGACCCCCGCACTCTGCAGGGTATTCATGACCTGCGCTCGCTGAAAAAACGTACATGAACATGCTGCATCTCTATCACTGTGTCAGTGCACGCTCTTTCCGTTGTTTGTGGATGCTGGAGGAGTTGAATCTGCCCTATGAACTCCACATGCTGCCGTTCCCACCAAGGGTGTTGGCGCGAGACTATCTGACGGTCAACCCGCTGGGCACGGTGCCCTTATTGCTGGACGGCGACGTGCGTCTGACGGAATCCGCAGCCATCTGTGAGTATCTGGTTAGGCGCTATGGCAACGGACAGCTTGACGTTCCTCCAGATGACCCTGAATTTGGACGCTATTTGAAC
>NZ_CADEPJ010000223.1 GCF_902829245.1 Comamonas jiangduensis | reverse complement strand
GCGTGGCACGGGGCCACCGTGTGTCTCGATTGTCGAAGTCTGGCCCGCCAGGGATGCAGGACGGCGGCTTTTTTTTCAGCAGGCGCACGCGTTGGAATCTAAAAACCATAGCTGACTGCGTAGGTGCAGTCTGAGTTTCCTGCCATTTTGTGCACCCAGCTCAATCCTGCGTGCCCGCCCCGGACTCAGGGGGCAGTGGCCGGGCCTGGCGCGGCAGGCGCGGCGTCAGCAGAGGCGCTGGGTGCGGCATCCCCGCGCAGCGCGCCCAGCTTGGCCTGCAGCCAGTCGTCATAGCCCTTGTGCACCAGCTCGTAGGTTTGGGCAATGCCGGCCGCCACCGGGCTGCCTTCGCCCAGCACGCCCAGGCTGTTCAAGATGTCTTGCGCCTCCTGGTAGCCCTGCTTGAAACCGCCGCGGATCAGCGCCACAAAATCCTGGGCCACCTCGGCCAGCTCCTTGTCGGGGTAGCGGGCCGCATAGGCGTCGAACATCGCGGTGGACAGGCCCACGATCCGGCCTGCCGTGGCCTGCGCGCTGTGGTCCTGGCCCATGGCGTTCTGGATGGCGTCGGGGCCCAGCTCGGGCGCCAGCTCCTGGTTGATGGCATCCACCGCCGTGCGGTACAGCAGGGCCAGGCTGTCGTTGCCGGTCTGCAGGCTGACCTGCAGCGAGGCTTCCAGGATCTGCGCATTGCGCATGTTCTGCTGGCCCTGGCTGCTGGCGGTGGCGGTTTTCTGCGCCTCGTCCAGCGGCGTGCTATTGGTGAGCACGGCCGTGTCGGGAAGCGGGGGGGGAGGTGGGTTGCGTTCAGCATGGTGCGCTCAGATGCAATACAGGCTTACAGGGCCTTATCGTGCATGTCGGCAATTCGCGCGTGTACTGAAGTGCCGTTGGTCCTGATGGCGTGCATTCGTTAAAAAAAAGAGCTGTTAGCGTTGATTGGATAAGCGTTTTAGGGTTAAAGCAGATGCAAAGCATTATTTGACTAGCGCCAGCAGCTCACTTTTTACTGAACTGATATGGTGATGTTGGGTTGAGGTGCATCTGATCCGGTGTTTTTGCCCCCAATCTGATGCTTTTGTTCCGGGCGCCGGGCGCGCACAGTCGCGGTGGTGCACCGCTGGTAGGGACTGGCGGGCGAGCCCTTTCACGCTATGCCTCATCACAACACTTCCACGAATGTCGGCGGCAGCCAGCACGCGCCGCGCAAGACAATTCCGATCCACGCAGAGCCTGCCGCAGTTTCTTTTTATGAAGCGCGCAAGAAGATTCAGCCGCGTTCCATCCAGGGTCTGTTTTCCCGCTGGCGCTGGGCGCTGGTGTGGATCACGCAGCTGTTTTTTTACGGTGTGCCCTGGCTGCAAATTCATGGGCGCCAGGCCTTGCTGTTCGATCTGGAGCAGCGGCGTTTTACGTCTTCGGCTGGCTGCTGTACCCACAGGACTTCATCTATCTGACGGCGCTGCTCATCGTCAGCGCCCTGGCGCTGTTTTGTTCACCACCGTAGCCGGGCGCCTGTGGTGTGGCTTCAGCTGCCCGCAGACGGTGTACACGAGATCTTCATGTGGATCGAGCGCCGGCTGGAGGGCGACCGCAGCGCGCGCCTGCGCCTGGACGGCAGCGGCTGGACGCTGGAGAAAACGGCCCGGCGTGGCGGCAAGCACCTGCTGTGGCTGCTGCTGTCGCTGTGGACGGGCTTCACCTTCGTGGGCTATTTCGTGCCCATCCGCGATTTGGCGGTGCAGGTGATGGCGTGGCAAGGTGCCTGGCAGATTTTCTGGATTGCGTTTTATGCCCTGGCCACCTACGGCAATGCTGGTTTTTTGCGCGAGCAGGTGTGCAAATACATGTGCCCGTATGCACGCTTTCAAAGCGCCATGTTTGACAAGGACACACTGATCGTGAGCTACGACGCCGCGCGCGGCGAGGGCCGTGGCCCGCGTGCCAAAGATGCCAACTACCGCGCCCAAGGTTTGGGTGACTGCATTGACTGCACACTGTGCGTGCAGGTCTGCCCGGTGGGCATTGATATTCGCGATGGCTTGCAGTACGAATGCATTGGCTGCGGCCTGTGCATTGACGCCTGCAACAGCGTCATGGACAAAATGCACTATCCGCGCGGTTTGGTGCGTTGGAGTACCGAGCAAGCCCTGGCACAGCGCTGGAGCCGTGCGCAAATGCTGCGCCGCGTATTCCGCCCGCGCGTGCTGCTGTACGGCGCGGGGCTGCTGGCCATCACCGTGGCTATGGTGACTAGCTTGTACGTGCGCGTGCCGCTGAAGGTGGACGTGGTGCGTGACCGGGGCACGCTCTCGCGCATCGTGGCGGGCGGCATGATGGAGAACATCTACCGCGTGCAGATCGGCAATGCCACAGAAGTGCCGCAGCACTATGTGCTGTCAGCCTCGGGCCTTAACGGGCTGCGTGTGGCGTCAGACACCGCGGTGGCGCTGGGTGCGGCCGAAGACCGCTGGGTGGTGGTGCGCCTGCAAGCGCCTTATGGTGCGGCGCAACCAGGCTCCAACCCTGTGGTGATTGAGGTGCGTGCGCAGGCCGATCCCAAGATTGCCGTGTCCGCGCACACCACTTTTTTGGCACCTCGCTAAACGCTAAAAGCTAAACACAGGGCACGGCACCTGTTAGCTACGTTTGTCGTGCTGCTGCATCTCGGTGCACCACCGGCCCAGCTGCTGCAGGGCAGGCATGGTGCGCGCATCCCATTGCAAGCCAAAATTCAGCCGGATACAGCGCTCAAACCGTTGCGAAGCCGAGACACCGGGCCGGGAGCCAGGCTAATCCCGGCGGTCAAGGCCTGCTGGTGCAGAGCTAAGGCATCGCAGCCTTCGGGCAACTCTACCCACATCAGGTAGCCGCCTTCTGGCCGGGTGGCGCGGGTGCCGGGTGGGAGTACTGGGCGATCGCCTGGGCCATTGCATCGCGTTGGGTGAGCAAGATGTGGCGCAACTGGCGCAGGTGCTTGTCGTAGCCCACGCCCTCCAAGTAATGTGCCAACGCCGCTTGTGCCGGGGCATTGGTGCTGATGGAGGTGGTGAGCTTTTGCCGGGCCACCCCCTGTGTGAAACGGCCGGCGGTGACCCAGCCAATGCGCCAGCCGGGGGCCAAACACTTGGAAAACGAGCTGCAATGCAGCACCCAGCCTGCGCGGTCATAGGCCTTGATGGGCAGGGGGCGGCGGGCTGAAAAATACAGCTCGCCGTAGACATCGTCTTCAATCACGGGTATTTGCAGGCGCGCAGCCATATCGCACAGGGCTTGCTTGTGCGGCGCTGGCATCAGGCTGCCCAGCGGGTTGTGAAAATTGCTCATCAACCAGATGGCCTGCGGCTGGTGGGTGGTGATGGCCGCCTCCAGCGCCTGTAAATCAATGCCATCGCGCGGATGCGTTGGCACTTCAATGGCCTGCAGGCCCAAGCGCTCCAGCGCCTGCAGTGCGCCGTAAAAACAGGGGGACTCCACCACCACCGCGCCGCCGGGGCGGGTGACGGCAGACAGGCACAGGTTCAGGGCCTCCAAGGCGCCGTTGGTGATGACCACATCATCCATGTGCAGCGGCATGCCATCGGCCAGGTAGCGGCGGGCGATGTGGCGGCGCAGGCCGCTGTGGCCGGTGCTCAGGTCATCGAGCAGGGCCTGCGGCTGGGCCTGGCGTGCGCAGGCGGCCAGCGACTGCGCCAGCTTGTTCCACGGGAAGTGCTGGGGCGCGGGGAATGCGCTGCCCAGGCCCACCGTGCCTGGCTGAAAGCTGGCTTGCAGGATGGAGAACACGCGCTCGCTGACATCCACCGTCAGCGAGGCCGGGGGCGGCAGCCGGGCGATCTCGGGTTCAGGCGGCGGGTGGTGGGCGCCCGAGGCCACGTAGTAGCCGGAACGCTCGCGCGCACGGATCAGCCCGCGCGCCTCCAGCAAGGTAGTAGGCCTGGAACACCGTGGACGGACTGACGCCGCGTGCGGCGCAGCAACTGCGCACCGACGGCAGCTTGTCGCCTGGCTGCAGCACGCCCGCGTGGATGGACTGGGCGATGTCGGCGGCCAGGTGGCGTAGCGCGTCAGGCTGGATGAGGGGCGGGTTGGTGAACACAGCCGCCCAGTGTAGGGGCTGTCCAGCGCCATACTGCCCCGCCCGGATTAGGTCGTGGCCGCCATTTGCAACAGGCCCTTGGCGCCATGTGGCTCACAGCGCAGGTACTGCGGGGCGGCCGCCACTTGGGCGCCCAACTGGCGGGCGGCCTCCCAGGGCCAGCGCGGGTTGTAGAGCATGGCGCGGGCCACGCCGATGGCATCGGCTTGGCCGGCATCCAGGATAGCCTGGGCCTGCTGCGGGTCGGTGATCAGGCCCACGGCAATCACGGGCATGGCCCCCTGCAGGTGGCGGCGCAGGCCGTCGGCCAGTGGCACCTGGTAGCCAGGGCCGATGGGGATCTGCTGCGCCGGGTGCAGTGCGGCGCTGGAGACATGAAAGAACGCGCAGCCGCGTTGTGCCAGTGCCTGTGCCAGCACTTGGCTTTGCGCCAGGTCCCAGCCGCCGTCCACCCAGTCGGTGGCGGAGATGCGCACGCCGATGGGAAAGCCCGCTGGCAGGGCCGCCTGGATGGCGTCGAACACCTCCAGCGTCAGGCGCATGCGGTTGTCCAGGCTGCCGCCATAGGCGTCATTGCGCAGGTTGGACAGGGGCGACAGGAATTGGTGCAGCAGATAGCCGTGGGCGGCGTGCAGCTCCAGCGCATCCAGCCCCAGGCCGTGCGCGCGCACGGCGGCGTCGACGAAGGCCTGCTTGATCTGGGCAATATCTTCCAGCGTGGCGCTGGCTGGCAGCGGGTCGGTGGGCATGAAGCCCTGGGCGCTGGCGCTGAGGGTTTGCCAGGCCTCAGGGTGGTCGGCAGACAGGGCGCCCCCGCCTTCCCAGGGCCGGCGGCTGCTGGCCTTGCGGCCGGCGTGGGCCAGTTGCATGCACACGGGCATGGGGCTGTAGCGGCGGATGTGCGCCAGCACCGGGCGCAGCGCCTGTACCTGGGCATCGTTCCACAGGCCCAGGTCGTGGGCGCTGATGCGGCCCCGGGCCTCGACGGCGGTGGCTTCCAGGATCAGTAGACCGGCGCCGGACTGGGCCAGTTGGCCGTAGTGCATCAGGTGCCAGCTGGTGGCGCAGCCTTCCGCGGCCGAGTAC
>NZ_CADEPJ010000222.1 GCF_902829245.1 Comamonas jiangduensis | reverse complement strand
GCGTGGGGCTGTTGGTGTTGCCACTGGTGATGGTGGGCATGGCCCCGGCATCCACCACGCGCAGCGCCTGTATGCCGCGCACGCGCAGGTGGCTGTCCAGCACGGCCATGGGGTCGGTGTTGCGCCCCATTTTGGTGGTGCCTACGGGGTGGAAGATGGTAGTGGCAATGTCGCCCGCCAGGCGGATCAGCTCTTCATCGGTTTGGTATTGCACCCCGGGCTTGAATTCTTGCGGCTGGTAGCGCGCCAGCGCAGATTGGCTGACGATGCGGCGCGTGACGCGCAGGCTCTCGGCGGCCACGCGCTGGTCTTCGGCGGTGCTCAGGTAATTGGGCGCAATGCTGGGCGCATCTTCAAAGTTGGGGCTGCGGATGTGCACCGTGCCGCGGCTGGTGGGGTTGAGGTTGCAGACGCTGGCGGTGAA
>NZ_CADEPJ010000221.1 GCF_902829245.1 Comamonas jiangduensis | reverse complement strand
GGACAGGCTACCCCCGTCTTTGAGCATCAGCGCATCGTGGTAGGCAAAAAAAGCGCGCCATTCGGCAGGGCGGCGGGCAAACGCCAAAAACACATTGGGGATGAAGCCGGCTTTTTCTTGCACTTCCAGAATGCGGCTGCGCAGATCTTCGGGCAGGGTATTCAGGTCGGGAAAAGGGTAGCGCGCGCTGGGCATGGTGGTGTCTCCGGTGGTTGTACTTGTGGCCCGTGGCTGGACTGTGCAGGGGGCTTGGGATCAGCATAGCCATATGGCTGCGTCAAGGTCGTCATGTAGCTGACAATCGGCAGCTCCTACAGCACAACGGATTGGGAATGAGCCAAGCACTTCACACCACAGACTGGGCGGCATGGAGCCGCGAAGCCGCCGAAACCATGGTGGCCCGCAACGCCGAATGGCCGCAGCAAATGGGGTTGACCGCGCCCTTGAAATGCCGCTGGGATCTGGAGCGTGCGCTGCTGGCTTTTGAGGCACCGCTGCATGAGGTGATTGCCACGGTGTGTCTGGTGGGCACCAGCAGTGACCAAGAGGGCAGCTTTGTCTGGAGCTGGGCCAATGAGGCCATTCCTGCGCAGCACGGCCAGGCGCTGGAAGTGGTGCATGATTTTGGGCGCGAGAACCAGTTGGCCCTGCTGACGACGCCCCGTTTGCAAGGGGGCAAGCCTGTGGGTATGGAGTGCCTGAGCATTGCCGCTCGCTTGCAGCGGGCAGTGGGCACCTATGTCGATCAGCAAGGCGATGTGGCGCTGTATTTCACCATCTTGCATTTGCAAGTGGCTGTGCCTGAGGCGGATCAACTGCCTAACTAAGCAAATAAGCAAGTTAGTCGGTACGGGAGGCAGCGTTAAGCAACGGTGCTGCAGCCATACCCAGCCTTATGCAGCCACCCTCCCATCAACGCGCAGTGCGCTGGAGACGGTGGGTTGATGGTGGCCCCCGCAGCGGCGGTGTGGCTGCAAAAAAGCCCTCTTCGCACGGGGCAAAGAGGGCCGGGCATGCGCCGCCGCTATGGGCATAGAGTTGGGATTGCGGTGAGCCGCATGTCCCAACACGGTGCCGTGCAGCGGTCGCTGCTTACAGCTTGCCAGCTTTGAGGGCTTCCAGCGCCGCATTCACGCCTGCGCCGTAGGCGGGGTCGGCCTTGGTGC
>NZ_CADEPJ010000220.1 GCF_902829245.1 Comamonas jiangduensis | reverse complement strand
ATTCAGTACAACGGCGAAGAGCTACAGGACAACATCCTCTACGGTGAGCTGTCCGGCCTGGCATCGGAAGAGCCCATCTATATCAAGCTGCTGGCACCTGCTACTGCCCAGGTGGCAAAGAAAGGCTACCGCGCTGGCAAGCCTGATACCCAGGCTTCGCCGGAAAAGAATCCCGACCAGCTGGATTTGGAGGATGGGCAGCAGTCGCCTGAGGATGCGTTTGCCCTTGCAGCCATGGGCAAAGTCTGGTCGCGCGGCTGCGATGAAGAGAAGTACGACTGCATTGACGCCCTGCTGGCAGCCACTCACTCTGAAGAAGCGCTTGAAGTCGGCGAAGAACTGGACATTGAAACCGAGTCTGGCCTATTGGTCGTGATCCGCATCACGGCCGTTGACGAAGACACGGACAAGGCCAGTTTTGAGGTCGTTTCTCAGCAAGCGCTGGAAGAAGCTGAAGGCTAATCAGCCACGCTATCAAAGCAAATGCCCGCTAAGTGCGGGCTATCTTTGTTCCAGAGGCATGAGCGCAGCGCCCGCCTGGGTGCTGTCCTGATTCCCCTGCACACGGAGACCGAAGCCGCTTATCAGATGCTAAGCGACACGCGTGTGCCATCAGCGGCCACCATCACATTGCCAGCGTCAGACACAACAATGGGCACGCCCAAGAAGTCATCGCCCAACGCACTGCGGTTGCTGTAGTTCATGGTCGTGACCACCAGCTCACGGTTTTCCACCAGGGCCGCATGTGCACTGACTGTCAGCTCAAAGCGCTGGGGGTATGCGTTGTTATGTGCTTTCCAGTGCTCACGCAGGGCACCGGTCATTGATTCGTAGAGGCTAGACATTCCTGCAGTCTAAGCCGCAAAAACTTTCCACCAATTTTCTATACAACGCAGCACCCGAAACATGGGGAGGCTAAACAAAAAACCCGCACAAGCGGGTTTTGTTATTAAGGGCTCACAACTGACTGGTCAGCAGTGCACCCATGTGTTGGCACTGCACTTAAACAGGAAGCGCAACCCCAAGCTTTGCCAGCTTAGATGCAATCACATCGCGACGACGAGCGGCTTTAGATGCTGTCTCAGCCGCCGTTTTCAGTGTGGCAGGGCCTTTGGAAGACAAGGTCAGTACAAGAGCCGCTTTTTGGG
>NZ_CADEPJ010000219.1 GCF_902829245.1 Comamonas jiangduensis | reverse complement strand
AGATAAGGTTTTTAGATATAAAACTAATTGAAACCTAATTAAATAGAGCGCAAGCAGCTCCTCTTTTCATATAAGTAGCCGGCTGTTGGGGTTTAGCTTTTGGTGGCCGCAACGCTGGCAACACCGCGTGCACGGAAGATGGTGGCAGCAATGCCGCACAGCACAATCAGTGCCATGCCCAGCCAGCCTTCCCAGCCCAACTGGTCTTGAAACAGAAACAGGCTGTACAGGCCCGCAAACACAATGCCCGAATACTGCAAGTTGGCCACCACCAGTGTGCCGCGTGGAGTTTTGGCGTTGGCGTAGGCTTTGGTCATGCACAACTGCCCGCCTGCTGCGAGCAAGCCAATCGGAATCAGCCAGCACGCCGCTTGCCAGCCCGGCCACTGTGAAAAGCCCGTGAACATGCTGGCCACCAAGCCAGCCACCGTGCAGCCCAGGCCAAAGAAGAACACGGTGCGCGATTCGGGCTCTCCTATGCGTGACAAGGCCACCACCTGCATATAAGCCAGTGCGGACAGCAGCCCTGATCCCAGACCAATCAGTGCGGCCGTGGTTTGTTCCTGGGCAAAGCTGGGTTGTAGCATCAGCACCACGCCCGCAAACCCCACCACGATGGTGATCACCAAGGGGATGTTGAGGGCTTGCCGAGGCTTGCCGCTGCGCGGGTGCAGTGACCACAGTGCGCCCGCTAGCAAGAAAACTGCAATCCACAGGCTGCTCATGTAGTTCAGCGTCATGGCACTGGCCAGCGGCATCTGGGTGATGGCATAAAACCAGGAGCCCATGGCAGTAACGCCCACCAGGCTGCGCCACGTGTGCATCCACGGGTGCGCGGTTTTGAGGGAGACGCCTTGCGAGGCGCTGAGCAGCCACAGCACCAGCATGCCGATGAGACCGCGGTAGAAAACAATTTCTGCCGTATTGAAATAAGGGGCTGCGTATTTGATGCAGACCCCCATGGTGGCAAAAAGAAATGCGCCCACCACCATCCATAGCACTTGCATGGTCTGTCGTCCCTGATCGGTATTGTTGTGTGTTTTTGAATAAAAAAGAGCTGCCAGCGCCCATGGGGTGGGTGCTGGCAGCTCTGGAGAGCGTAGCAAAAAAGCTCAGCGTTGCGGCAGGTGGGGCCCCATTGTCTGGCGATACCACGCATGGAAATGCTGCATGCCATCTTCCATCGGGCTTTGGTAGGGGCCGACCTCGTTGTCGCCCCGCTCCATCAGGGCGCGGCGCCCGGCGTCCATGCGCTCACCGATTTCATCGTCTTCGATGGCGGTTTCCATGTAGGCCGCTTTTTGGGCCTCGATGAATTCGGGCTCGAAGGCTGCAATCTCTTCGGGGTAATAGAACTCCA
>NZ_CADEPJ010000218.1 GCF_902829245.1 Comamonas jiangduensis | reverse complement strand
GCTTGGTGGTGTGCGACTGGCCCTGGTCGAAACCGGGGCCAGGGTTGTGTGCATCAGTAGTTGAACTTCAGCGCTGCGACAGCAGAGCGGCCAGCACCCAAGGTGGCATAGTGCGGGGAATTGGCTGAAGCGTAGTACTGCTTGTCGCCCAGATTCATCACATTCAGCTGGAACGTCACATTGGGGTTGATGACGTAGCTCAGCATGGCGTCGTAGCGGGCGTAGCCGCTGACTTGGCGAATCAGCAACGCATCACCGTTATCCGCGTAGCTGGCATTCATGCTGCTTTGCGCATATGCACCCAGGCCCATAGTGAGCTTTTGCGTGGGCTTGTACGTGGCCCACAGGCTGGCGCTGTGCTTGGGTGTACCAGGGAAGGCCATGCCCGTGCCGGCTTTGGGTTTCCCTGCACTGGTCAAGCCGATGTCTTTTTGCTCGCTATCCATGAAGGTGTAGCCAAAGCTCACATCCACGCCGGGCGCAACGCGTCCTGCTACCCCCAGCTCCAAGCCATTGACCACTTTTTGGCCCGACATGCGCGCGTAGTTGTTGCTGCCTACGCCATCGGTCACCCGTGCGTCGGTGACTTCATTGCGGAAGATGGCTGCGTTGACGCTCAGGCGCTGTTCCAGCAGTTCCCATTTGGTGCCAAATTCGATGGAGCGCGTTTTCTCGGGCTTGAGGTCTTCCGCATTCAGGGTGCCTCGTGTGCCCGTGCTGTTATTGATCGCGGTGTTCCCATCCAGACCCAGATTGCTGTTGCCAGGCGTGGAGGAGCTGCCCATCGAGGCATACAGATTGCCCTGCGGGGTGAGCTTGTACACCACGCCCAATTGGTAGTTCAGCAAAGTGTCCACACGCTCAAAATTTTCGGTGGTCGTGCTGGCGCGGGTGCGGTAGTGGTCCAGGCGCAGGCCGGTGTTCAACAGCCATCGGTCGTTCAAGTCGATGGTGTCAAAGCCATACAGCGACAGTGTGTTGGACTGGAACTGGTTGGTGATGGGGCCTTTGACAATCGTGCCGCTAAATACACCGCCGGGGTTGCTTAAGCTGGTGCAGTACTGCGCATTCGCGCCGGTGCAGGCTGCTGCGTTGCTGCTAAATCCTGTGCCCGAGTAGCTGCCGTACTCCGAGGCTTCGTGTGCAATTTCTGCGCCGAAGGCAAAGCGGTTTTTCAGGCCCAGCCAGTTGCTTTGCCCCGTCAACTCGCTGACGTTTTGCCATGTTTGTGTTGCAGAGTGGCGGGTGTTGTAGCGGCGAAATACCTGCCCGGATGCCACGTTGCCCTTGCTGTCATCGGGCTGCGCCCAGATGTACTTCTGGGTGGAATCCGTATAGCGCAGGGTGTTGCGGAATCGGTTGGTGTCGCTCAGGTCGTGCTCGTAGTTGACCGTGAACACATCGCTGCGCTCCTTTTGCATGTCCAGGCCGCGCAGGCCGTACCAGTTTTCGCGATTGCCGCCGGTCGTGGGCTTGATGATGTGCGTGCCACTGGTGGGGTAGGTGGCGGGGCGATTGAAGGGCATGCCGCCATCTGGCACATCGTCGGTTTCCAGATGCTGCAAAGACAGGGTCAGGCGATCGGGCGTGTTCAGGCCAAACGTCACCGAAGGTGCAATCCCCCAGCGCTGGTTTTCGGGGCCATTACGACCGGGTACATCCGCGTCATGGGCCATGGCATTCAAACGCAAGGCGGTGGTTTCACCCAGTTTCCAGTTGCCGTCCAGGGTGGCGCGTTTGTAGTGGTCGGTGCCC
>NZ_CADEPJ010000217.1 GCF_902829245.1 Comamonas jiangduensis | reverse complement strand
ATGCTGGGGGCCGTGCCAAAGTTCATGGACGGCGCTGGCTGGTCAAAGCCGTCCACCACCACATCCGGCATGTCCGCCAGATCCAGCGCACCGGGCTGGTCACCGGGCGCGGTGAAGGCCACCGTGGGCATGGCTGGCAAATCTGGCACCTCTGGCAAGGTGGGCGCGGCCATCGTGGCCCAGCTCACACTGATGGTGGGCGGGGCGTAGATGCTGGCATTGAGCGCATCTTGCATCGACGTGGCAGCCGCAGAGGCTTGCTCGGCCAGCGTAATCGAGCGCTGGTACTTGTCCTGCACAATCTCTGCAGGCCCATTGAATTCAAACTCTGTTGCCATATCAAACTCTCCGTGTCTTGGATGCGGCAGTCATCACTTCGATGCGATCCAAAGTGAAGGCTTGGCCCTCGGGAGTGCGCAGCGCAAACCCCATGTAGTTTTCTCGGATGCCCTTGCCCACCGGGCAGCGCGTTTGTTCGCTATCGCGCAGCGCAAAGCGGTAGCTCCATGCCTGGGCACCCGGCCCCAGCACAGAAAACTCAGCCTCACCCTGCCCGCGCATGGACAGGTACACCATCTGAATTTGCTGCTTGAGGGTGGACTGGCGCAGCGTGGCGGGCAGGCGAATCTCTGCCACGATGGGCTCACCTGCATCGGTGTCGCCGCCAAAGGCAAACAAGCCATCAGAGCTGCCGCCATGCGTGGGGATGATGCTTTGGAAGTCGTGGCCGCTGTACTCAGACACAGCGCCAGAGAGGGTGTTGCAGATAATCATATGGAGCCTTTGCTTGTGCTCAGTTCGCTGTCGGGCTGCCCAGTAACAGACGACAGGGGTGTAACGGCCCCAGCCGTAGTAACTAGCAAAGCAGTAAGCCCAGAGCCAGTTATCAGGCAGCCGCCGCTCACCGGGTCGTGTGTGAACTGATAGTTTCCCAGGCCACGAAAATCAGGCGCTGGCAGTGGCTGCAGCAAACTGATGCTGTAGTTTTGGGGGCCCTGCCCAACTGCGAGAACGTCAGCCTTGTACACAAAGAAAATCATGGGGCCGCGATCAATCGGTGCGGCCGCAGCCGTGTACGTGCCTTTGATCCTAGAGCCGTCAGCGGCCGTTTGGGCTTCGGCCGTCATGGTCGCCACGGCGATCGCGCCCCAGTCGCCGTTGTAGGTGTACTCCCCCGCCAGCTCCGGGGAGTGTCTCAGCGTAATCTGGTGGCGCCCGATAATCGACTGTTCCGCCCAGCGGGAAATCTCAACTTCGTAAATCCGGCGATCGCGCAGATACACCGTCCGCCTTCTTACCTTTTGGTAGTGCACCGTGGACTCATAGACGTTACCAAACGGGGATGTCTGGATATACATATCCTCCAGCGCCTCCTCCAACAGCACAGCAATCTGCAACTTCTCGTCGAAGCCGTCCAACTTCCGGTACACGTACCCTCCTTGCACTTCGCCCGGCATCTGGCTGTTACCGGAGAAATTGAGGGATATAGAAAGGTCGATGCGCGACAGAGGCAGCTCGTAACCGTCCGCGCGCAACGTGGTTATGTATTTGCGTTTGAACGTGATCTTCTCTGATGATTTGCCGTATTCCCCGGCAGCAGGTGGCGGTGTATCAGATGCGGGCTCCTCGAACGGTAGTACATAGGGCCCATACGGTATTGGGGCACCTGGGAACAAATTCTCCAGGGGCCATGTTCGATCCAATAGATTGGGTGCGGTTGTCTCGATTGAGCGGACACGTGTAATGTTCACGTCTATGTGCTCGGCTTCTTCCTCAATATCCAGCATCACGTCGTATGGATTGCCCGACAGTCCCACTCCAATGCCCCACCACTGACGCTCCTTGGCATAGGCCCTGGCGCGCACGACTGTCTCGTACTCCGAAGCAAGTGCAAGGGTCAAGCAGGCCGTAGCCGTCGCTGGGTAGCCCTCAAAGTTGTAGCTGTCGTACAGTGGGTGCCCTGCGGTCGGCGCCTCGCGGGTGGTGGTTTTGCTCCCCGTCCACACTACGTTGTACTGCTCCTGCCCACGATGCAGTTCAGTAAACACCTCCTCGGTGCGGTCGGTGCTGACAGCAAACGCCTCAGTGACCTTGGCATACGGCTGCTGCCTGCTGATTACGGTCTTCATTACAGAGCGCTCGCGCCAGTTGCCCTCTTGCGTGGTGCCCACCACAATAAACTCCGACTGCGTGCGGTGGTAGCTGGCAAACTTATAGTCGTCAGAAAAAGCCTGCCCGCTGGCCAGCTGTACCGTACTCACCACCTTCTCTGAAGTGGCGGGGTCTGAGGGGGACAGCGCAGTCGCGGGCTTCGTCAGCGCGTACTGGTTGCCGGACATTTCCAAAAAAATGAACTGTCCTGCGGCATCCATGGCTGCAAGGCGGCGCTTTTCTTCCCAAAACAGATACCCACCCGGCAAAACGGCTACGGACTCTCCACCGTACAGCGCCTCACCGAGCGCCTCCCCATTCATCTCGGCTGCGCCGCACCGACTGCCATCGCCCACAAACGGCAGCAGGCTGTCGCAAAAATACTTGCCCGCAGGCGTGCGGTAGAAGTTCCAGGCAAGAAACGTCTGGGATACCTTGCGCGGCTTCCAGCCGCCTGCGCCGGTGATGATGTAGCTGCCAACGCCCCAGTAAAACACCACAATCCCGCCGGACTGCTCCTCGCTGACGCTAGGCGATGGCCACACCTGCATGATGGCCTGCACCCCTACAACGTCAATGCGGTAGGCCGTGCCATCGGGCAGACTGCCTATCTCTGATGGGTTGGGCACCAGCGAATACCGCTGGGCATTGCAAAACCGCACGAACACATCTTGGGCCATGGCCGCCTGCACTGCCGTCAGCTGGCCGCCAATGGCGCGCAAGGCAGGGGGAGCGCTCAGGGCATAGGGCTGCCCGCCCACATCAAATGCGTAGGGGCTCCACAGGGCGCTCATACGGGCACCGCCATGTACTGGGGCAAGCCTTCCACATCCCGGAATGCAGCGCTCACTTGCTTGACGCTGGTTTTCCAGCGCCCATCCGTCAAGCTCTCGGTCTGCCCTCCGCTAAAGCCAGCCACCACCTCGCCCCCGGCAATACACACCATGGCTTGGCCAGCGCCTGTGCCATCGCCCAGTTTCAGGCTGTGCCCCGGCGCCTGCACCCCTGAGCCCAGCACCACCGGCCCGCGCAGCGGCGGCACGTGGGCCAGCTGATCCCACTGCGTGCCCGCCAGAAACACCAAGTCGCTGTCCGTGCCCACATACACGCCGTTGTCCACGGGCTCAATGGCCGTGATG
>NZ_CADEPJ010000216.1 GCF_902829245.1 Comamonas jiangduensis | reverse complement strand
GCACCGTCACCCACTCGGGGCGATCCATCTTGGTGGCGCCCACCACATCACCGGCCATGCGCGCATGCACCAGCACGGCCGCCTGGTTGGCAAACTGCGCATCGGCCTGGAGCTTGCCGTTGCGCTGTTTGTCCAGCAGCAACCATTGGCCCGTGCCCGCAAAGTCGCCCGAGGCCTTGCCTGCGTCAAAGCGGGCAACGTACAGATCGCCTTCATCCAGCAAGTGGCTGGTTTTGCCGCCGGGCACATAGGGGTGCTTGGAGACAAATTTGTAGATGTAGTCGTTGGCCTGGTCATCGCCCATGTAAACCACCGGACGGCCATCTTTGGTCAACGCAAACGGCGCGTTCTCATGCTTGAAACGCCCCAGCGCCGTGCGCTTTTGGGGAATGCTGCCGGGGTTGAAGGGGTCAATTTCCACAATCCAGCCAAAGCGATTGGCTTCATGGGGCTCTTGCACATAGTCAAAGCGTGCTTCGTGCTTTTCCCACTGGAACAGGCTGGCCTTGGCCGAGATGCCATAACGCTTTTGCGCAGCGTTGCGGCGGTCTTCCCCGGCGCCGGTGCCAAAGTAGTTGTTAAAGTTTTCTTCACAGGCCAGGTAAGTGCCCCAAGGGGTAAAGCCGTTACCGCAGTTGTTGAACGTGCCCTGCGCACGGCGGCCTGAAGGATCGCCCTTGGTTTGCAGCAGCGCATCACCCGCTGCTGGCCCTGTCATTTCCATGGCAGAAAAAGCGGTGATCCGGCGGTTGTACACACTGCCCTTGACGATGTCCCACTGCCCCTTGGCATTTTTTTGAATGTGGATGACCGACACACCATGTGCATTCATGGATTTGTGCACATGGTCTTTGCTCCATTTTTTCTGGGCATCGGCACCTTTGCGGCCAAACAGCCAGGTGGAGGCACCGGTTTTCTCATTCACGGTGCAGTACTCGTGGTTCATCACCAGCAAGCCTTCGTGGCTCTTGCCATCCAGCGCGAAAAAGTGAATACCGTCGTGGTTATCCCCCACCTGCAAGGCTTGCGCCGCAGCATCTTCGCTGCCATCGCCCTTGAAGTTCGCTGCACCATCCACCAAAGGCGTGCCCCACGGGGCCAGCACCTTGGCGCTGTAGCCGGGAGCCACTTGCACCGTATCTGCCGTAGAAATGGCAATTGGTTTGAACCCCAGCAAAGGCTGGCTGGTATGGCCCCCTGAAGTGGCACAACCGGCCAGACCCCCGCCCAGGCCCAAAAACATGGCGGCTGTCAGGCCAGTGCCACTGCGCAAAAAACCACGGCGCGACACGGCGCTGTCCACCACGGTCTGAAACTCCGGGTTGTCACTCAGATTGGTAGGCAGGTCTTCACTGTCCAAAACGGCGGTCTGGCTATTCATCATGGCTTGGCTTTCTTCCCATAAAGATCAATGCCTGCGCAGTGTCGACAAGCTTTGTGACAGGCGCATGAAGCCATCAAGTCATCCGTATGACGGCGCACACCAAGCCCTGTGCGCACCCTCCAGCATTCCCTGATTTTTTTGGTGTCGCTGAAAATGCCACCGCATTGGAAAGAATGAAAATATCTGTGCAGCTGGCACACCCCAGCAAGCCTGCACACACATACACCGGGATGCAATTTCATGCGCATTACAAATCTCAAAATTGGCACCAAACTAGGCCTGGCTTTTGCCTTGCTCTTGGTTCTCACCCTCGGCCTTGGCGGCATTGCCTTGGCCCAACTCGAGCGCATGCACCTTGCCATGCAAACCATGGGCAACAGTGCCCTGCCCAGCGTGGCAGAAGCGGGCAACATCCGCTCACAGTGGAACCGTTTTCGGCGGCTGGAAAGCCATTTGCTCCCAGCACAAGCCAGCAGCAACGCCCAAGCACTGCTGCAGCAAGCGCAAGGGGTACTGACTTCCATCACGCAGTCCGAAAAAAATTACGAAGCCTTGCCCCATTCCGAGCAAGAGTTGCAGCTCATGCGCGCTTACCAGCAGCACCGCGACACGTACCTGGTCGCGCACCGCAAGTTCGTGCAGGCCGCCCTGGACGTGCACCAAAGCGGCAGCAGCGATGAAGCCCGTTTGCAGTCACTGCAGCGCATGTACAGCGAAGAAGCCGAGCCCAGCTTTGCTGCCTTGGCAGAAACCGTGGGCAAGCTCGCGGCCATGACCCAAAGCGATGCGCGCACACTGAGCCAGCAAGGCGATGCCGTACGCAGCTCTGCCCAGTGGTGGGTCATCATGGGCATGGGCGTGAGCGCGCTGCTGTCCATACTGTTTGCCGTGCTGGTCACCCGCTCTGTGGCACGCCCTGCGCAGCAAGCCGTGCAGGCCGCCAGCCAAATTGCCAGTGGCGACCTCACCCAGTCCATCCCCCCTGCTGGCAACGATGAAATGGGGCAGCTGATGGCCGCACTGGAGCAAATGCGCAACAAGCTCGACAGCGTGGTGCAGCATGTGCGCCACAACGCCGAATCGGTGGCCATAGCCAGTGAAGAGATCGCCAGCGGCACCACCGATTTGTCCTCACGCACCGAAGAGCAAGCCAGTGCGCTGCAGCAAACTGCAGCGTCGATGGAGCAGCTCTCCTCCACCGTGCGCCAGAACGCCGACAGCGCCTTGCAAGCCAATCAACTGGCACTGGGGGCATCCCAGGTCGCAGCACAAGGCGGGGACGTGGTAGGCGAGGTGGTGACCAATATGCGTGGCATCACGGAAAGCAGCCGCAAGATTGCCGACATCATTGGGGTGATTGACTCCATCGCCTTTCAGACCAACATCTTGGCGCTGAACGCTGCAGTCGAAGCGGCCCGCGCGGGCGAACAAGGCCGTGGTTTTGCGGTGGTCGCCGGTGAAGTGCGCACCCTGGCCCAGCGCAGTGCAGAGGCGGCCAAAGAAATCAAACTGCTCATCAACAACAGCGTGGACAGCATCACCGCCGGCACTGCCTTGGTGGACCGCGCGGGCCACACCATGACGGAAGTGGTCAGCTCCATCCGCCGCGTGACGGACTTGGTGGGAGAGATCAGCGCCGCCAGCTCCGAGCAAAGTCAGGGGGTCAGCCAAGTGGGTGAAGCCATTACCCAGATGGACAGCACCACCCAGCAAAACGCGGCATTGGTCGAAGAAAGCGCCGCAGCGGCAGAGAGCCTCAAACGCCAGGCGCAAGAGCTGGTGCAAGCGGTCTCGCACTTCAAAACCACCAGCGCCATCACTACGTCCGCCGCCCAGCCACCGCGCAGCGCCCCCATGCCTGCACGCACAGCCAGCACATCGCGCACCGAAGCTGCAGCGAAAGCAAAGCCGCAGACTGTGGCAA
>NZ_CADEPJ010000215.1 GCF_902829245.1 Comamonas jiangduensis | reverse complement strand
AAGGGCTCCAGCTGGAGCCCTTTGTCTTGGCGGCGTGCGTTGTGTACGCCGCGAGCGTGGTGTCACTTCACTTGCGAGCGGCTGCCGTCCTTGGCCAGCTCAAACACCACAAATTCAAAGTCTTTCAAGTCACCCTTGGCATCGAACGCCACCTTGCCGATCACGGTGTCAAACGTGTGGGCGTGCATATAGTTCGCCACCTTTTTGGGGTCGGCACCCACGGCCTTCATGGACTTGTCCAGCACTTGCAAGGCCGCGTAGGCGGGCATTTGGTAGGCGCCGTTGGCGGAGCGGTTGGCTTTCTTGAAGGCATCGACCACGCCCTTGTTCTCGGGGCGCTGGCTGAAATCAGCCGGGAAGGTGAACATCATGCCCTCTACGGCAGGGCCGGCAATTTCAATCAGGCCTTGGTTGAACGCACCTTCTGCACCCACAAAGCGGGTCTTCAAGCCTTGCTCTTTGGCCTGGCGCAGCAGCAAGCCCATTTCTGGGTGATAGCCACCGAAGAACACCACATCCACCTTGGCGGTTTTGAGTTTGGTGATGACCGCGGAGTAATCGCTGTCGCCTGCGTTGATGCCGTCATACATCACCACCGGTGCTTTGAGGCTGTCCAGCGTGTTTTTGACGTGCTGGGCCACGCCCGCGCCGTAGGTTTGCTTGTCGTGCAGCACGGCCACCGCCTTGGGCTTGCGCTTGTCGACGATGAACTTGGCCGCAAATGGGCCTTGCTGGTCGTCACGGCCAATCGTGCGGAAGAAGTGGTGGCCCTTCAGCCCATCGGTCACCTGCGGGGCCGTGGCACCGGGGGTGATGGCCACAATGCCTTCTTCTTCATAAATCTTGGAGGCAGGCACGGTCACACCCGAGCACACGTGGGCGATCGCAAACTTGGCGCCGGAGTTGAGCACGCGGTTGGCTGCGGGCACGGCTTGCTTGGGCTCACATGCATCGTCAATGAACACCGGCTTGTATTCGCGGCCATTCATGCCGCCAGCGGCATTCATGGTCTCCACCGCCGTGAGCAGGCCCGCCTTGACTTCATCGCCATACTGGGTGTTGGGGCCTGTCATGGGAATGGGAACGCCGATTAGGCTCTGTCTCTTCTACACCTCTTACGCTGCCGACGATACCACTTGTGTAGATCTCTGTGGTTGTCGTGTCATTTAAAAACACACAAACATCATCTATTTG
>NZ_CADEPJ010000214.1 GCF_902829245.1 Comamonas jiangduensis | reverse complement strand
GTCCAAGCCCGCCAAACCGGTGACTTTTTGCCAGCTGCTGCGCTGCGCCAGACAGCTTTGCAAGCGCTCTTGGGCGGCACGTTGCTGGGCCTGCTGCGCCGCTTGGCTGCGTTCAGCTTGCAGCTGGGCCACTTTGGCGCGGATTTGCGGCATCACCGCCAAAGCGGCTTTCTCGCCCTCCAAAATAGCTTGGGCGCGCTGGGTAAAGTCTGCAGCGCCCATGTCCAGCACCTTGGGGCGCACGGTGATGTCTGCCGTTTTGAGTTCGGCCTGGCCCAGCCGGTGGCCCATGATGGCCAAGGACTGGCTCATGGTGCCCAGCAAGTTGCTGGGCTTTTGGCCGCGCGGCTTGTCGGAAATGTCTACCGCAATCACGATGTCGGCCCCCAGTTCACGCACTGCGTTGACGGGCACGGGGCTGACCACGCCGCCATCCACATAGTGGCTGTCGCCAATGCGCACCGGCTCAAAAACACCAGGAATGCTGCTGGAAGCGCGCACGGCCTGCCCGGTATTGCCGCGGGCAAACACGGTGCGCTTGCCATCTTCCAGGCGGTGGCAACTGCCACAAACGGTTTGCCCAGCTTTTCCAGCGGCTGGTTGTTGACTTGGGCGTTGACGTAATCCTGCAACTTTTGGCCTTTGACGACCCCGCCCGAAGACCATTGCAGATCGCGAATGCTGGCTTCATCCAGCGCCACGGCTTTGGCTTGCAGCTCAAACGCATTCATGCCACTGGCATACAGCGCGCCCACCACACTGCCAGCGCTAGTGCCCGCCACCATGTCGGGGGTGAAACCATTGGCTTCCAGCATTTTGATGACGCCAATGTGGGCAAAGCCTTTGGCTGCACCGCCCCCCAGGGCAAGGCCGATGCGCACAGGCTGCGCGGTATGGTCGGTGCGCGCCGCAGGCAAGGGGGTGCTGGGCGTACTGCTGCATGCCGCCAGCAAAAGCGCGCAGGCACCCGCGGCAGAACGAAGAAAAGCTTGGAAATACATGGCGCAATCTTGCATAAATACCCGCTGTGCTACCTGTGGCTGCATCAAAAACGCTGCTGGCTTTGTGTGCATGGCGCAGCCGCTGCTATGGCGGGCAGCTTGGTTGCAGGCCTGCACTTGCACTTGTACCAACCGGCCAAACTGATCTGCAGCTACCCACACTGAGGCCGCCTATGAAAAAACCCGCGTACCTAGTAGATATGCGGGTTTTGAGGGCTTTTGAGACTATCCGAAAGCATCGGATGGTCCCCTCGGCAGGAATCGAACCTGCATCTGACCCTTAGGAGGGGTCCGTTCTATCCATTGAACTACAAAGGGACGCGGGCACATATTGTAAGTGTTGCAAATGCAGGGCTAGGCCAAACTGCGCAGTGCACGGCTGGCGGTCAGTCTTTGCTTCTGGTGTAGATCAAGTCCACAGCGGTTTGCACGCCAGTTTGACCGCGCAAGGTCAGGCGGCGTGAGAGGTCGTAGAAGATGAACAAGGTGCCCATCGCGCCGGACAGGCTTTGCTCATAGGCCACATACAAGTCTTTGGACAAGCGTTTGCCTACTGTCACCGCAGCCCCCTGTGTGCCATCTTCGCTGGGGCCTTTGAGGCCCACTTCATCAAACCCCAGCTGGCTGGCGAAGTTGCCCGTGCCCCCGCCCCCGCTGAGCAGGGCCAGTGCCGCTTGTTGCAGCAGTGCGGTTTCCGCACCGCCCGCTGCCGCGCTGCGGCCCATGACCACCCAGGAGAGCTTT
>NZ_CADEPJ010000213.1 GCF_902829245.1 Comamonas jiangduensis | reverse complement strand
CCCCAGCAAGAACACGGCTTCCGGGCTGACACCATCAATCGTTTGAAACTCATTGGCTGATTTACCAATACGCTGCGTCAGCATCAAAAGCTGGCTAGAGGCCGCAATTTCAGGGGCAGATGCCGCAGATTGCAGCTTGCTGTTGGCCACTGCTTCAGCCAGCTCCAGCAAGCTAGATGACTGACGATTGATAGCACGCAGCGCATCACCAGCCTGGGTTAGCACTGCTTTTTGTGCCAAAACTGCCTGGGCATTTTTTTCAGCCCGCTGCGCCAAGGTGCTTACCGAGCCCAAATCCTGCTCCAAAGCAGCATCCACGCTTTGCACCCCCAGCTCGGCATCCCCTTGGGTCAAGGCGCGGACATTGCGCCCCAGCACCGACGCGCTGTCTTTGAGTTCTGTAAACGCCTGGTCCTTACCCAGCAGGGCCTGCGTCACCGACTTGGCCAAACGCTGCGACTGCATCAGTGATTGGCCTGTCGCCGCCAACTGTTTGGCTGAGCGGTCCGCTTGCTGGAGCACCCAGCCCGCCACCAACGCCAACAGCACCACCCCCAAAGCCAGCATGGTCAACAAACGACGCTGGTGGGTGGCTGCAGGCGCGGGGCCCATCAGCGGACATCGATGGTGCCTTGCTCTACCAGCAAGTCATCCATCAAACCGGTATCTTGCACGCTTTGCAGCGTATCGGCCGTCAGCGTTTGCTGGGTGGCATCGTCTGCGCCGACCACCTCCACCCCCTCATCTTTATCGCTGTTTTTACGACGAAAAATGCTGCTGATCTGCTGGACTAAAGACATGCTCAACCTCGAAGAATCAAAACGATCAGATGCGAATACTTAGAAAGTCTGGGGATTGCACCAATTGGTGCAACTGCAAAACTTGCCAACTCCCACCTGCACTATCGGTATAACTGGCAGCAACGATACCCGCCGAGGCTTGGGGCGCATCCTGCGCTGGCTCAATGGCTGTGGAGATAAAGTCATCGGCGCCACGCAAACCCAACAACCTGTCCACCACCAAGGCCACATTCACCTGGAGTGCAGGGTTGACCACCAGCAAGCTCACTTCCTGCAAAGACTGCTCGGTGCGTTCGATGGGGTGGCCCAAGTACGTACCCAGATCCACCACGCCGACCAAACTGCCCCGCAAATTGGCAACGCCCCAAAACCATGTGTTGGTATAGGGCACGCGCAGCACACCAGGCCAAGAGAAGATTTCACCCGCTTGCTCCAGCGGCAGTAAGTAGTTATGCCCAGCCACCTGCACTGCCAGCCAGCTCGCACCTTGAGAGGTATTGGTGCGCGCCGCCTGCAGGCGGTCGGCCAAGCGAGTCTGCAGTTCACGCAGCGCTTGTCGATTTGCCATAGCAGTTCAACTCAGGCGCTTTGCAGCGCCGCGATCTTGGCTTGCAATTCGGTGGGGTTGACCGGTTTGGTGATGTAGTCGCTGGCGCCTTGGCGCAGCCCCCACACACGGTCCGTTTCTTGGTTCTTGCTGGTGCACATGATGATGGGCAGCCCTGCATATTTCGGGTCGCGGGCAATCGCACGTGTGAGCTGAAAGCCGTTTTGCCCAGGCATCACCACATCCATCAAGATGAGATCAGGCTTTTCTTCGCCCAGTCGGGCCAATGCTTCTTGGGCATTCTCCGCCGTGCGCACTTGATAGCCCTGTTTTTGCAGCAAATCCGTCAAAAACATCAACTCCGTTTTTGAGTCATCCACCACCAGTACTTTTTGAATGGTCATGCCCCTCTCCTCTCTTGGTCTTTAAATCAAATCGCTGCAGACGGCACCTTGCCAAACTGCTGGAC
>NZ_CADEPJ010000212.1 GCF_902829245.1 Comamonas jiangduensis | reverse complement strand
ACCCAGTCTTTGACCCAGGCCTTGCAGCACTACACCGACGAAAGCCAGGCCCTGATTGCCACCCAGTCCAAAGCCCCCAAGGACAGCACTACCCTCCCCTTGGCCGTGCAGCAACAACTGTTGGCACTGGAACACAACGCCAGCTTGGCGGCCCAAGCCCTGCGCCAATCCTTGGCGGATGCGGCCCAGCAAGAATTCACACAAACGCTGGAGCGCAATGCGCGCATTCGCAGCTTTGCCCTATTCGGCATCATTGCGGGCTTGTTGATGGTGGCGGCTGTGGGTCACTTGTTCATTCGCGGCATTGTGAACCCGCTCAATGCATCCATCCGCCGCCTCAACCGCATTGCGGAAGGTGATCTGCAAGGTGCCATCAACCTCTCTGGCACAGGTGAGACCGCCCAACTCAACCATGCAGCCACCGTCATGCAGCTGCACCTGAAAGTGATGCTGGACGAAATTGCGCTGGCCGCCCGCCGCATTCACCGCCACTGCCAAACGCTGAACGCCGCGCTGTATGAAGTGACCGAGCATTCCGAAGCCCAGCACGATCAGGTGTATTCGGCCATTCGGTCGCTGGATGCAGCGGTCTCCGAAACCAGCGACCTCAGCACCCGCGCAGAGCGCTTGCTGGCGCTGGCCAGCCAGCAGCACAGCGCGCTGGCGGGCGAAACCCGTGAGCTGGCCACTGCCACACGGCTGACCGCATTTGGCGCTGAAGAGGCTGCAGACTCCATGCGGCAGGTGGCAGCGCTGATTGTGGAAAACCGTGGCGAGGCACAGCAAGCCTGGCGCGCCTCCGAAGAGCTCATGCACTCCGCCCGGGAGCTCAATCAACTGGTCGCCGTTTTTGAGCCCCAACAACACACGGCGCCAGACAGCACCCCAGCCACCTAAAAACAGTGCCTCTTTGGCCATCCACTGGCCAAAGGGGCACCGAGGTGACACGGGTCGCGCCCTAAAACTCCAGGTTATCAATCAAGCGCGTGCCCCCCAGGCGCGCCGCGCCCAGGGCAACCAAGGGTGCTTGGCGCGCATGGTCTACCGGGCATTGCAGATCATGGCGCTGGCGGACCGTGAGGTAATCGGGCTGCCAGCCTTGCGCGCTGAGTTGTGCCATGGCTTGCGCCTCGAGCTGCGCCAGCGGCACCGCGCCCTCGCGCACTTGGTGGGCCAGCCACTGCAACTGTTG
>NZ_CADEPJ010000211.1 GCF_902829245.1 Comamonas jiangduensis | reverse complement strand
ATGCAGCAAAGCCTGAACATCACCACGCTGGGCCGCTGCCAGGTGGGCGACGTGCTGAACGTGGAGCGCGCAGCCAAAGACGGTGCCGAGATTGGCGGCCACCCGCTGTCGGGCCATGTGGATTTCACCGCGCCCGTGCTGCAGGTGCTACGCACCGACACCAACCACAAGATTCGCTTTGGCATTCCCGAGGCCTTTCGCCCCTATGTGTTTGCCAAAGGCTATATCGCCATCAATGGCGCCAGCCTGACGGTGGCGGAAGTCAGCCGCCAAGAAGGCTGGTTTGAGGTGTGGCTGATTCCTGAAACCCTGCGCATGACCGTGTTTGGCCACAAGCGCGTGGGCGATGCGGTCAATATCGAAATCGAACGCAGCACGCAGGTGGTGGTGGATACGGTGCGCGAAACCGTACAAGCCAGTCTGGGCAAGCTCAAGCCCGTGCTGGAGGCACTGCTGGCCGAGAAAGGCCTGCGCCTGGATGATTTTGTGGATGTGCCAGTGCTTAAAAAATAAGAGCTGCCTGCGCTGAATAAAAAAGGACTTCAGAGACAAAACACTCTGAAGTCCTTTTTTGATGAGCGTTAGCTGCTATTTATTTTTTCATGTGCGGATCAAGCTGCACCGCCTGCCCGCGCTGCACCAGTTCATCGAACTTCAAGCGTGCCAAATCTTTCAGGGCCATTTGCTGCGGCGGCTGTGCCGCGTGCAATGCGGGGTGCTGCGCCATAAACGCCGTGAAAGCAGCGGCGTCATAGCTGTAGGGCTGACCGTCCAGCGCATCCAGCAGGCGCAGCAGCAATAGATTGCCCTGGCGCCCCCGGTGCACGGAGCGCTCCATGCGCCAGGCTGCAAAACAGGCCATGGCCGCAGGCAGCAGCAGCCCCGGCAAGCCCACGCCCGGCGTGGTGAACGCTTGGTACATCACATAGCCCATGGCCAGCACAATCACACCAAACAGCGTGGCAATGCCGTAATGGCGCTTGGCAATGCGGTCTTGGTGCGCCACCGCCTGGCGGGCGAATGCGGCGGGCTGCTCCAGCAGGGCCTGCATGCCACGTGCCAGATCATTGCCGTGGGATTGCTTGGCCAGCGACAGCACGATGTAAATCTGCTCTACATCGGAAGGCTGCAAGAAAGCATCAAAACTGTCAGGGGTGGGTGGGGCGGAAGGTTTGCGAGACATGACCCGAGGAAGGCTAAAAGAGTGCGCCACTCTACC
>NZ_CADEPJ010000210.1 GCF_902829245.1 Comamonas jiangduensis | reverse complement strand
CTTCCAAGGCCAGGAAGACCTGGGCAATGGCCTGAAGCTGGGTTTCCAGCTGGAAAGCGCCATCAACTCGGACAACGGCAGCATCACCGAAGCGGACAGCTTTTTTAGCAACCGCAGCGAAGTGAACCTGTCGGGCAACTTCGGTACCGTGCGCATGGGCCGTTTCTTCAACCCTTCGTACTACGCCATCGCTGACCGCGCCAGCCTGCACAACGAAGACTACGGCATCACTGCCGACGCGCTGTACGTGGGTGTCGAGAACGCCAGCAACCGCCTGGCTTACAAGTCGCCCGTCTTCCACGGCCTGAGCGTGGAGTCGTCGGTGAGCTTCCACGAGCGCGCCGCTGACAACCAGGGCAAGAACGCCTACGACTTGGCCGCCAACTATGACCGTGGCAACTGGTCGTTCGGCGCAGGCTACGGTGAGTGGGCCGATGCCAAGCAATACGCCCTGCGCGCCACCTGGACTGCCGGTGCCTGGACGCTGTCCGGCTACCACCAGCGCAGCGAAGATGTGGTGGCTGGCATCAAGGAAAAGACCAACGTGACCCGTGCTGCCGTGGCCTACGCCATTGGTGCCGGTGAACTGCACGCCAACTTTGGCCACGCCAACGCCGAAGGCCAGGCCGCTGCCAACCAGTGGACCGTGGGCTACAACCACCACCTGAGCAAGCGCACCAAGGTGTACGCGTTCTACAGCCAGCTGCAAAACAAGGACGGCGCAGCCTTTGGCGATCTGAACCCCAACGAAGACCGCAAGTCGGTGTCCGTAGGTATCCGCCACAACTTCTAAGCCCTCGCAGGCCTGCCACCAAAAAAAGCGATCCCTCGGGATCGCTTTTTTTATAGCTGCTAGCGCTTATAGAATAAGCACCAGAGGCAGTTTTCAGCCTTAATCGTGGTAGCGCTCTGCCAGGCTGTTGGCGGCCAGCATCGCGTCATACACCTCCGCTTCGCTGATGGGGCGGCCCATATTGCCCATGGTGTCGTTCTTGTCGCAGGCCAGCTTCGCCACTTGGCGCCACTCGGCCTCTACCAACTCGGTCACACCAAAGTCGCGCAGCGACAGGGGCAGGCCCGCAGCCTTGATGATGCGAATCACCTCTTCAACCTCGTGCAGCGGGGCGTTCTCCAGCACCAGTTGGGTCAGCAGGCCAAAGGCCACCTTCTCGCCATGCTGGGCGTTGTGCAAGGCGGGCACCACGGCCATGCCGTTGTTC
>NZ_CADEPJ010000209.1 GCF_902829245.1 Comamonas jiangduensis | reverse complement strand
ATGCAGAAGAGATTGCGGAGACGCTGGAGTTCTCACGCTCCAACGTCAGCATGGGTTTGAAGGAATTGCAGTCGTGGCGCTTGGTCAATTTGCGCCACCACGCGGGGGATCGGCGTGAGTACTTTGAGGCCCCGCAAGACGTGTGGGAAATCTTCCGTCGCTTGGCAGAAGAGCGCCGTCGCCGGGAGATCGAGCCTACGCAGTCCATGCTGCGCTCTGCATTGCTGGAAGATGCATCTTCGGACGATGAGCGTTACGCCCAGCAGCGCATGCAGGATATGTACGAGCTGATTGAAAAGCTCATGACATGGTTTGACGACGTGCAGCGCCTCAAGCCTGAGACCGCCATGCAACTCATGGGCATGGGCGCTGCAGTGACCAAGGTGCTGGACTTTAAAGACCGCCTGCTGGGCGGCGGCGACAAAGACAAGAGCAAGCCCTCGGCCAAAGACAGCAGCGAAGGTTGATGGTCAATCGCGCTGCCCATCTTTGCCCACTCACTCCAAGCCTGCGTTCACGCAGGCTTTTTTCATGGGGCGATCTGGGCACGCAGCGCCTGCAAATACGCCATCATCGCCGCGCGGTGTGCGCTACCTAAGCGCAGCAAAATCTTTTGTCCGGCAGAACGTGCTTGCCAATCTGGATCGGCAAACTCGTAGCGCAGCCAAGGTTGCTGCGGCGCTACCTGACCTTGCACCTGCACCAGCCGTATGTCCAATGGCTCTTGCGGCTGGGGTGTTTGCAGCAAATGGTCAATCACCGCAACCAGACGGTCATTGAAGTACTGGCCGGAGTAGCCCAGCTCCTCATAGGTCTGCTGCAACACCGGATAGGCCTGCCGGTACCACTGCACCACGGTGGCAGGCTCGAGGCTGGTCACAAATGCCACTACCGCGTCATAGCGGGCGCTGTTGGCTGCTGCAATCTGCAGGCCCTGTGCGCTGGGCTGCGTTTGCAGCTTGCCGCCCACGGGCGAAAGCGGCCACAAGCGCGGCGCGGCATGGCCCCGTGGCAGGTTATCGATGGTCGCTACCACGTGGTGTGCCAAGCCCGGCATCACCAAAAATTGCAATGCACGCGCTCCCAGCCACTCCCGCGCCATGCGGTCCAGCGATGGGGCATCAT
>NZ_CADEPJ010000208.1 GCF_902829245.1 Comamonas jiangduensis | reverse complement strand
CTCGAATGGAGCGGCGCAAACTTGGCAACGGTGTTTGCGCAGCGCAGCAATCTTTTGAGACCCCGTTTTTGGCGCATGCTGCGTGAGGTTTTGCGCTTTAACCAGCTTTGCACTCGCATTGCTGAGGCCAACGAAGAAGCTGTATTGACGCAGCCATTGGCTGATTTTTTGAAGACACACAGGTTCGACAACGAATTTCGTGACTGGTATTTTTTGCCGATGCTGGGCTGCATCTGGAGTTGCCCCACAGATCAAATGCTGCAGTTTCCAGTGGCCACCATGATTCGGTTCTGTCACAACCATGGTTTGATACAGGTAAACAAGCGTCCCAAATGGTGGACGATCCCTGGAGGTGCAAGGCAGTATGTGCAGCAGATCACTCGCCAGTTACCCGAAGTGCGGTTGAACGCTGCGGTAGAGCGTATTGTTCGCCATGCACATGGCGTGGAGATCCACATCGCTGACCAAACCGAGCATTTCGATGCGGTTGTACTGGCTGTGCATAGCGACCAAGCTTTGCGGTTGCTGGATAAGCCCACTGCACAAGAGCAGCGCGTTTTAGGTGCTATTCAATACCAGCCGAATGTGGCCGTTTTACACACGGATGCATCTGTGATGCCAAAGCGCAAAGCAGCTTGGGCGGCCTGGAATTATGAGCGCTCACCATCGGCGTCACGCGAGTCATCTCGCGTGTGTTTGCACTACTGGCTCAATAGACTGCAACCCTTGCCTTTTGCGCAGCCAGTGCTGGTGTCGCTGAACCCTGCGCGAGAAATTGATGCATCCAAGGTGCTGGCAAAGATTGACTATGCACACCCCGTTTTTGATCTGGAAGCAATACGGGCCCAAGCCCTGATTCCCTCACTCCAAGGTCAGCAGCGCACATGGTTCTGTGGGGCTTGGACTGGTTACGGTTTCCATGAGGACGGATTGAAGTCTGGGTACGCAGCAGCGGAAGGTTTGTTGCGTGCGCAACTCTCTGTGCTTGAGAGGCAGGCGGCATGAACCAAGTCAAACCAGCGTCACCATGTGACGTACCGCTGATCGGATTTGGCTACGTCCGACATAAACGTTTGCGCCCGCGCGTGCATCGTTTTGTATATCCCAGTTTTTTTCTGATGCTGCCTATGCGCACCTTGCAAAGACAGCCGCTAGCTGCTGGTGTTTTGGCATTCAATCGACCGGGCATACTGGGTTTTCGGGACAGTGACCACGGAGACGGTCGCAGTGCTGCGCAAGGCGGTGCGTTGGCATGGCTGGAAGAGGTGCTACATGCGCAAGGCATTTTCGACGCGGATGGTGAAATCTGGCTGCAGTGCTACCCACGTGTTTGGGGCTATAGCTTCAAGCCGGTTAGCTTTTGGTACTGCCAGCGCAGCAACGGCAGTTTGCGTGCAATTGTTGCCGAGGTGAACAACACCTTTGGTGAGCGCCACACCTATGTACTGGATCGGCCCCAGTATGGGCAGGAAGTGACTGCGCATAAGGTCTTCCACGTTTCCCCTTTTTGTCCCGTTGAGGGTGGTTACCGGTTTGAATTCAAGCGCACCGGCGAGTACGGCTTGGGCGCTGTCAGCGTGCGCGTGGATTATGACGATATGCACGGGCCACTGTTGCTGACAGGCGTAGGGGGGCGCTTGCAGCCGCTGAACGCTTCTGCACGTCGGTACGCGCTGTGGCGCTACCCGTTGATGACGCTCGTGGTCACCGCGCGCATCCATTGGCATGCGCTGCGGTTGTGGCTCAAGCGTGTGCCTTTTTACAGCAAGCCGCAACCGCCTTTGCAGTCGGTTTCTCGATCTTCTACGCTCCGTTAAAGACCATGCATCCCACAGCACCTACATCCGCCACTGCCGCCTTACCTACAGACCTCCCTGCTTTTGTGCGCACAGGGCTGCGCCTGCTGCAAGGTATACGCCATGGCAGTTTGCTGCTGGAACTCCCTGATGGACGCCAGCTGCGTTATGGCTCGAACAGTTCGCCTTCAGCCGCCATGCGCTTGCGCAATTGGAATGTGTTTCACGCCGTGATGCGCTCTGGCGATATTGGCTTGGCAGAAAGCTATATCGATGAAGACTGGACGACGCCCCATTTGGGGGGGCTGTTTTTCCTTCCTCTGGCCCAACCCCCGGCCTCGGGAAGCGGTGGTGGATGGCCCTTG
>NZ_CADEPJ010000207.1 GCF_902829245.1 Comamonas jiangduensis | reverse complement strand
TGGTATGGCCTGTTCATGCCTGCTGGCACCCCCACAGACATCGCCGCTAAGATGAATGCCGAAGTCAACAAACTGCTGGCAAGCAAAGAAGTGCAAGAAGCCATCTTGGCCCAAGGTGCAGAACCCAAGGCCATGAGCTTGGGCGAGTTCGACAAAATGTACCGCGCAGATTTCACCAACGCCAAGGCGGTGGTAGAAGCCTCTGGCGCAAGCATTCAGTAATAGATAGCACGCTACGCTTACCAAATAAGCGCTAGCGGCCAATTCCGCATTCAACACCCCAAGCCCAGCTCTAACGAGCTGGGCTTTTTTGCGTGCTGCGCAGCTATCTAGTACCGCTACCCTATGCGCATAGCCACACCGAGTATTAGCAATAATTTTTCGCTGTCACACAGAATTCACAAAATTTGTCAACCATTTGCAGACAGAAGACGTTAGATAGAGACGCTGAACCCTTAACGCCCTGAAAGGAAACCACTATGACTTTCTTCCACTCCGTTATCGAGCTCAAGTCCTCGCAAAATGAAGCCGCTCCACAACCCGAGCCTCGCGCCCCTGAAGAGGTCATTCGCTTGCTCACCCAAGAAGCCCCGCAAGGCGAGTACAGCGTAGATGCGTTCTAACGCATTTCAAAGGGAACCAACCTAACCGCCGCTAAGGCGGTTTTTTTACGAGGGCCCGCCATCCACTAGGCTAAGCGATCACCTGCGGCCAGATGAGCCTCGCCCTTGAAGTTACATCGCAGCGGCTACCGTTTGGCTGCATAAAGGACGAGGCCCTCCTAGCAATACGTGCTTTGCGTAGAACTGTGACCGACTTTTAGATGGATTTTTAGAAAAACACGCTCTTAATTCTTCTTTTTACAGAATTAACACGTCAAATTTCACTAAAAGCCATTTCAATGGCACACTGGGCTACGCCCCGATTGTTCATGACTATGGAGAAGTGCCCCGTGCCCCCACAAAATCTAGCGCCACCACCAGTAACGGCGCCTCTACGAAAAAAACGTGGAAGCAACCTGTGAAGGCAGAAGTTAAAACCGTAATGCCTGAGGGCGTGACAGTTCAAGTACATAAGCGGGAGTCTTTGCCAGAGAACTACCGCATCTGCAACGGTACGAGCTTCGAGACGTATCAACCCAAGACCTGGGGTCGCTAAACAAAAAACCCGCGAAAGCGGGTTTAGTTTTTAAAGGGCTCTTGACTGCCAGTCACGCGGCATGCGTCGCATGTTGAATACGCTTACCAGCAAGCGCTGTCTCAAGCTTAGAGCAATGACTGTACTCATTGCGCGCGTTGGTCTTGCACCCAAAGCAGTTCAAAGCGCTGCAACACCATCACCGCTTTGGCATCGGTGTAAAGATCCGTTTTGATGGGCAAAACCCCGCGCAACACCCCCCCAAAAAAAGCCCCGGGCATTGCTCCATGGAGCTGTAATCTTTGCGGGCCCTGCAAGATTCGAACTCGCGACCAACGGATTAAAAGTCCAACCCACGAATGAGCATTTATGCGGCTTTCCGGCACTTTTTGGGAATAAAGGCACACCCAGAGGTTATTGCCTCATGCGGTTCTGCAGGCTTTATTCCCACCTTTTTGGCTTCTATTTAGACAGGTCCACATGCTCGTGACCACCCTTCTCTGCCTTGCCGCCGGCAACAGTGAGGCGTTGTTTTTGAGACGTGTAGCTTTTGGCGTCATAAACAGCGTTGTTTGAATCCTGAGCGGGGCCAATAATGGCCCGATGATGTATCGCCGCCCTTCCGCTGAACAGCTTCCACCTTTAGATACTCCCACGTCTGGGCTTACCACGGCGCAGGTGGAGGCACAGCGTAATGCTTTGGGTTTTAACGACATCGTTCCTCAGGCGAGCAGTAGTTGGTGGAGCATTGCACGCGATACCGTGCGCGATCCAATGCTGTGGTTCTTGGCGTTTACGGCAGGTTTGTTTGGACTCCTCGGGCAATTCACCGAGGCACTGACCATGCTGCTAGCCATGCTGCCGCTGCTGGGAATGGATGCCTATCTGCATTTGCGAACAACAGCGTCATCAGCAGGCTTAGCAAGCCGATTGGCAAGTTCTGCACGTGCGTTAAGGGATGGCAAGTGGCAGCTCATTCCAGCGCAGCAACTGGTTCCCGGTGATTTGGTGGAGGT
>NZ_CADEPJ010000206.1 GCF_902829245.1 Comamonas jiangduensis | reverse complement strand
GCTGTCGATGATGTGAAACAGGCGGTCAATATTGGGGTGGCTGCCGGGATGCAGGCGTGCCGCTTCGGTGTGCTCGGCAAACAATGCCAGTCCTTCGTGGGCGGCTGCCACCGTAATTTGGCCGCCATGGCGAGCTGCCAGTGCGTGGTAGACGCGCACCGAGCCTGCTTTGCCGGGCTGATTGGGAATAGCGGTCACCAGTTGGCCCTGTGCATCGCGCAGCTGGAGTTCAGCCACATGGTCGACAGAGGGCAGTTGTTGCAGGTTATCGGCAAAGGCCATGGCAAGCTTTCTAGAGAATTGAAAAAGAGTAAAGGGCGATTGTGCTGCTGTGTTGGCAGTGCTAGGGCTCTGCCGCAGATTGCGTGAGTCAGGCGTCGAAGGCGCTGATGCGGTGCTCTGTATGCTCCAGCAACCACAGCTTGCGCTTGGCACGTGTCATGGCCACATACAGCCGGTTGCGTTCCAAAAATGCAGTGGCTTTGGCAGCAGGTGCAGGAAAACGCCCGGGCTTGAGGAAGGGCAGTGCCACGTAGTCAAACTCCTGGCCCTTGGCGTGCTCAATGCTCAGCAACTGAAAATCAAAGCCTGTGCCATAGCTCCATGCTTTGTGGGTGCGTTGTGCCAGGTCGGCCACACGCTGCAAGACTTGTGGTGCGCTCAGCCCCGCGATCGCCGCCATAAAGCTTTGTACGCGTGCGCGCAGACGCGCTTTGTCGTCATCGGGCATGGGGGTGCCTGCAAACAGCCCCCACACATCGGCTTGTTCCAGCAGCGCTTGGGCATTGCTTTGCAGTGCCAAGGGCAGCTTGAGAAAATTGCCAAACGCCGCAAAGTTGCGCTGGCCGCCTTGCAGGCTCTGCTCACCAATCAGAAAACGCCAGATGGCTTGCGGGTTGGCATGCATTTGTGCAGCCATGGCGGGCAGCTCACTGTCGGCTTGTTGGTGGTCGATACGGCCTTTGCCAAAGTACAGCGCGCCGTCCACAAAGGCGGACAGGATGCGCGCATCCAAGATGCAGGTGCTGCTTTTCCAGTCGGGCGCTTGCATGCCGTGGGCATACAGCAGCCCCAGCAGCAAAGCAATTTCACGTTGCAGGTAAAAATGCTGCAGGCCATGCAAGCTGGCAGTTTTGCCTGCGCTGTCCATCGCCAGCTCAAGCGCGGTGGCGTCGTGCGGGTGGCGCAAGATCACGGTCAAGGGCGCGTTGGCTGGAATAGAGGCCTTGGCTTGCAGCAGTTGGTCTATGCACTGCGCATCGTCTTTCCACTGCCAGTAGGTGACGGTGCTGTAGCGCGTGCTGGGCGCTTTCATGTCGACCTGAAACCACTGGTTCACCGCCTGTGCAATCTGCGGGCCAAAGCGGCGCGACTGGGTGAGTGGCAGGCTGTGGGTAGGCTGGGGCAGAAAATCAACCAGTTGGTGCAACTGGTCTTGGAACACCGACCAGGCTTGGTCTTCAATGTGCTGGTTGAAGTCGCCGGCGCCCAAAAACTGGGCATTGCTGGCCACGAGCATCTGGCGCAACACGGTCAGCGACGCCAGATCCAGGTCGTGCATTTCATCCAGCAGCACCAGGTCATAGGGGGCCTGCAGTTCAGGTGCATCGTCTTGCGCCAGTGCGTAGGTGCAGTCGCCTTCGGCGTAGTAGGCCGTGTCACCGCAGTGGTCAATGCGCAGCCGCTCATAGGCCGCGAACAGACGTGCTTGGGTGTAGTCCAGCATGTGTGCATCGCAAAATTCGGCCAGATCAGCTCCTTCGTCGCGCACGCGTTGCAGCAGCAGCGTTTTTTTGGCCGCGCGGTTGAAGGCGGCAAACGCCTGCATATCGACCTCGGTGGGCAGCTCCAGGCGCTCATCGGGCTGGCGCTCCAGTTGCTCTGCAAGATGCTGCAGGGCCTGCCGTGCGTGCTGGCGCAGTTCCTGCGGGTCGGTCAGAAAGCGCAGGCCGGGATCGGTCTGGCGCAAACTGCGCGCGCACCAGCGCTCCAGCGTGGTGATCTGCACCGTGGCGGGCTTGCTGCGCACCAGCATTTGCAGGCGTTGCTGGAAGGCCTCTACCCCTGATTTGGAGTAAGCCAGCACCAGAATGCGCGCCTCGGGGTTGCTGCGCAGCGCCTGCACGGCGCAGCAC
>NZ_CADEPJ010000205.1 GCF_902829245.1 Comamonas jiangduensis | reverse complement strand
CAATGAACACGGGTACATGGGTTTCCAGTGCGCCGGGGCCTTCGCCCTCCGAGGGGATCAGGCGGGCTGTCGCCGCCATCACAAACGCCCATTCTTCAGCGTTCAGATATTCCGGTTGGTACTTTTCCAATGAAACAGCTGCTTGCTTGGCATTGGCATGAAAAGTCATGGCGATACCAGTTGCAGCCGCCCCAGCACCAGAAGCCTTCAAGAAAAATCTGCGGCTTTGCGGGGAAATGTCAGACATTGCTTCTCTTCCTACATCGTGTCAACAATCCATGCTCTCTTAATGAGAGCATGTGCAGTGCGTCTCGACCTTCTGCGGGCCATGTCACACTGCTTTAATCTTCCGATGCTAGGCCGCTCAGTTCACATTGGTTTTCACCCCCAGCCACATCAATCCGCCAGTCATGGTCTTTTATAAGAGTAAAAACATAGGGTTTACCCTTGGTGATAGAAAAAATACATTCAAAACAACGGGTTGCGTGCATTTATTTCAGTAATTACTGAAATAAATGCACGCAAGAGCTTGCTTCATTAATCCGTCGCCATCAGGTTCTTAAAAGTTATTTTCTATGCCGATATTGCAGTCAGCTTGCACGTACTAACTTAGTGCTTGAAGGCTTCTGCAGTGGTTTCGCAAGCAGAAAAACCACGCAGTGGCCTGCTTTCACCCCAACCCATCGCCCGGATGCCAAAAAAAATCCGCCCAGATGCATCAACATCTGCGCGGACCGGTATCACCAAGGCGGCCAACAAACAGCCTTGCCAGCACTCAAGGCAACATATCGAGTGCCTGCTGATAAGCAGGCTGGCGCATCAATTCATCCCAAGGCTGAGGCACGGTTTCTGGCAAAAGCGCCAAACGACGAGACTCAGAATCGATGTCTGGCTGCCAGCGGCCGCAGCGCAACGCATCGTCCATGCCATCCAGCAGCTCGTCCACATGCTCTCCGAGGCCCAGGCTTTGGTTGCACAGCAGCACCATGTCGCAGCCTGCATTTAAAGCGCGCAGCGCGGCTTCGGTGTAGCTGATGACCTGACCATCAATGCGGCGTGCGGCTTCCATGCTCAAGTCATCGCTGAAGATCGCTCCGTCATAACGCAACTCACCGCGCAAAATTTCCTGCAGCCATACAGAAGAGAAACCGGCTGGCAAGGCATCCACCTTGGGGTAGATCACATGGGCTGGCATCACCGCAGTCAGCACGCTAGAGAGCCACGGGTAGGGGGCGGAATCTTCACCCAAGATCTTTTTCAGCTTGCGCTTGTCCACCGGTATGTCGGTGTGGGAGTCTGCTTTGACGTGACCATGGCCGGGAAAGTGCTTGCCACAGTTGCCCATGCCCGCTTGCAGCAAGCCATGCATCAGACTTCTGGCCAGGGTCGCGACCACACGCGGGTCACGGTGAAAGCTGCGGTCGCCAATGACGGAGCTTTCACCATAGTCCAGATCCAGCACTGGGGTAAAGCTGAAGTCCACGCCACAGGCGCGCAACTCACAGCCCAAGACATAACCAGCAGCCGTCGCTGCATTCATGGCGTGCATGGCGCCGCTGCCTTTGCGGCGTTTTTTACCCTTGCCGTCATCCATCCACATTTGCCCCAAGGCACGCATGGGTGGAATGTGGGTGAAACCATCGGTTTTAAATCGCTGCACCCGGCCACCTTCGTGGTCCACGCAGATCAGCAGGTCTTCCTTGACGGCTTTGATGTCTGCGCACAGCTGTACCAGTTGCGCGCGACTCTCCCAGTTACGGCCAAACAAGATGATGCCGCCCACCAGTGGGTGGGACAGGCGTGCGCGGTCAATATCGGTCAGCGCTTTGCCAGCAATGTCGATGATCAAAGGGGCATGAAGTGCAGTCATAACAATCAGGCTTGTGGACACAATGCACGCTGCAATGTGCGAGAGATGAAAGCCTTGAGTATGACTGCGCTTTGCACGCTGTCTATGACTCAACCACTGGGCTGAGCAGTTTTAAACGTTCAGCGACGTCAAAAACACCCACAGCACACCAAGTCCGGCGGGCAATAACAAGGCCTGCATGGCTTAAGCCTCCTTGCACTCCACCACGCAAAAGCTGGCGGCGTATTCGCTTTCATCCGTCATGGTGATGTGCACGCTTCATTT
>NZ_CADEPJ010000204.1 GCF_902829245.1 Comamonas jiangduensis | reverse complement strand
CCCCCCGGAGTCGGCTCTCCCGCATATTTTTTATCTTGCGGTTGAGCGCCCAACGAAGCAAATTGGAAAATATGGTTATCGACACCAATCGAGGTGTGCCCTTCGATGACGCAATGTGGTCCAACGCATGTACCCGCGCCAATCGAAACATGGGGGCCGATGATGCTGTACGCCCCCACAGTCACAGACGGGTGCAGTTTTGCCCCTTCGTGAATGATGGCTGTTGGATGAATATTCGCGCTCATCAAGCCTGCTTTTCAGGTCCCACATAACGCATGGTGCACATCAGCTCAGCTTCGCAAGCCACATCATCACCAACCCGCGCAACACCCTTGAACTTCCAAATGCCGCCACGCACACGGTCAATCGAAGCCTCCAAAATCAGCTGATCACCTGGTTCAACAGGGCGCTTGAATCGCGCCGAGTCAATCCCAACAAAATAATAGATGTTGTTTTCATCAGGCACCTGACCCATGGCGTCAAAGGCCAGCAAACCTGCGGCTTGTGCCAGTGCTTCGAGCATCAACACTCCAGGCATCACCGGACGGCCTGGAAAATGCCCCTGAAAAAACGGCTCGTTAAAAGTAACGTTTTTGATTGCGCGAATGCGCTTATTGCTCTCCAACTCAACAACACGATCCACCAGCAAAAAAGGATAGCGGTGAGGAAGTTGTTTGAGAATTGCGTGAATATCCATTATGAATTTCCGTTGTTGCTTTTTTGCGCTTCAAGCGCTTTCTCGAGCTTTTTGATGCGCTCTCGCAGCGCATGCAGTTGCTTGAAAGAAGCAGCGTTTTTTTCCCATTGCTCATTGGTTTGCAATGGGAAGATACCAGTGTACAAGCCAGGCTGATGAATAGAGCGCGTCACCATCGACGTCGGCGAAATACTGGTTCCATCCGCAATAGTCAAGTGCCCCAAAATATTCGCAGCGCCACCGATGGAGCAATTACGCCCCAAGCGCGCACTACCTGCAATACCGACGTTACCGGCAATGACCGAGTGCGCACCAATATGCACATTGTGTGCAATCTGCACCAGATTATCGATCTTCACACCATCCTCGATGATGGTGTCATCGAGTGCCCCCCTATCAATGCAGGTGTTAGCACCAATCTCGACATCGCTCCCGATTCGCACTCGGCCCAGTTGCTCAATTTTGATCCAACTGGCTCCATCGCTGGCAAAGCCAAACCCATCCGCGCCGATTACCACACCTGGGTGCAGCAAACAACGCTCGCCGATCTCACATTCATCGGCTACGGTCACGCGAGAGCTCAGCACCGTACCTGCACCTATGCGAGCACCAGCACCCACCACGCATTGGGGGCCTATATAAGCACCATCGCCAACAACCGCAGTTGCATCAACCACCGCCGTCGAGTGAATACCGGAAGGTTTAAGCCCTTGTTTTTTCGCACGCCAAAATTGCGTCAAACGCGCGAAGTACACGTAAGGGTTCGCAACCACAATGCAGGCACCACGCATTACCGCAGCATCACGCATCGCAGGCGCCACAATGACACAGGCCGCCTTGGAGGCGGCCATTTGCGTCGCATACCTTGGGTTGCTGAGAAAACTAATAGAGGCGGCGTCTGCCGTCTCTAACGGGGAAATACGAGCAATTTCTTGGTCTCGCAATCCCCCAACGAGCTCTCCCCCCAAGGCATCGATGATTTGTCCAAGCTGAACAATCACAGAATGTCCTCAGAATCCTACTTCGCGGCCCCATTCAAAGCTTTGATCACCTTGTCAGTGATGTCATGCTTGGGATTAACATAAACCGCTTCTTGCAAAATCACATCGTATTTTTCAGCCTCTGCAACCTGCTGAACAATGCGATTGGCCTGCTCCAGAACACGCGCCAACTCTTCGTTCTTGCGTGCATTCAGATCTTCTTGGAACTCGCGGTTCTTGCGCTGGAAATCACGATCTTGATCCACCAAAGCACGCTGTTTCGCAATACGCTGGCTTTCAGACAACGTAGGTGCATCACGCTCAAACGCTTCCGAGGCCGTTTTCAGTGTTTTGCCTGCAGCCACCAACTCACGCTCGCGCTTGGAAAACTCTTGCTCCAACTTGCTTTGCGCCGCTTTTGCGGAATTTGCCTCACGGAAAATCCGGTCTGTATTCACAAAACCAGCTTTGAAATCCTGCGCGTAAGCAGTCAGCGTCAGGCTACCCAACAAGGCAGATACTGCCAATGTGCGATATATGTTTTTCATCAGAAAGATGTTCCAATTTGAAATTGAAGCTTTTGCAGCTCATCACCATTTTTCTTGCGAATAGGGTTTGCCCACGCAAGACGCAGCGGTCCCAAAGGAGAAATCCAGCTCAATCCGATGCCAGCCGAGGCACGAATTTCGCTAGCCCGCATCGGGTCATTCTCACTATAAATTGCACCTGCGTCGACAAACGTAAACCAACGCAGCGTTTTGTCATTGCCTGCACCCGGAAATGGCGCGATTAATTCAAAGTTTACGACTACCTTCTTTGCACCGCCAAGGTAGGATCTATATCCATTAACAGGACATACTGATGCTCCAACATAACAATCGGAAGCTGGGCCTAAACTTCCCTGCTCGAAACCACGCACGGAACCCAAACCACCAGCATAGAAGTTCTTAAAGATTGGATATTGATTCCCACCCAATCCCTTGCCCCACCCCAACTCTGCATTAGTGGCAAACGTAATTGCTTTAGTTACCGGAATGTACTGCTGGAACTGATAGTTAGCTTTGACATACTTCATGTCACCTGCAGCAGACAACTCTGCATTAAATCGCTGGTATCGACCTGAATTGGGCGCAAGAGCGCTATCCCGAGAATCTCGCCCCCAACCTAGAGTTAGCGGTATAGCTACATTACTTTTATCTGCGTAGTCTTCATATTGGACAGGCATGGCATAGCCCTTATTAACAGAAGTCTGTTCAAAGCCTAAACCAAAATAAACCGTATCTATCTCTGTAAATGGCACACCAAAACGTACAGATGCTCCCTTAGAAACAATCTTGTACATATCTTCAGCTTTCACGACTGCTCCATTTACATCAAAGGAATCACTTGTGTAGGGGCGTGAAGTCCTGTAATAAGCATCTATAGTGCGGGAAATACCATCCTGCGTGAAATACGGATCGGTAGTACTAACAACCAGCGTGCGATTGAACTTACTGGTATTAACATCCAGACCCAGATAATTACCCGAGCCAAAAGCGTTCTCTTGCTTGATACCAAAACTTAAAGAAACTTTTTCTGCGCTAGAGAAACCCGCGCCCAAAGTCACAGCACCAGTGGGTTTTTCCTTCACATGCACCACCAGATCAACCTGGTCTGGCGAACCCGGAATCTCTTGGGTATCCACATCAACCTCTGTGAAATAACCCAAA
>NZ_CADEPJ010000203.1 GCF_902829245.1 Comamonas jiangduensis | reverse complement strand
GTGAGCGCCATGGTTTCGGCCAGCGGCATTACCGAAGGCGCCATCTTCCGGCGCATTCGCAAAGGCGGGCACCTGGGCGAGCCCCTGCAAGCGCCCGCCGTGCGCGCCATCGTCAAAGAACGCTGTGCGCTGGCCGGAGTGGATGGTGACTTTTCTGCGCACTCGCTGCGCTCGGGTTTTGTTACGGAAGCGGGCAAACGCAATGTGCCGCTGGCCGAAACCATGGCGCTCACCGGCCACCAGAGCGTGGCCACCGTACTGGGCTACTTCCGCGCAGAATCCGTCATCCACAACCAGGCCGCGCATTTGATGGATGAGGATTGATAGCATGCGCCCGGCGCTCTAGCATGGCTGCACCGGCTGAAAGTTCTCCCCTGCACTTTCATCCAGCACCAGCCCTCTCACCCGTTTCAGGAGTGCGCACCATGCCCCGCCCTAGCAGCCAGTCAGCCCCCAGCACCCAAGATCAGACCGCAGGCACCGCCGCCAAGCCCAACGCTGCAAGTGCCGCCAAGGTATTTGGCGCATCGGCTGCACTCGATGCGCTGAGCGCGATTGACGAACACACCCGCAAAGTGGTGGCACATGTACGCCAGCGCACCCACATCTCGCGCAACCTCGGCCATCAAGCCGCGCCAAACCGCGACAGTCTGGGCGCGCGCGCCGCTGATACCGTTGCAGGCTTTGGTGGCTCTTGGACTTTTGTGCTGCTGTTCGTCTTCACTACGCTGGCGTGGATGGTGGTCAACACCCTGCTTTTGGCATGGCGGGGGCACCCCTTTGACCCCTACCCCTACATCTTGCTGAACCTGGTGTTGTCCTTGCTGGCCGCCATCCAGGCGCCCATCATCTTGATGTCCCAAAACCGCCAGGCCGACAAAGACCGCGTGCGCAGCGAGCACGATTACGAAGTCAACCTCAAAGCCGAGCTGGAA
>NZ_CADEPJ010000202.1 GCF_902829245.1 Comamonas jiangduensis | reverse complement strand
ATTGTCGTAAGCGGCAATACCGTCGATGGGCAGGTAACCACGGGGTGCGGGCTTGTCCATCATGGCCTTCTCAGCAGCTTGCACGCACTGGAGCAAAGGCAGCTTGCCGTTGTCATCGAAGTACACGCCCACGCCCAAGTTCACCTTGCTGGGGTTGGTGTCGGCTGCGAATTGTTCGTTCAGACCCAGGATCGGGTCGCGGGGGGCCATTTCGACGGCGGTAAACAGAGACATGGATTGTCCTTGAGGGTAGAAATAATGCAGCGAACCCTCAACTGACTCCTGCGGTAGGCTTGAGGGTTAGCTAGCCATTTTACTCCGGCAACAGCCTATGCGTTGAAGACATAAACTCATGCAAGACCAAAACATTGCTTCTGAGCCGCAAGGCACTTTTGTCACTTTTCCTGACTCGCCCTTTGAGCTGTTTCAGCCGTATCCGCCTGCAGGAGATCAGCCCACCGCCATTCAAAAGCTGGTGGAAGGCGTGCAAGACGGTGAAACTTTTCAAACGTTGCTGGGGTGACCGGTTCGGGCAAGACCTTCACCATGGCCAATGTGATTGCGCGCCTGGGGCGGCCTGCCATCATTTTGGCGCCCAATAAAACCTTGGCTGCCCAGCTGTACAGCGAGTTCTCGGAGTTCTTTCCGCGAAACGCGGTGGAGTACTTCGTCAGTTACTACGACTATTACCAGCCGGAGGCCTATGTGCCCCAGCGCGATCTGTTTATTGAAAAAGACAGCGCCATCAATGAGCACATTGAGCAGATGCGCCTGTCATGCACCAAGAGCCTGATGGAGCGGCGTGACGTGGTGATTGTGGCCACGGTATCGGCCATTTACGGTATTGGTGAGCCTGAGAGTTACCACCAGATGGTGATGACGCTGCGCACGGGCGACCGCATGAATCAGCGCGATGTGATTGCGCAGCTCATTCGCATGCAGTACCAGCGCAACGACCAAGATTTTTCGCGCGGCACGTTTCGTGTGCGTGGTGACACGATTGATGTGTTCCCTGCGGAGCACTCGGAGCTGGCCCTGCGCATTGAGCTGTTTGATGATGAAGTCGATACGCTGCAGCTGTTTGATCCGCTCACTGGTCGTATTCGCCAAAGCATTCCACGCTTTACCGTTTACCCCAGCAGCCATTACGTGACGCCGCGTGACAAGGTGCTGGCGGCCGTGGAAACCATCAAAGAAGAGCTGCGCGAACGCAGCAAGCAACTGGTGGAGATGGGCAAGCTGGTGGAGGCGCAGCGCTTGGAGCAACGCACGCGCTTTGACATTGAGATGCTCAGCGAAGTCGGGCATTGCAAAGGCATTGAAAACTACACGCGCCACCTCTCGGGGGCAGCGCCGGGTGAGCCGCCGAGCACATTGACCGATTACATGCCCAAGGACTCGATCATGTTCTTGGATGAAAGCCACCAGATGATTGGTCAGCTCAACGCCATGTACAACGGCGACCGTGCGCGCAAGACGACGTTGGTGGAGTACGGCTTTCGGCTGCCTTCGGCCATGGACAACCGCCCGCTCAAGTTTGAAGAGTTTGAGCAGCGCATGCGCCAGGTGATTTTGTCTCTGCCACGCCAGCGGATTATGAAAAGACGCATTCGGGGCAGGTGGTCGATCAGGTGGTGCGTCCGACGGGCTTGGTCGACCCCGAGATCGAGGTGCGCCCGGCCACCCACCAGGTGGACGATGTCTTGCAGGAAATTCGCCTGCGTGAGCAGTGTGGTGAACGGGTGCTGATTACCACGCTGACCAAGCGCATGGCCGAACAGTTGACCGACTATCTGACGGAAAACGGTGTGAAAGTGCGCTATTTGCACTCTGACATCGATACGGTGGAGCGCGTAGAGATCATTCGCGACCTGCGCCTCGGGGTGTTTGATGTGCTGGTCGGAATCAACTTGCTGCGTGAAGGCTTAGATATTCCGGAGGTGTCACTGGTTGCGATTCTGGATGCCGACAAAGAGGGCTTTTTGCGCGCCGAGCGCAGCCTGATTCAAACCATAGGCCGCGCAGCACGCAATCTGAATGGCAAGGCGATTTTGTATGCAGACCGTATTACGGATTCCATGCGCAAAGCGATGGATGAAACCGCGCGCCGTCGCGCCAAGCAAATTGCTTTTAATGAAGAAAATGGCATAACGCCCAAAGCACTTGTCAAGAGGGTGAAAGACCTGATTGATGGGGTCTACAGCGAAAAAAGCGTGCGCGCAGCAGATGAGCAAAGCCGTGCGCAAGTTCGCCATGGGGTGTTCGATGCTATGTCTGAAGCCGAACTCACCAGAGAGATCAAAAAAATGGAGAAGGAGATGCTGGAGCGGGCGAAGAACCTGGAGTTTGAAGCCGCTGCACGCTTCGTGCTTTGCGTGATGCGGACTTGACCGTGGAAGAAGTCAAGGGTGTGGTGATGGTAGGAGGCTCCACCCGCATGCCCCAAGTGCGTGAGGCGGTGGCTCAGCTGTTTGGCCAACCTCCGCTGACCAATTTGAATCCTGACGAGGTGGTGGCGCTGGGTGCGGCCATTCAGGCCAACCAACTTGCTGGAAATAATTCCGCTGGTGAGCTGCTGCTGCTGGATGTGATTCCTCTGTCGCTGGGTGTGGAAACCATGGGTGGCTTGGTGGAGCGCATCATCTCGCGCAACGAAACCATTCCTACGGCCCGTGCGCAAGACTTCACCACCTATAAAGATGGCCAGACAGCCATGGCCATTCATGTGGTACAGGGCGAGCGTGATCTGGTGCAAGACTGCCGCAGTCTGGCGCGTTTTGAGCTGCGTGGCATTCCTGCCATGGCTGCAGGTGCAGCGCGTATCCGCGTGAGTTTCACCGTAGATGCTGATGGACTGCTGTCTGTCAGTGCCAAAGAGCAAGGCAGTGGCGTGGAAGCGCACATTGAAGTCAAGCCGTCGTACGGTCTGTCTGATGAGCAGGTGGCGCAGATGCTGCAAGACGGCTTTGCGACGGCCCAGGAAGACATGAAGGCGCGTGCGCTGGTGGAAGCGCGCGTGGATGCAGACCGCATGTTGCTGGCCACCCAAAGTGCACTGGATGCCGACGGTGATGTGCTGGCACCTGCACAGCGGGCAGATATTGAAGCCTTGATGGCGCAATTGCGACAGGCGGTGACATCGGATGATGCCGCGGTTGTGGAAGCGGCCACGCAAGCCCTGGCCAAGGGAACAGAGGCATTTGCTGCAGAGCGCATGAACCGTGGCATTCGCCAAGCTTTGGCTGGCAAGAGCGTTCAATCTATTTCTTGACCCATTCAGAATTCAGAATATGGCAACCATCAAAATTCTTCCCCACGCAGCATATTGTCCTGAAGGTGCAAGCTTGGAGGTGCCCGCGGGCACGTCTATTTGCGAGGCCTTGCTGGATAACAATATCAAGATTGAGCACGCTTGCGATATGAGCTGCGCTTGCACCACCTGCCACGTGATCGTGCGCGAGGGCTTTAACAGCTTGAATGCTTCTGAAGAAGAAGAGGATGATTTGTTGGATCGTGCCTGGGGTCTGGAGCCGCAGTCGCGTTTGAGCTGCCAAGCCATCGTGGCGCAGACCGATCTGGTGGTGGAAATTCCCAAGTACTCGATCAACCACGCCAAAGAAAACCACTGATAGCTATGTCACGTCTTATCGTTCTGGATACGGAAACCACGGGCCTGTCTGCAGAGACGGGTGACCGAGTGATTGAGCTCGGTTGTGTGGAGCTGGTCAACCGCAAGCTCACGGGCAACAACCTGCATCTGTATTTCAATCCGGAACGTGACAGTCACCCCGATGCCTTGCGCGTGCACGGGTTGACGACGGAGTTTTTGAGTGACAAACCCAAATTTGCAGAAAAAGCGCAAGAAATCTTGGCTTATCTGCAAGGCGCTGAACTGATCATTCACAACGCCCCCTTTGACGTGGGTTTTTTGAACAAAGAGCTGGAGCAACTGGGGCTAAAGCCGCTCACGAGCTATGTGGAGAAGGTGACGGACTCCTTGGTGATGGCCAAGGAAATGTTTCCCGGCAAGCGTAATTCGCTGGATGCATTGTGCTCGCGCCTGGAGGTGGACAACAGCGGCCGTGAGTTGCACGGCGCTTTGCTGGATGCGGAGTTGCTGGCAGACGTCTACATCAATATGACGCGCGGCCAGAACTCGCTGGTCATGCTGGACGATGCGGGTGGTAGCACCGGTGCATGGGGCGGTAGTGGTGTGGCGGCGATAGATCTGCGCGGCCTTAAGCCGCCCGTGCTGCAGGCCAATGAGCAGGAGTTGGCGCTGCACACCGCAGTGCTGGCAGAGATTGACAAAGCGTCTGGAGACAAAACTATTTGGCGCGTTTGGGAAAACGCCAAGTAAGCTGGGCTATAATCGGGGGCTTGTCAGATAACCGGTTGATATTGATTTGATGGAGGGGGGTTAGCTCAGCGTG
>NZ_CADEPJ010000201.1 GCF_902829245.1 Comamonas jiangduensis | reverse complement strand
CCAAGTGGCCATCGCACGGAATTTCTTGTTGGGTGATGAATGAAAAAAAAACATAAGACCCTGTTGCGTAAGCCAAGCGCTGCTTGGCAGCAAGCTTGTGCATGGGGGCTTGTATGCGCAGCGTGACATCCTTACCCCCAACAACTGGTGAAGACGGCGCTGTGCCCTCAGGGTTGAGAACAGCAGGGGGCACCGCGGGAATGCCCCATTTGCTGGCGGCCACAGCGGGCAATATTCCCGATCAGGTGGATGCCTTGCGCCGTGCGCGCGCGTTTGCAGAGCCCTTGCTGGTGGGTGAAGAGCTTTCTTCAGGTGAAAACACCTTGGCCCACGCAGATGCCACTGCTGCCATTTTGCAGGGCATTGGTGGCTCTGAAGCTATGCAGGCGGCGTGTTACTTGGTGTACGCCAGCATGCACTTGAACAAACCTTTGGAAGTGCTGACCAAAGCGTTTGGCCCCAACTTTGCCGAGTTGGCGGTGGAAACCACCAAACTCATGCATTTTCAGCAACAGACGCGCAGCGCAGACGCCAGCGTGCGCGTGGATGACCCGGCCACGCAAACGGAGACCGTGCGCAAGATGCTGCTGGGCTTTTCGCGCGATGTGCGGGTGGTGCTGCTGCGTTTGGCATCGCGCCTGCAAACACTGCGCTGGTATGCCGCAACCAAACGGCCTGTTTCTCCAAGCTTGGCTTATGAAGCCCTGCATGTATTTGCGCCGCTGGCCAATCGGCTGGGCATTTGGCAAATCAAATGGGAGCTGGAGGATTTATCTTTCCGCTTCTTAGAGCCCGATACTTACCGCAACATCGCCAAGCTGCTCGATGAAAAGCGCGCGGAGCGCGAAGTCTATATGGAGCAATTGCGTGCACGCCTGAATCAGGTTTGCGCGCCTACAGCATCAGTGCCACGGTATCGGGCCGCCCAACATATCTACAGCATTGTGAAAAAAATGCGCGGTAAATCGCTCAATTTTGATCAGCTGTTTGATATTCGGGCATTGCGTGTAGTGGTGCCGAACGTGAAGGATTGCTACACGCTTTGTCCTGGGTGCATGAAAACTTCGCACCGATTGAGTCAGAGTTTGACGACTACATTGCAAGCCCAAGCCGAATGGCTATCAGTCGTTGCACACCGTAGTGCGCGACGATCAGGGGCGGGCGATTGAAATCCGATTCGTACGCAAGCCATGCATGACCATGCTGAAAATGGCGTTGCAGCGCACTGGGCTTACAAAGAAGCTGGCACCAAGGGCTATGCCGGTGTCAGTGCCTCGGGGGAGTACGACTCCAAAATTGCGGTGCTGCGCCAGTTGCTGGCGTGGGGCAAGGATTTGTCGGAGAACCCGTCGCACCGCGGCTTGTTTGATGACCGTATTTATGTGCTGACGCCTGATGCGGCAGTGATTGAGTTGCCGCAAGGCGCCACCCCGGTGGACTTCGCGTATTCGGTGCATACCAATCTGGGCCACCGCTGCCGAGGTGCGCGTGTAGATGGCAACATGGTGCCATTGAATACGCCGCTGCAAAGTGGGCAGACTGTTGAAATCACCACCGTCAAAGAAGGTCGCCCTTCCCGGGATTGGTTAAATCCAGAGTTGGGGTATCTGATCAGCAACCGCGCCAAAGCCAAGGTGCGCGCTTGGTTCAATGCCCAAGCGATGAACGAAACGGTGATGCGCGGGCGCGAGGCGGTCGAAAAACTGTTGCAGCGTGAAGGCAAAACTGCCATCAAGCTGGATGATTTAGCTGTGCAGTTAGGCTTTAAATCCGCAGATGCGCTGTTTGAAGTGGTGGGCAAGGATGAGTATTCGCTGCGCAACATTGAAGTGTTGCTGCGGCCTGCAGAGCCTGCTGAAGCCGAAGAAGACATCCAGTCCATGGTGCGCAAACCGCGTGCCAACAATGCGGCCAGCAAGGGCGGTGTCCTGGTGGTGGGGATTGATTCGTTAATGACCCAGCTTGCCAAGTGCTGCAAACCAGCGCCGCCGGATGACATCGGTGGTTTTGTGACGCGCGGCAAAGGCGTGAGCGTGCATCGCTCTGACTGCAGCAATTTCCGCGAAATGGCTGCACGCAATCAAGAGCGTGTGATTGATGTGACCTGGGGGGTACCCAAGGCGGAGAAGCTATCAGCGGTGTACCCTGTGGACGTATCGGTCGAAGCGACCGACAGGCAAGGGCTGCTTCGTGATATTTCGGACGTGTTTGCCAAAGAAAAACCAATGTGATCGGCGTGCAAACGCAGTCCGTCAAGGGGACTGCCTGGATGACATTCACCGTGGAAGTTTCGGACTCCGGTCGCCTGAATAAAGTTTTAGGCATTGTGGCGGGCGTGGCAGGCGTGCGCTCTGCGCGCAGACGTTGATTCTTGAAGTTTTTCTCATCCAAGTAAAAAACTAATGCTACAATCGATGCTTCTGATTTTTCAGGCGCGTAGCTCAGTTGGTTAGAGCACCACCTTGACATGGTGGGGGTCGTTGGTTCGAATCCAATCGCGCCTACCAAACATCGCAAGCATTTACCAAGCTTGCAAACGAAGTGCCCACCAACAAGTGGGCATTTTTGTTTCTGCAGTATGAAAAAAGTATGAAAACTGTTCGCGGAAAACGGCGCTCAAACAGATACTTTTACGCACAAACTTGTACTTTTCGTACAACGCTTCCCCGCCATTTTTTGCTCTTCTCCACGCGCTTCGAGCTCTCAGAGGCCGCTTTAGGCTGGTTGCCGTCGTTCACCTCAGAAGTTCTAATGACTGCGTATGCTCAGAGCAGCCATTGAGATAAGGCTTCTCCAGAAGTTTCCGCATGGGCTGAAAGCCGTCTAGGAAAAGCTGATCGATTCACTCTGAGCGTCACGAGCCATCTAGCTTGAGATGACAGTGCTTTCATGAACTTGCTTGTCCAAGATGAAGTTCAAGGCCGTAATGATTTCCTTGAAGTTCATTTGTGAGTCGGTCAGTGCTTGCAAGGCAAGACCCCGCATGGTGCTCATCAGGATGACCGCCAGCGCATGATTACTAGCTTTGCTAGAGCCTTCTCCTGCGCGTGCGATAGAAAGATGCTTAGCGATGAAATCTACATTTTTTTTATTTAATTTATTAATGAAATCTCGGTGAGGACTTTCTGGCAAAGAAGCATCAGAGATTAAAAAAATGAAGGCTTTTGATGCTTGCCAGGATGCAGTATCTCGCTCCAGATAAGTAGAGAACAACGCTTTGATGCTCTCTACGCCATCTGGTACGGGTTTTTGATTTGTCCGTCGCTGATTGAATTTCTCGACAATGGCGTGAAGAACCGCATCTATCAAATTTTCTTTGCTTCCAAAGTGTTGGTGCGGCAAACCGCGGCTGTAGCCAGCATGAATGCCGATCTCTGCCATGGTCAAGTCTTTAACACCGCGTTGAGCGATCAGCTCAATAGCAGCATCCAAGATCTTGCGGACTGCTTCTTCTTTCTTTGGATTTGCGTTTTTGATGTTTTCGATTCTTCAGCCATGGTTTTTACTTTTTGCAGCTTTTGAATAAAAGCTGGATCAAAACCCAGTTCACTCAAAATTTCTTGTGTCTGCTCACCAATATTTGGGCAAGGTTTTTCAATCTTAGACGGTGTTTTGGCAAACAAAGCGGTTGGACGGATAGATACGACGCGCCCTTCTGTGGGGTGATCGTGTTCTTCAAACAGGGTTACGCTCTTGACGTGGCTGTGCTCGTGGATGTTGTCAATGCTGAAAATTTCAGTGACCGGGATGTCTAACTTGCGGCACAACTGCATCAGTTCTTCGCTGGTGAAGTCGGCGGTGACAGAACGCAAATCTGCATACAGTTCATGGATGCGCTTGTTGCGCTCGTGGCGATTGCTCAGGTCATATTTTTCAAACAGATCTTTGCGGCCAAGCGCTGTAAAGAAAGCTTCCCAGTGCTTTTCTGTATAGGGCAATAGCGCCAGGTAGCCATCTTTTGTGGGCGTAGGTTTGCGCCCACCTTTGAGTAAACGTGCATACCTGCTGGGCCAATTGAGGGGCTAAAACCGTTGCCGCCCATATGTTCGGTCATGGTGAAAGCGACCATAGTTTCAAACATTGGCACTTCCACATATTGCCCTTCCCCGGTACGTGCTTGGTGGACCAATGCACCTAGAACTGCGTTGGCAGTGGCAATGCCCGCCACTTTATCTGCCAGCAGCGTAGGTGGGTACTCTGGCTTATTGCTCTCGCTGCCTACCAGGCTAGCCATCCCGCAAGCGCCTTGAATGACATCATCAAAAGCAGGTTGCCCCGCATAGGCACCGTCTTCACCAAATCCAGTAGCCGCGCAGTAAACGATGTTCGGCTTGATCTGGCTAACTGCTTCATATCCCAAGCCCAGCTTGTTGATGGCTTTAACGCGCATGTTGTGTACCAGCACATCTGCAGTGGCGATGAGCTTTTTGACAGCTTCTAAGCCTTCGGGCGTTTTCAGGTCGACAGCCAAAGAGCGCTTGTTGCGGTTCAGGTTCATAAACGTAGAACTCATACCGCGATTGCGTGACATACCGTTGGCACGCATCAGGTCCCCTTCCACGGGCTCCACCTTGATCACATCTGCACCGTAGTCAGCCAGCACTTGAGTGGCCAGTGGTCCCAGCACTACCGCAGTTAAGTCCACTACCCGAATTCCTTGAAGGGGTCCCATGTTTGCTCCTGTTTTGTTCTAGCTAACGTTTCTACTGAGTTGACAGCAGTTGAAGCAAATATATATATTTGTTTGTCAGCAAGCAAGTTAGGAAAAACATGGACGGATTGCACATCGAGTTGGGAGAGCTACCACCGCAATGCGAGCAATTGCGAAAAGAGGTACGCGAATTCGCAGAGCAAAACATTGCCAAATATTCGAAAGAAAAGCGCGCCTATAACTGGTCGGGTCGCGACCCTGAAATGACCAAGAAGATGGCCGAGCGCGGTTGGATTGGCATGACGTGGCCAAAGAAGTACGGCGGCGCTGAGCGCACCATGCTAGAGCGCTACGTGATGCTGGAAGAAATGCTGGCTGTGGGGGCTCCCATGGGCTGGCACTGGTCGGCTGACCGCCAGATGGGCCCACTGTTAATGCGCTATGCACCAGACACATTGGCACCAAAGATCGTGCCCAAGATTGTCAGTGGCGAATGTTCGTTTTGCATTGGCATGAGTGAGCCTGATTCAGGTTCTGATCTGGCGTCCATCCGTAGCAAGGCCGTGAAAGTGGACGGTGGCTGGGTCCTCAATGGCACCAAGGTCTGGACCTCGGGTGCACACCACGCCAACTATATGGTGGCACTGGTGCGCACACGCGAAAAGTCTGAAGACCGTCACGGCGGCATGACCCAGTTCCTCGTAGAAATGGATCGGGAAGGCTTGCAGGTCAACCCAATCTACTCACAACTTGGCACGCACATCTTTAACGAGGTGGTACTGGACAACGTCTTCGTGCCTGATGAGAACCTCATTGGAGTGGAAGGTGAAGGCTGGAAGCAAGTCACCAGTGAGTTGAAGTACGAACGCTCCGGCCCTGAACGCTTTTTGAGCAGCACTCAAATGCTGATCGAAATGATTGACGCCACGGAGTCCGAGCGCCATGACCAGACTGAAGCGATTGGCCGCTTGATTGCCAAATACGCAGCACTACGCCAAATGTCACAAGGCATTGCTTTGATGATGTCCAAGGGTGAAGACCCAGCGCTTGCTGCTTCGGTGGTGAAAGACCAAGGCGCGCTGATGGAGCAGTCGATGCCCAACATCGCACATGACAAGTTTGGTGAACACATTGGCACCGGCTCAGATCTTGAGAAGGTGATGAACTTCCTATCTATGGCTGCACCATCGTTCTCTATACGTGGAGGCACCAGAGAAATTTTGCGCGGAATTATTGCAAGAGGAATGGGACTGCGATGAGTAACGATTTTATTAACGACGCAGCGCAAAAACTGTTTGCGAACGAAGTCGATAAAGGTCTGATCGAGACCGTAGAAAAAGGCGTGTACCCTCAAGGATTGTGGGAACAGGTGCTGGAATCTGGCTTTACCCAGTTGTTTTGCAAAGAAGCTGATGACGGCATTGAAGCAACTTGGGAAGATGCTTACCCGATCTTCTATCACCTGGGGTACTCGCAAGTGCCACTGCCAGTGGCCGAGACTGCGATTGCGCGCCTGATTTTGTCCGCCTCAGGGCAGACACTGGACACACAACGTCCGATTTGCATTGCTGCGCAAGCGCAAGCCAAGCTCAGCCACGACAGTGCAGGCTTGCTGCAAGGCGAGATCCAAAGTGTTAAATGGGCACAGCACGCACAGTGGTGTTTGGTCACGCTGTCAGCAGAAAAAATCGCCTTGTTCGATTTGTCAGCCTCAGGTGTGCAGGTTCAAGCTGGCACAGACACATCCAACATGCCCAGTGACCGTGTGGTGCTCAACGGTGTACAGCCCCATGCCGTGCTGAATAACCCGTTTAGCAATTTGGAAGATGCAATCCAAACTTGTGGAGCTTGCGCACGTGCTGTGATGATGGTGGGCGCTTTGGAATTTGCATTGATCAGTCCGTGCAATACGCCAAAGACCGCGTGCAATTTGGCAAACCTATCGGCAAAAACCAAGCCATTCAGCAGCAACTCGCACTCATGGCTGGTGAAGTGGCAGTGGCTCGTGCGGCGGCGTATATGGCTTGCAAAGACATGCCAAACGTCAGCCGTTTGATCTCTGAACAAGCTCAGTTCAGCGTGGCGGCTGCCAAAGTCTGCACTGGCGATGCTGTGACCAATGGCACCTCCATCGCCCACCAAGTGCATGGGGCAATTGGCTTTACCTATGAACATGCACTGAACTTTGCTACCCGACGCCTGTGGGCATGGCGCGGAGACTTTGGCAATGCCACTGAATGGGCACGATTGATTGGCCAAGCGTATGCCAAGCAACCTGGCGCAATGTTCTGGCACCACTTGACCGAGCGTGTGCTCCCTGCATGAGAAATGTGATGACAGACGCCATCTTGAACATCTCTACGCAGGGCCATATCGGCATCGTGGAACTGAACAAACCGCCGCACAACTTTTTTGATCAGCCTTTGATTGCCTCTCTTGCAGATGCGTGGGAAGCGTTTGAAGCGGACAAAAAAATCCGCGTCATTTTGCTGTGTGCCAACGGCAAGTCGTTTTGCGCAGGAGCGGACTTTGCAGACAAATCTACACGCGAAAAAAACGCAGCGTCAAGCAAACCAATCCCCTGTATGCGGAAGCTGTGCGCTTGTATGGCTGCACCAAACCGGTGGTGGCTGCCATTGAAGGTGCAGCAATTGGCGGTGGGTTAGGTGTTGCGTTGACAGCGGACTTTCGCATCACCTGTCCAGAAGCCAAGTTCTCTGCCAACTTCAACCGTTTGGGCTTTCATCCAGGCTTTGGCTTGTCGTTCACGCTACCGCATCTGATCGGCAAGCAACACGCCGCCAAGCTCCTGTACACCGGCGCTCGCATCGGGGGAGAGCAAGCGCTGCGAATCGGTCTGGTGGATGAAGTAGTTGCACAAAACGAAGTGCGTACGCATGCGCTGGCCTTGGCGCAAGAGATCGCTATTTCTTCACCACGGGCTGTGCAAGCCACACGCACTACTTTGCGTGGTGACTTTATGGATCGGGTGCGCTTGGCCGTAGTACGTGAAAGCGAAGTGCAAGCCGTGCAGATGAATACAACAGATCTGCTGGAGGGTGTGAACGCAGCCAAAGAGCGGCGCAACCCAAACTTTGAGGACTGAGCATTAAGCCAGCCATTTATAAAAAAGGAGACAACATGATTAACCTCAAATTCTCACGCCGAAATTTGTTGGCATTGCTGCCTATGTTGGCCTTGCCTGCCGGTATGGCCATGGCCAATGAAACTTGGCCTAACAAGCCAATCCGCATGATTGTTGGCTTTGCCGCAGGTGGCCCCACAGACTCTGCAGCGCGCTTTGTTGCCGATGGAATTAGCAAAGAGTTAGGGACCTCCGTCATCATCGAGAACAAGCCTGGTGCAAATGGCCAAAACGCTATTGCTGAACTCAAACGCGGCAAAGCCGATGGCTATAACTTGCTGTTTATTACCAGCGGAAGTTTGAGCGTTGCTCCTGCACGCTTTAAAAAACTGCCCTTTGATGTGAACAACGACTTTGACTACATCGGCTCCGTTGCTGCCTATCCATCGGTGCTGGTGACCAACGTCAACTCCAAGTTCAATAACGTACAAGAACTGATCAGTGCTTCCAAACAAGCCAAAGAAGGACTCAGCGCAGGTACAGTGAGCAACACGCAAGAATTAACGCTTGCACTCTTCAAACACAAGACAGGCATCGTTGCGCAAGGCGTGCCCTACCGCGGTGACTCACATGCCATCACAGACATTGCTGGCGGAATTTTGGATTTCGCTTTTTTGTCTCCAAGTGTTGCGATTCCCATGATCGAAAACGGTCGTGTCAAAGCAATTGGTGTGACTGGCGAGCTGTCTGGACCCTACGCGAGCAAGTTTCCTAAACTTGAAATGCTAGATGTCAAAGCATGGAGTGGGATTGTGTCGTTGAAGGGCACGCCCACCGTGGCCACACAAAAAATTGGCAAGGCCATGGAAAAGGTGTTGTCTACACCTGAATTTAAAAAATCACTCGAATCTTCTGGCCAAACCGTTCTTCCATTGACCAACGATGCGTTTCGACGTTTTGTGATTAACGAAAAAGAGATGTGGGAAAAAACCGCCGAATCGGCCGGGTTGGAAAAGCTTTAAATATATCGGCGGGGTGAACGGTCAATTGGTCAACTTGTTCGGAAGAATCACACCGATTGACCTATGTTGCCTAGATAGTTTCCGCCTTATCTAACGGCTTTCTCACCTTTATTGAATGACTGTTGCTTGGCAAAGAGCAGTCATTCACATTACCAGAGTCGACCGGCGGCAATCGCTGCAAAGTGGAAGTAGCTACCACAGCCGGTTTTAGGTTGAGAGTCTCCGATCGTATTACTGCGATTGCAGTAATTAGGAGCGGCCTTGAAGCCGTTGCAGCAGGCACAAATCATGCTCACGGGAGGTGAACGACACGGAAAAGGTGCATATTCTTGGCTTTTCCAACCGATGAGTTATCTATATCAAGTGAAGAAGCAGTTTCACTTGTCAGATGAGCTTGAGCTTGCGGGCAAGCTCAACAATTTTGAGCACGTCGGTTGCTGAGTTGATACCGACCCATTCAACCCAACTGCGTATGGGGCCGCCAAGCTTGCTTTCCTCATAGGCCATGTCGATCACTTCTTTACTTCGTGCTGAGCTAAAACCTATCGAGTGAGTGCAATAACTCTCAACCTCCCATGAGGTGAAGATCCTGTATGCGTTGGCCGCACTCAATGGTGGGCTTATCCACTCGATGAGATCTACTTCATTTCGAGCATGTTCCAATGCCTGCGCCTGCTTTTGTGCTCTTTCGCGGTCCAACTCGTGTTTCAACACAGTCTGCCTGCGATGTACATCATTAAGAGTTCCTTCTGGCTCGGCCAAGTCGGGTAGCAAAACTGGGAGGATCACCCCTATGAGCGAGTCGTACTGGTTATGGCGGGCAAATTTGGACTCTCCTTTCTTGATGGACTCCCAAGCGTACCTTCTGGCTATGCCTAACTTCTGTTCTTGTGTAGCTGTGAGTTGGACGCCGAATCGCTTAATGGCACGTAGCACCAATGGAAAGAATGAGGGTTCTTTGTTGTAGAGATGAAAGACTTGGTCAACGAGCCTGTCTCGCTTCGGTGGGGGTAGCTTTGCCCCCCAAGCCAGCGACATAAGAAGCATCATGGTGCCGTCCAAGTTCCAAAAGAATCGGTCTCCGGCATTGTCGTACCCAGCTCTACGCATTTCCACAGCAAGCTCAGAGGGTACTACGAAGCATTCCTCAGTATTCCCGCGCTTGACTTCGGTTAGGTAATGCACGACGGCATCTTTGAAAATCTCAGGCAGAACTTCGACGGGAGCACTGCTTATCTTTAGCTTGTACTGTGCCTTCGCGCTGGCTATTTCCTGAAGCCGCCTTGCTTCTTGCGCTTGAATTTTGCGTTGATACTCTTGGTGTTTAACCCTTTCTATCTCAACCCTAGCATCATGCTCTTTGATCCGTGCACGTGCTGCATCTAGAGCTGAATCAATGTCTGGGTGATGCTTCCATACTTTTGAGCTGGGGTCGTTGAGTACTAGTTCGCGCAGTTTTTCAATAGAGAGCTGGCCATGCTCCTTGAAACGGGCCACATCGACCTCTAGGCAACGCAGACTCATGGCTTTGATGGTGCTGAGCTTTTGCGCGGAAATTCCGTGGGTGACAAATACTTCTATGGCCAGTGGATAGGTTTTGCTGTTCTCAGCGATGTCGCAGTAGACATCTGGGACCATACCGGGCAAGGCATGTTCTAGCCGCACGTTCTGCAGCGTATGGTGCGCACCGGGAAGTCGCACCACTTCGTCGCGCATGAAATGATGTCCGTATGAAATGTGCTCTACAAAGTCTGGAGTGATGATGTATCCCGCTTGGGCAATGATGTGCTTGATAACTAAGTGCAGCAGGCTTTCTCTTGTGAGTTTGACATCGCCTCCTAGATCTATCGCAGCTTCATCAGAGATCCAGTCAAGCGCATCAATGGCATCGGCCTTGGCTTGCTCGAACGCCTTTTCCTTCAGTTCTTCATCTTCCCAGTGGCGCACCCAGCACGTGTACTGGTCACTGAGTACTACACGTGCGAGGATTTCTTCCATTGTCAGCCCTGCAATTTCGGGATCGTCGCATCTGACACTTATAACGCCATCGAAGTCTGGGCCACTGCTATCCGGATGGCTACTTTCAAGAACAACTAAGATCTCGCGACCGCTTTCCAGAGTAAGACTAGCACGCTGATGGTCAATCCACGCGCTACGGCGCACAAGCAGGCTTTGCTGCCGCCCGCGCACCTCGGATTCGTATACCTTTCCGGATACGCCTACAAAGCGTTGGCTTGAAATCGGAGCTGGAACTTCAATGAGTCCAAACGTCGTAAAGAGCGTCAGCGTTGCGAGCTGTGATGCTTTCTGTAGGCAGGATGTTCGGGAATGGCCTGATGGGTGTCGAAAGAACTGACTCATGGTTCGTCCGGTCCGACTAGCACTCCACACGGGAGTACCAGGAACATTCAGGCGAGCGTTTACAGCTTGAAGTGGCTCTTGGCAACCTGGGCATGTGCATTCACATGCAGAGCCTGTTTTCTCCGGTGGGATGCTGAAGATGTGCGTTGCGATGCCATCGGGACCTAAGGCCCATCGCATCGGGCTATCTTTTTGCGCAACGTTCGCCCCCTTGCTGCCACAAAGGTCCTTGTCGTCCTCAATCATCCCCTTTGTCTCCTTTTTTCAGGAATTTTGGCAGCGTCTCAGGAAAAAAGTACATAGGACGTTGGTATATAGCCTTCAGTAGGCTAATGGAGGGACGCCGGGTTCAAGATGGTCGACTCAGGTCAGGCTTTATTCCAAGTTCTCACTGTCTATTAAGAGCGTCTGTCACACTGAATCGGCCCGCATTTCCTGGATAGTGCCCTTTCCTTGCTTGACGCATGTGACGGCTCATTGGTGAAGAACAGTCCTTCGTGCTGCTTGGTTGATAGGTTGCAAACGCTGCAAAGCAAACAAAAAATGCTCGAAATAAACTACTTCTTAAAATCCATGTCCTTGGTTTTTTTGTCAAAAAATGCCTAGTATTTCATGTGCTTCTCAATTTTTGAGGGGTGCAGCACCGAGGCAATTTTTCGTCCAGTCACAGCGCTGACCATGCTCAGTATCTCCTGTGTGTTGCTGCTTTATTCAGTCAACCCAAGGAGAGACTTATGGCCGCAAAACCCTCATCCCCCAGTTCGGAAGCAGCTTCCGATACCCCGAATCATCCCAACAAGGCTGTTCCCCTCGCAACCACCCACGAAACACCTCCTGAATTCGTTCTCCTCCTTGATCCTCGGGTGATTGACCCAGGCAGTGCCCCCAATCGCACAGCAGAGTCAATGGACGATGAAGCGATGGAAGCACTGTCGCTGAGCATCCTGCTGGGCAAAGGCAATCAGCAGCCCATCCATGTACGCAAGCTCCCTGATGTGCAAGGTAACTATCAATACGAGTTGATTGCAGGGGCACGAAGGCTGCATGCGTGTATGCGTCACACCTTGCCCGTGCGAGCTTTAGTAGTTGATGTTTCAGCCGAGCAAGCTCTGGTCGATCGCTTGATAGAAAACCATCTGCGTGAGGCACTCAGTCCTTGGGAGTTGGGGCAGCAACTTGCGCACATCAAAGCCCAAGCCAGTACAGAGCTGTCGATGCGCAAACTGGCCACTCTGATTGGCATCAATGCCTCCATGGTGCAAAAAGCCATGGACATAGCAGCCTTACCGATGGAAGTGGTGCACGCTGTTGATTTCCACGCAGAACTGACCCGCAATTTCCATCTCAAACTGACCCACCCTTTGGCTTGAGCCGTAAGGCTCAAGATGTGGATAAGGTTTTGTTTCTCTCCTTCTTCATGGGCGGTTGTTGGACTGCACTGCTGTGCTTGAAGCGGTAGCTGTCGTTGCCTGTTTCCAGAATATGGCAGTGGTGAGTCAAGCGGTCCAACAGGGCCGTGGTCATCTTGGCGTCCCCAAACACGCTGGCCCATTCGCTGAAGCTCAGGTTGGTGGTGATCACCACGCTGGTGCGTTCGTAAAGCGTCGACAGCAGATGGAACAGTAGCGCACCACCAGATGAGCTGAAGGGCAGATAGCCCAGCTCATCGAGTATCACCAGATCGGTATGCACCAGCCTGTGGGCGAGCTGTCCGGCTTTGCCCTGAGCCTTCTCCTGCTCCAATGCATTAACCAACTCCACGGTCGAGAAGAATCGCACCCTTTGACGGTGGTGCTCAATGGCCTGAATACCCAGGGCCGTAGCAATGTGCGTCTTGCCAGTACCGGGGCCTCCGACAAGCACCACATTGTTGGCCTTCTCGATGAATTCACAGCGATGAAGGTTGCGTACCAAGGCTTCATTGACCTCGCTGTGGGCGAAGTCAAAGCCTGCCAGATCTCTATAGACTGGAAACTTGGCTGCCTTGAGCTGATAGGCAATAGAGCGTACTTCTCGCTCTGCGCTCTCGGCCTTGAGCAGTTGCGACAGTATGGGGTGTGCAGCTTCAAAGGCAGGAGAGCCTTGCTCGGCAAGTTCTGTCACGGCCTGAGCCATGCCAAACATCTTGAGCTGGCGCAGCATGATGATGATCGCTGCAATGGCGGGGTCATGACGCATGGCGCACCTGTCGGAGTTGGTCGTAGCGCACGACGTTGGCCTGGGGCTCAACGATCAAGGCCAGGGCTTGGGGCGAATGGATGGGTTCGGGCTGAGGTGCTCCATCAATGAGGCGGTGCAAGACATTGATGATGTGGGTCTTGCGGGGTGCGCCATCCTCCAGAGCCAACTCGACAGCGGCCAGGACGGCTTGCTCATCGTGCTGCAACACCAAGGCAAGAACTTCCACCATCTCGCGATCGCCGCCAGGTTGCTTCAGGAGCAAAGCTTGCAGTCGTTTGAATGCGTCTGGCAACTCGGCAAACGGTGCACCGTTGCGCAATGCGCCAGGCTTGCGCTGCAATACGGCCAAGTAATGGCGCCAGTCATAGACCGTACGCCCACCGCCTTGGTGATTGCGCTCAATGATGCGCGGGTGTTCACAGACGAGTTGGCCTTCTGCCACGACGACCAGGCGGTCGGCATAAACCTGCAAGCTCACAGGCCGGTTGGCATAAGAGGCTGGCACGCTGTAGCGATTGCGCTCAAAGTGCACCAAGCAGGTAGGTGAGACCCGTTTGGCATGCTCGACAAACCCATCGAATGGCCGAGGCATCGGCATCAAGCTAGAGCGCTCTTGCTGCCACGCATCGGCGAGTGAGCCAGGTAACTGCCCATGCGCAATCTCTTGCCAGAGCTGCTGACACCGTTGCTCCAGCCACTCGTTGAGTGGCAGCGAGCGTAGGAAAGGCTGGCACGGACTGCCAGATACGATGGCGAGCGTCCCGAACATTCTTCTCGACCTGTCCCTTCTCCCAGCCCGAGGCCGGGTTGCAAAACTGTGCCTCGAACAGGAAGTGGCTGGCCATAGCGCTGAAGCGGGCATTGACCTCTCTGAGCTTGCCACGACCGACACGATCGACGGCTGTGCGCATGTTGTCGTAGATCCCTCGCCTGGGGATGCCTCCAAACACCGCAAAGGCATGGTTGTGGGCATCAAACAGCATCTCATGGGTTTGCAGCGGATAGGCCCGCAGATAGAAGGCTCGGCTGTGGCTGAGCTTGAAGTGAGCTACTTGCAGCTTGGTGCGCACACCTGCAATGACAGCCCAGTCCTCACTCCAATCAAACTGGAAGGCTTCTCCATCGCCGAAGACCAGGGGCACAAAAACGCCTCTGCCCGTTGTCTGCTCAGCCGCATGGCACTGAGCCTTCCAAACCCTTGCAAAGGCAGCAACTCGGCTGTAGGAGCCGGTATAGCCCAACGCTTGCAAGTCCAGAAACATCTGCTTGATCGTGCGTCGCTGCTTGCGAGAGCGGTTAGCTTCTGTGCGCAACCAGCCAGACAGCTTGCTGGCAAATGGATCGAGCTTGGTAGAGAGCGTGCGCTGTGCAACGCGAGGCTGCACAACATCGGAGCGCAAATACTTGCGGATGGTATTGCGAGAAAGCCCAGTTCTGCGGGCGATCTCCCGGATGGACAGGTGCTCACGAAGAGCCCAGCGCCTGATGACACTCAAAGTAGCCACGTCAATCACTCCTGGTCTCCTGCTGCACATAAAAGCAGCAGGCTAGGGTTAATACGTGGGTCAGATTGAGATGGAAAAACCGGGGGCTAGTGGGTCACTTCTGGGTGGAAATCAACAGACTGTCCATAAATGCCATAAAGTGCTTTGTTCAATCTTTGCTGGGATGTTTTGCGGCCAGACTTTTGGCGCGAAGCGTTAGGTGAGAGCAGACGTTTTTTTCCAGGAGCACCGCAGAGGTCTCTGCGTATTCGAAGGCTGCGTTCAGTGAAGCCGTAGGTGCACAAGATGGACCAGAGTTGGCGTACATGGGAGTTGCTTACTTGGTGCTTCTCCATCGTTTTTCGCACCAGTTCACCAATATTCCCCTGAACCAAAAGGCTCTCTCGTAATTGCTCAAAGTCAAGAAATGACTGCATGGTCAGGCAGCGTTTATTAAAGAGTGCCTGATCTTTCTTCTGCTTCAAGTCTGTGTAATACGATGAGTGCAGTTCTAAGCTGTGTGGAACGATTTCTCTGTTGTCGAGCAGCTCTTGGAAGAGCTGGTAGCTGATCTTGCTGAGTGAGCCGACCAAAGGTTTTTTAGGCGTCTGCTTCGGACGTTTTGTGGCAATGCCGATAGGGCGGCCACCAGGCCGCCTGTGTGTCGGATCTTCTGGACGAAAGAGGATGCAGATCACGGTGTCACTTGCACGTTCAGCGAGCACCATTCGATAGAACCCTTTAACCAGTCCGTAAGCGTCGTTTAGTACACGGAATGGCTGGTTGTGACTTAGAGGCATGCAGACCTCCGTGCAGCTAGAGGGTTTTGTGCCAAAAATTCACTTGGAGAGATGTACTTAAAAGGTTGCGATGGTCGCCATCCACGGCGTAGATCGATGGGTAGCAGTCCAAACCAGATGGCTTGCCATAACGCTTCTTGCGCAAGTAATTGAAATTCTTGGCCTCCAAACAGCAGCGTTAGATGGTTCACGATATCGGAGTAGGCATGAAGCGGCATGGTCATCGCTACCTTGCGAGCTATCTCCAGATTGTGTTTATCAACCAGAGGTGCAAGTCCCCAAGCTGCGGTGCGCATAAGCGTACGTTTAATGGCTGGGTCAAACTCTGATGGTGTGATTAGCAGCCACGTAACGCCTCGCATCTGCCAATAAATTTTTTCTAGAAGCAAAAGCTGTCGTGCACGTTTACTGAGCTTTTGAATGGACTCAGCCTTGACTGATACCGCTAACAACTCCTTCTGACCCGAGGCTGTTTCTAGTACTAGCACAAGGTCGGTGCTGGATGTCCAAAGAACATCTTCATCCGTCCCTTGAAGTCGTGGGTGCCGGATACCTAACGACTTTGCGACCGCAAGTGTCCCCGGGTGGTGTTTGGAGTTTGTTCTAATGTCCCATCTCGAAATTTCTAGCTGTGCATCTTCTTGCTGAAGTGGAAACTGTTCGACTAAATCGAGTACGTTAGGCAACATCGCCGCAAAGTTGACGCAGTTCCATTCGACATCCGATAGCAGCTCGCGCTGGCGCTCCCGCCAGATGATGAGGTGGGAGCGGCCATGGCTAGATGGATCAGAGCGTGAAACACGGTGCCAGGGTATGTAATCGGCATAGGTGCCAGTGCCTCGTCCATCTCGTTGAAAGCGCTCTATTAGCGATGGCGTAAAGCGTTTTTGAGTTCTCATAAAAATCCCCACTTTGAGAACGAACGAGTCCCTCGCTCGTTCTCAAACGTTCGATAAAAAGTGAAATGGGGATTGACGCTTTTTAGGTCAGAGACTTAGACTTTGTTTGTTCGGAAAGTCTGGGCCAACCCCCAGCGAAAGGCGACGTTGGTGTGCAAGCCAACGTCGTTTTTTTTTGAGTATTTGCAGATAACTAATAGCTAATGCGTTGTCTCCTTATCTTCTGGGGTTTAGCCCTTTTAAAGGGCGTGTGATTTAGTGCGCCCCGTAATTCGCGTTGTGGCCGCCACGAGGTTTGGAAGTCGCTTCGAAGAGGTGTTGTCTAATTTCGTTTAACGTTTGGCGATCAATATGCGGTGCCCAGACTTGGAAGAAAATCATCAAGTCGATGGTTTCGGGCGGCAGTGTTTTGCGGAGATGTGCCGTAATCCGTTCTGCAGTGGCAAGCGACAGAAGATCTGTTTTTTTCTTGTCTGAGAGAGCCAAGCCTGTCGCTATTTTTAGGATTGTTTTTTGTGATGGCGTTGGCCTTTTGCCGTTCTCAATTTCACTTAGATAGCCGATTGATATTTCAATTAAATTCGCGGCAGCTGCTTGAGAAATGCCGAGCTCCTGCCGTATGCAATACAGCATCTCTCCGACGGATGAGGGAGGTTTGGATACGCTCATTGACTAAGCATCCTGCAAGTTTGGAAAAAGAGAGTTGCATAAGAAGGGAAATAGCACTTTGACAAATAGACAAACGAGTGATCTTGATCGCTTAAGAACGAGAACGTGGGCCATGGTGTCGCGGCTGCCGTAGATGAGTTTTCTCCGACGCGGCTGGAAAAGCACTTGAACAACTTGCTAGGCGATGAGTTCAAAGATGCAACTGGTGTGTGGCGAAGCTACTGCGAAGGGTCATCGAAACCATTCAAGAGAAGAGCAGTAAAGCCAAAAGCTGTTTGGGTAGATGAAGTCGAGCGCCTGTATCCAGGTACATCGAGGTGGTTCTATACGCCAGTTTGGTATCTTTTGGAAGAAACAGAGTTCTATCCATCAGAGATTTATGAATGCGCTAAGCAGCTGCCACATGATGAGTTGGCGGAATATCTTTTGTCGGGAGAGGGATTGGAGGAATCAGCTGCGTTGATGCTTTCTGAGTTGACGATGCAAGTGCCTTGGCTTCTTGCGGTGAAGCCATCTCCAGAGGCTTTGGGCGCTATGGCGTGTGCGATGCGCAGAGCTGAGCTAGCAGGTCAGATGCCAATCTTTAGACGAGCTGGAATAGGTATGTTGTGGCTGCTGGATAGACTAATACTGAAGGAGCCCTTACCCGTTAGAGAGTGTTTGCGAGAGCTGCGGAAAATCGTCAAAGAAAAATTTGATAAACAGGTCTATCCGATGGGCGGTCTGATGCGCTCTCCTCCAAAGAGGAGGGACTTGGAGGAATTCTCAAAAAGAGTGAAGCTCTTGAAAGCCGCGGAAAAAGCTTTTGACAAATGCGATATGGAAAAGGGGGAATCACTGATTGATCAAGCGTTTTCGATAAAGTGAATTGCACCGTTCCGGCTCTCTTGGTGGTTTAAAATTGTCTAAAAGCACTGGTCGATTCAAGCCGCTCTTTTGCCAGTTGGGTGCCTGCTGCCAGCGCTTTCAGCTTTCGCCATGCCACGTCCCTTCCCATGGGCGCTAGGCCGCAATTGGTGCATGGGAACAGACGTTCCTTGGGAACAAACTCCAGCGCACGGGCGATGGCGCCGGCCACTTCCTCGGGAGTTTCGACCACATCGCTGGCCACATCGATCACGCCGACCAACACATCTTTGCCAGCCAGCAGTTTCATCAGATTAGGTGGCACGTGGGAGTTGATGCATTCCAGGCTCACCTGGTCAATGCTGCTGCGGGCCAGTGCAGGGAATACGGTCTCGTACTGGCGCCATTCATCGCCCAGCGTGCTCTTCCAGTCGGTATTGGCCTTGATGCCGTAGCCATAGCAGATGTGCACAGCCGTCGTGCAGTTCAAGCCTTGCACGGCACGTTCTAGCGCTTGCACGCCCCAGTCAGCAGCATCTTTCATGTAGACATTGAATGCGGGCTCATCGAACTGGATGATGTCGACGCCATCGGCCTGTAGTGCCAGCGCCTCCTGGTTGAGCAGCTCGGCAAAGGCAAAGGCCATCTTGACCTTGTCGCCGTAAAAGCGGTCGGCCACAGTGTCGATGATGGTCATGGGTCCGGGCAGGGTGAACTTGAGCTTTTTCTTGGTGTGTGCCCGTGCCAGTTGGGCTTCAAACCCATGTACGCGGCCTTTGAGGCGCAGAGCTGAGACCACCTGCGGCACCATGGCGTCGTAGCGGTTGTTGCGGATGCCCATGGTCACCTTGTTGTCGAAGTCAATGCCTTCGACCTTTTCGAGAAAGCCGTGCACAAAGTGCTGGCGCGACTGCTCGCCGTCGCACACGATGTCTAGGCCCGCGTCTTCCTGCGCCTTGATCCACAGCAAAGTAGCGTCTGCCTTGGCCTGCAGCAGGGCATCGGCCCTCGGCTTTCCACTTGGGCCAGAGTTTGTTGGTTTCCGCAAGCCATTCGGGTTTGGGCAGGCTGCCAGCAATAGATGTCTCAAACATAAGGATTCCTTTTAAAAATGGGGGGCTCACCGCAAGGCCGTATGCCTGTACGGTGAGTGCGACAGAAGTTCTTAAGCGGCCACTGCTTCCAAGTCAGCGCAAGTCGTCGCGCGGCATGCCAGCTCAATCATTGGCAATCCCTTTTCAACGGCTAATTGGGCTCGCTCAAGCAGAGCTTCATTGCGAAGGCAGCCGTCCGCAAAATCAGTGTCCGTCGCATAAACGCCTAAAGGCAAAGTGCGCGCTTGAAAAAAGCTGAATAAAGGGCGCAACTGGTGATCAATCATCAAAGCGTGACGCTGACTGCCGCCAGTGGCTGCCAGCAAGATGGGCTTATCGACCAGTGCATCCTGTTTAATAAAGACGAAAAAATGCTTGAACATGCCTGTGTAGGCGCCACGAAAGACAGGGGTAGCCACAATCAGGATGTCTGCCTGCTCCACGGCAGCAAGTTCTTGCTCCAGCAAGCTTGGCAATTGCGTGCGAAATATCGTTCCTGCCAATTGCGGGACACGTTGCCCGATGCTGATCAGACGTACATCGCACGGTACCGCCTTAGCAACCAGACTGAGCAAATGCTTGGCCAAAACAGTGGACTTGGAGCTTTGCTGCAGCCCGCCAGAGACTGCAACTAAACGCAGTGGGCGCATGATTTTTCTTTCATGAAATTGCATCCAACAATCACAACCATGAGATGTAGAACCATTAAATCTGGACATGCGCAGACCATTGCTCAAGCACTTTTTGGTAGGGTTTGATAAACCATTCTTCCGTCAGCTTGCCCTGGCTCACAGCCAATTGGTTACGCTCTTCGCGATCGTAGAAAATCCGTGTCAATGAGTGGTCGGTATTCCTCAAGCTAGGCTGAAAACGAATGGCTGCTGGTGCATTGGCGTTATAAATCTCTGGGCGGTAGATTTTCTGAAACGTTTCCATGACGCTAATTGCAGCAATGATTTCCATATTTGAATAATCTGCCAGCAGGTCGCCAATAAAATAAAATGCCAGTGGGGCAACACTGTTTGCAGGCATGAAGTAGCGAACGTTCAGGCCCATCTTGGCGAAATAATTATCGGTAATTGAAAGTTGGTCTTGTTTGTACTCAACGCCCAGTACAGGGTGGGTTACACCTGTCTGGTAGTAGGTTTTTTCAGCTGCAATGCTCAGGCAGATCAGCGGGCTATTTTTGAAATTTTCTTTGTAGGCGCTTGATTCGAGAAAGTGCTTGAACAGCTTGCCATGCAATTCGCCAAAGCCCTCCGGCTCGCTAAACTGAATTTTGTTTTTGTTATGATTTTTCAATACAACGCTGAAATCATAGTCTCGAACGTATGAAGAAAAGCTGTTACCGCCGCTTCCTTCGATGTACTTACCTGTTTGATTGTCGAAAATATTTGTTTTCAATATTTCAATCAATGGAAGCTGATTCTTAAGCGTTTTCCGATTGATTTTCAGATCAGCAGAGATAATCTCTAATTCAATCGCATAGCGATCTCCATTCTGATTATCCAAATAGGCCAAGCTATTGAACCGATTGTTCATCATCTTGATGGTGCGTCGCAAATTTTCTTTGCGATTTTCGCCACGCGCCAAATTGGCAAAATTGGTCGTCAGGCGAGTCTTTTCAGAGGGTTGATAGTCCTCATCAAAAATTAATTTATCAATGCTGAAAGTAAATTCGGGGCACAAGGAGCTATTGCCCGCTACATCAATGCCATTAGGAGAAAGAGAACGACTCAGAGACATACAAACTTTCAAAAAAAGCACCACAACTGGGACAGGGCGGTGCCTAGGAATGCATGAATGCTATGAAGAGTACATCTTGAAGTAAAACGAGTTTTTTTCAGTGTGACTTGAGGTAAGCTAATGTTGTTGAGTTTTCGTACCCAAAGACTGCCGTGATCCTCTCCCCGTTTTTAGAGCTGCGTCACCTGCGGACACTCTCTGCCCTGCATGAAACCGGCAGCTTGGCTCGTGCTGCGCAGCTGCTGAATGTGACCCAATCCGCCCTCTCCCATCAGATCAAATTTCTGGAAGAGCGCTATGGCAGCCCCTTGTTTGAGCGCAAGTCCGTCCCCCTAAAATTCAGTGCCATTGGCGAACGCATCCTGGAGCTGGGCGCAAAAATACTGCCCGAGGTTGAACAAGCCGAACGCGATTTGCTGCGCTTATCGCAAGGTGGAGGTGGCACGCTGCGCATTGTGGTGGAGTGCCATACCTGCTTTGACTGGCTGATGCCCGCCATGGATGTGTTCCGCCAGCGTTGGCCTGATGTGGAGTTGGACATCGTCTCTGGCTTTCACCCCGACCCTGTGGCACTGATTCTGCAAAACCGTGCAGAAGTCGCCATCGTGGGAGAGCCCGATGACAACGACCCCGTGATCTACCATCCGTTGTTCCGCTATGAAATGCTGGCTCTCATAGCCAAGCACCACCATTTGGCGGAGCGCAGCTACTTGGAGGCTCAGGACTTTGCGGATGAAGTGCTTATCAGCTACCCGATTCCAGATGACATGCTGGACATCATGCGGCAAGTGCTGATGCCTGCCGGAGTCACCCCCGCAGGCCGTCGCACCAGTGAACTGACCGTTGCCATGTTGCAATTGGTCGCGAGTGGCCGCGGTATTGCCACATTACCGATGTGGACAGTGCAAAGTTATCTGGACAAAGGTTATGTCACTGCCAAGCCAGTGAGCAAACAAGGACTGCATGCGCACTTGTACATGGCCAGCACACCAGAAGTTGCGCAACGTCCATGGATGGCTGATTTCGTGCGTATTACCCGCGAAAGCACATTCAAAACACTACCGGGGATCGAATTGCTGTAGATCTGCTGCACCATGCGATGGTCGAGTCAGACTTCAGAACCTATGGCAGAGAGTCAGGAATAGCGCTTTTCCAGCGAATCCCAGAAGTCCTTGTTCACCAGGCGTTGGCGCTCTAGGAACGGGGTGACGATGGCGGGATCTTCATCCACTTTATGCTCATCGCGCAGCAGGGTTAGGCACTTTTGCATGCCAGCCACTGCACTTTGAAGGGCGGCGTTGGCGTACAGCACAAAGCCAAAGCCAAGCTGTCCGAGCTCATCGGCGTTGAGGATGGGGGTCTTGCCACCGATGACCATGTTCATCAACTGGGGTGCCTGCAGACGCTGGGGCAGGGCGCGCACTTCTTCGGCATGGGTGACGGCTTCGACGAACAGAATGTCGGCACCAGCTTCTTGAAACGCTTGGGCGCGTTCGATAGCGGCTTCAAAGCCATGAACTGCAGCGGCATCGGTGCGGGCCATGATGAGGGTGCCGATGTCGCGGCGGGCATCCACCGCAGCGTGGATCTTGCCCAGCATTTCGCTGGTTTCAATGACTTGCTTGCCGTTGAAGTAGGCAGCTGCGGGGTGAGACCTGGTCTTCCAGCTGAATGCAGTCGGCACCTGCGCGCTCAAGCGTGCGCACGGCGTGGTAGGTGTTGACGGCATTGCCGAATCCGGTGTCTGCATCGACTAACAGCGGCACTTCCACGGCATCACGGATGCGCGCCGTGTGGTCAGCGATATCGGCCAGACCCATAAAACCTTGGTCGGGCATGCCAAACCACATATTGGTCACGCCTGCACCGGTGACGTAAATCGCTTCAAAGCCTAAATCTGCGATTAGTTTGGCGGACATAGCGTTGAAAGCGCCGGGAACGATGACACCGCGGCGTGCGTCAGCCAGGGCTTTGAGTTGTTGCTTGGGGTTCATGATATGTCTCTTTAACTTAATAGCGGCTAGCGCTTATGCATCAAGTGCTACAGCCTGTTTTGTTTGTTATTTGGCTTCCAGCACCAATGCGGGCACACGTATCGCGCCTTCCATCAAAATGCGCGCACTGCGGCTCATCAAGGCCTTGGTGACTTGCCATTGACCGTCAACGAGTTGCGCTTCTGCACCCACACGCAGCGTGCCGCTTGGGTGGCCAAAGCGAACGGCACGGCGTTCGCCACCGCCCGCTGCCAGATTGACCAGTGTGCCGGGAATGGCTGCTGCTGTGCCGATAGCCACGGCGGCCGTACCCATCATGGCGTGGTGCAGCTTACCCATGGAGAGAGCTCGTACGACCAGGTCTATGTCCTGTGCGGCAATAGCCTTGCCGCTGGATGCGGTGTAGCTCTGGGCTGGTGCGACGAAGGCAATTTTGGGTGTGTGCTGGCGCGTGGCTGCTTCGCTCAGGTGTTTGATCAAACCCATACGAATCGCACCGTGGGAGCGGATGGTTTCAAACTTGGCCAGCGCTTCGGCGTCGTTGTTGATGTCGTCTTGCAGCTCACAGCCGGTGTAGCCCAGGTCTTTGGCGTTCAGGAAGATGGTGGGTATACCTGCGTTAATCATGGTCACAGCAAAGCTGCCAACACCAGGAACGTCGAGTTGATCGACCAGATTGCCTGTCAGGAACATCGAGCCACCGTCGTCGCCATCGTCAGCCGGGTCCAGAAATTCCAATGGGACTTCAGCTGCAGCGAAAGTTACTCCGTCCAGCTCAAAGTCGCCGGTTTCCTGCACTTGGTCATCGGTGATCGGCACATGGGCCACGATGGTCTTGCCAATATTGGCCTGCCAAATGCGGATGATGGCGGTGCCGTTTTGTGGAATACGGGCTGCGTCAATCAAGCCCATATGGATGGCACAAGGGCCGACAGCCGCGCTCAGGTTTCCGCAGTTACCGCTCCAGTCCACAAATGCCTTGTCGATAGCGACCTGGCCAAACACGTAGTCCACATCGTGGTCGGCGCGTGCTGCGGCTCAGGATCACGCCTTTGCTGGTGGACGACGAGGCATTGCCCATGCCGTCAATTTGCTTGCCATAGGGATCAGGGCTACCCAGAGTGCGCAAAAAAATGGCGTCGCGCACAGGGCCGGGCTGCTGTGCTGCTTCGGGCAAGTCCTGCAGTTTAAAGAACATCCCTTTGCTGGTGCCGCCACGCAGATAGGTGGCTGGAATCTTGATTTGCGGTGCAAACCGCTGGTTGTCACTCATGGTTGTCTCTGGCGTTAGGGTCGTTATCCAAGAGTGAGTAGCCATCGTCTTTGATAGCTACCCGTGCTAATTAAACCTGGGCTTCAAGCTCTTTTTGTTCAGAGTTCTTAGCCAGAAAGTCTTGTGCAAATCGTTGCAGCACGCCGCCAGCCTCATAAATGCTGACTTCTTCTGCTGTATCCAAGCGGCAACTCACAGGCACTTCGGTGCGGGCGCCAGTTTGGCGGTAGATGTGCAGCATCAGCTCGGCACCCGGTTTGCGCGTACCAATCACGTCATAGGTTTCGGTGCCATCCAGACCCAACGTCAAGCGAGTGGTGCCGGGCAGAAATTCCAGAGGCAGCACGCCCATACCGATCAGGTTGGTGCGGTGAATGCGCTCAAAACCTTCGGCCACGATAGCTTCTACACCCGCCAGACGCACCCCCTTGGCGGCCCAGTCGCGGCTCGAGCCCTGGCCATAGTCGGCGCCGGCAATGATGATCAGGGGCTGCTTGCGCTCCATATAAGTTTCGATGGCTTCCCACATGCGCATGGTCTTGCCTTCGGGCTCCACACGGGCCAGAGACCCCTGGCGCACTTTGCCGTTGTTGTCCACCACCATTTCATTGAACAACTTGGGATTGGCAAACGTGGCGCGTTGGGCGGTGAGGTGGTCGCCGCGGTGGGTGGCGTAGGAGTTGAAGTCCTCTTCGGGCAGACCCATCTTGTGCAGGTACTCACCGGCGGCCGAGTCCATCATGATGGCATTCGATGGCGACAGGTGATCGGTGGTGATGTTGTCAGGCAGGATGGCCAGCGGGCGCATCCCGCGCAGCGTGCGCTCTCCTGCCAAAGCACCTTCCCAGTAAGGTGGACGGCGTATGTAGGTCGATTGCGCGCCAGTCGTACAGTGCTTTTCCTTGGCGCCGTTGTCCGCCTGGATGGTGAACATGGGCTCATAGACAGCGCGGAACTGTTCGGGCTTGACGGCGGCCTTGGCTACGCGGTCAATCTCGTCATCGCTGGGCCAGATGTCCTTGAGGCGAATTTCGCGCCCCTGGAAAACGCCGAGCACATCGTTTTCGATATCGAAGCGAATGGTGCCGGCAATCGCATAGGCGACCACCAGGGGAGGCCAGGAAGGCCTGCTTGGCGTAGGGTGGATGCGGCCGTCAAAGTTGCGGTTGCCAGAGAGTACGGCCGTGGTGTAGAGGTCGCGATCAATGATCTCTTGCTGAATGGCAGGGGCAGAGCGCGCCGCTCATGCCGTTGCAAGTGGTACAGGCAAACGCCACCACGCCAAAGCCCAGGGCTTCGAGGTCATGCAGCAGGCCAGCCTGCTGCAGGTATAGCGGCACGGTCTTGGAGCCGGGGCCAGCGACGATTTGACCAGGGCTTGCGCATCAAGCCCAGGTTGCGGGCGTTGCGTGCCAGCAAACCGGCAGCGATCACGTTGCGCGGGTTGCTGGTGTTGGTGCAACTGGTGATTGCCGCGATGATGACGGCGCCATCGGGCATCTGATCCTCTTGCTCAGTCCATTCACCGGCAATGCCCTTGGCGGCCAGATCGCTGGTGGCCAGGCGGGCGTGCGGGTTGAGGGGCCTGCCATATTCCGCACTACGCTGGACAGGTCGAACTGCAGCGTGCGCTCGTAGACGGCGTTTTTCAGCGCATCTGCCCACAGACCGGACTGCTTGGCATAGGTTTCGACCAGCTGAACTTGGGCAGGCTCGCGGCCCGTGAGGCGCAGGTAGTCAATGGTTTGCTCATCGATGGCGAACATGGCAGCCGTCGCGCCATATTCGGGCGCCATATTGGAGATGGTGGCGCGGTCGCCAATGGAGAGGCTGCGGGCGCCTTCACCAAAGAACTCCAGATACGCGCCCACCACTTTTTGCTGGCGCAGAAACTGGGTGAGGGCCAGCACGATATCGGTGGCGGTAATGCCGCTCTGGCGCTTGCCAGTCAGCTGCACGCCAATGATCTCGGGCAGGCGCATCCACGATGCACGGCCCAGCATGACGTTTTCGGCTTCGAGGCCGCCCACGCCGACAGCGATCACGCCCAGTGCATCCACATGCGGGGTGTGGCTGTCCGTGCCGACCAGCGTATCTGGATATGCTTCACCATTGATAGCATGGATCACAGGGCTCATGCGCTCCAGATAGATCTGGTGCATGATGCCGTTACCTGGTGGAATCACTTCCACATTCTTGAACGAGCGCTTGCACCAGTCGATGAAGTGAAAGCGGTCTTCGTTACGTCGGTCTTCGATGGCGCGGTTTTTCTGGAAGGCATCGGGGTCGAATCCGCCGCACTCTACTGCCAGCGAGTGGTCCACTATCAATTGCACGGGAACGACAGGGTTGACGGCAGCAGGGTCGCCGCCCTGGTCGGCAATGGCGTCACGCAGACCGGCCAGATCGACCAGCGCTGTCTGGCCCAGGATGTCGTGGCAGACCACGCGCGCCGGGAACCAGGGAAAGTCGCGCTCGCGCTTGCGTTGCACGATCTGGGTCAAACATTCGGTGAGGATGGCTGGCTCGCAGCGGCGCACCAGGTTTTCGGCATGCACACGGCTGGTATAGGGCAATGTGGCCCAAGCCCCGGGCTGAATTGCTTCGACAGCAGCTTGCGCATCGAAGTAATGCAAAGCCGTGCCGGGCAGGAATTTGCGGTAGACGTTGTGGGTGTTGTGTGTACTCATTTTTCTATCTTGTGACAGGCTTAGTCAGCAAAAGCAGCGCTGTGCTGCTCTGAAATAGCAGGGGTGTATGACGGGCGGGGACCCATTGCCAGTTGCAAGCGTGCTTGTGCAATCGCATAGACGCGCTGTGTCAGTTCAGTGCAGGATGTGCTGCTCTTGTGCCCGATCTCATTCAGGTGCTGTGCCAGAACTTGGCATAGCTGCTGGGCCTCGGCCTCCTGTGCGGCAGTGAGGCAAGTCACCGTCATTCCACGGCGGGGCTGTGCTGTGAGCAGACCCTCATGGCACAGCAGCTTCATGGCTTCGCGCACAGGGGTGCGACTCACGCCAAATTCCAGAGCCAACGCGCCATCGTTGATATCGCTGCCTGGCAGCATCTGATGGCTCAGAATGCGCTCGCGCAATTTGTCAGCTATGGCGATACACAGTGAGTGGGCCTGCAGGGTTTGGATAGTCATGGCGTGGGGCAGGGTGAGGTTTTACTGGCGCTCTTCAATGGGCACAAAGCGCAGATCGTCAGGGCCGGTGTAGTTGGCACTGGGGCGAATGATCTTGTTGTCCTGGCGCTGCTCGATGATGTGGGCCGCCCAGCCACTGGTGCGGGCAATCACGAACAAGGGCGTGAACATGGCGGTGGGCACGCCCATCATGTGTAGCTCACGGCGCTGAACCAGTCGAGGTTGGGGAACATGTTCTTGACTTCCCACATCACGGCCTCCAAGCGCGCAGCGATGTCGTACATCTTGGTGCTGCCTGCTTCATCCGACAGCTGCTTGGCCACGCCTTTTATGACCACATTGCGTGGGTCGCTCACGGTGTAGACGGGGTGACCAAAGCCAATCACGACCTCTTTGGCTTCTACGCGGCGACGTATGTCGGCCTCAGCTTCGTCGGGGTTGTCATAGCGCTTCTGGATTTCAAACGCCACCTCATTGGCACCGCCATGCTTGGGGCCGCGCAGTGCGCCAATCGCGCCGGTGATGGCGGAGTACATATCGCTGCCGGTGCCTGCAACCACGCGGGCCGTGAAGGTGGATGCGTTGAATTCGTGCTCGGCGTACAGATTCAGCGAGGTGTGCATGGCGCGTACCCAGCTATCCGAAGGGTTGGCACCGTGCAGCAGGTGCAGGAAGTGGCCGCCGATGGAGTCGTCATCAGTCTCCACCTCAATGCGGCGGCCCGAGTTGCTGAAGTGGTACCAGTACAGCAGCATGGAGCCCAGCGATGCCATCAGGCGATCGGCAATATCACGGGCACCGGGCAAGTTGTGGTCGTCTTTCTCGGGCAGGGCGCAACCCAGGGTCGAGACACCGGTGCGCATGACATCCATTGGGTGGCTGGCGGCGGGCAGTTGCTCCAGTGCCGTCTTCACACTGGTGGGCAGACCGCGCAGTGCCTTGAGTTTGTTCTTGTAAGCCTTCAGTTCAGCGCGCGTGGGCAGCTTTCCATGCACCAGCAGGTGGGCGATTTCTTCAAATTCGCAGACCTCGGCAATGTCCAGAATGTCGTAGCCGCGGTAATGCAGGTCATTACCGGTCTTACCCACGGTGCACAGCGCTGTATTACCGGCCGTCCTCCCGACAGGGCCACGGACTTTTGGGCTTGAACGTGCCTGTGGCAGCTGGATTGTTGGCTTGGACTGTGGGTTCGGCCACGATGCTCATATGGGTCTCCTTGGGTAGTTATGGATGGCAATCAAAAGCGCTTATGGGCTTTCTGGTCTGCCATACTTCGCAATCTACGCAATTGAATTGCACCGAGATAGCACTGAATTAGCGAAACATTGCGAAGAAGAATTCGCTAGATTGCAAATTTTGCGAATTTCTCTATCCATAAAACAGGGAGACGGTGAGATGGCCAAAACTTTCATGGGGGTACGGCTGCGCAGCCTGCGTGCCGAGCGCGGCATGACGCAAGCCGCGCTGGCGCAAGCTCTGGATCTATCGCCCAGCTACCTCAATCAGATTGAGCAGGATCAACGCCCGCTTACCGTGGCTGTGCTGCTCAAGATCCACAAGGCGCTGGGTGTGGACATCCAGCAGTTTTCGGAAGACGAAGAGGCGCGCCTGCTGGCGCAGTTGCGCGATGCCATAGCAGCCATGCCGCACGAAAGTGGTGGCGTGCCGCTGCCCGAGCTGCGCGAAGTCGCCTCCAAGCTGCCGCAGCTAGCAAAGGCGCTGCTGGCTATGCACCAGCGCCATCTGGCCGATACCGAGCGACTGGAGGCCTTGACGGTCCGCATGGGCGATGACCGCGCTGAAATGGATGAAGGCCAACTCCTGCTGGCCCATGCTCCGCGCCAAATGCCTTTCGAAGCCGTGCGTGACTTCTTTTTTGCCCATCGCAACTATTTTGATGCCCTGGACCGGACCGCAGAAAACCTGGCGATACAGGCCCAAGCTCAAATCAACGCTGAGGGCGGTACGCTGCAGGAGTGGCTGAAATATCGGCTGCAAGCCAAGCACCAAGTTCTGGTGCTACGAGATGGCCACAGCAACATGAGTGGGGAACATCGTCACCGCCACTTTGATCCAGCGTCGCGAACGCTTTATGTCACGCCGCAGCTGCGCCCGGCCCAGCAAGCCTTTCAATTGGCCACACAACTGGCCTTGCTGGAGTTTGACACCTTGATTGAGGAGCAGCTGCGGTCAACGCATTGGCAGGATGAGGCCACGCGGCGCCTGGCACGCATGGGGCTTGCCAACTATGTGGCAGGTGCCTTCGTGTTGCCCTATGACGAGTTTTTGCAGACTGCGGAGAACTTGCACTACGACATCGATTTGGGGGGCCAGCGCTTTGGGGTGGGATTTGAAACCGTATGCCACCGCCTCTCCACCTTGCAACGGGCAGAGGCACCTGGCATCCCTTTTTTCTTTGTGCGCGTGGACCGGGCAGGCAACATCAGCAAGCGTCAATCAGCTACGCATTTTCACTTCTCCAAAACCGGCGGTACCTGCCCGCTCTGGGGTGTGTATGAGGCATTTACCCAGCCGGGGCGCATCGTGCCGCAACTGGCCGCTATGCCCGATGGCCGCGTCTACCTCTGGGTGGCACGCACCATCAGCCATGCCGGCCACGGCTGGGGAGCACCCGGCAAGACGTTCTCGATTGGCCTGGGCTGCGACCTGCAACATGCCGCTCGGCTCGTCTATTCCAAGGGGCTGGATTTGCGTAATGTGGATGCCGCAGCACCTATAGGCATGGGCTGCAAGGTTTGTGAACGCAGCGCCTGCCCGCAACGGGCCTTCCCGTTTGTGGGCAAAGCCTTACGGGTCAATGAAAATGAAAGTGGTTTTGTGCCTTACGGATAGAGCATTGGTAAAGTGGCTTGGTCGAGGTCATGTTGCATTTGCGTTCCTGCTCACAACTCAGGCTTTGTCCCGAAAGCTCCGCCAAGGCGGTAAGCCATGTAATACGAAGTGAGTAAATGACCGGAGAGAATCCGGGTATGACTTACACCGAGCTGTAGATTTGCATGAGCGACTTGTGTATCACCAAGGTACTCTCTAGCACTCGGCCTGGTTGGGGTGGTTTGCGTATCTCCATTTGTAAATCCGTCAGTGACAGTCGATGCGCGGGGAGCTCCGGTGCACTGGTTCAACCACTGCAGGCTGCTGGAAACCATAGGGCATATACCGCCAGCGGAAGCTGAGGCAGACTACTAGCGGCAAGTTGCCAATACCGTGCAGGCTAGCCCCTGCACTTCAACAAACTAGCCTCCATCAAACCCGGTGTGATTCAATCTATTGATTCACTGCAGTTTTAATTAAGTCTTGTCCTGCAGCTTCTTGCGGGTGGCTTCATCGTCCATCAACTCAAACCACATGGCGTTGAGTACCGCAAACGCTGCGGCCAAGGGCAAGCCCAAAATCCAAGCGAAGTACCACATGTCACTTCCTTTCAGTTATTCAATATTCATAGCTGCCAGCGCTTGTTTTTCATCCACTTCCATATGAAAACATATGGAAAATCTTATTTAACAAGCGCTAGCGGCTCCTTTTTTAGTAAGCGTGGCCTTTGCCTTCGCTGATGGTTTCCACACGCACCTTGCCGCGCATGATGTGATACACCCAGCTGGTATAGGCCAAGATGATGGGCAGGAAGATCACGGTGGACACCAGCATGATGAACAGCGTCAGGTGGCTGGACGAGGCATCCCACACCATCAGGCTGAACTGCGGATTGACCGACGAGGGCAAGATGAAGGGGAACATCGATACGCCCACGCTCAGCACAATCCCGGCGATGGCCAAACCACTGCTCAGCAAGCCCAGCCATTCACGGCGCAGCTTCATGCCCAGGGCGGCCAGCAAAGGCATCAGCACACCCAGTGCAGGCACGATCCACAGCGCTGGCTGCTTGGCGTAATTGGCCAGCCACGCGCCTTGGCCTATGGCCGCAGACTTGAGCATGGGGTTGGAAGGGCCGGTGGTGCTCATGGCTTCGGTCAGCACAAAACCGCTGAGCTTGGCCAGCCACACGCCCGCGATCACATACAGCACCGTGGTCAGCACAGCAGCCACCATGCCCCAGCGGGTGGCACGCGCTTGCACCGCGCCTTCGGTCTTGAACACCAGCCACGCCGCACCGTGCATGAGCAGCATGGTCAGCGACACCAGGCCGCACAACAGCGCAAAGGGGGTGAACAGGTCAAAGAACGAGCCATCCCAGTAAATGCGCATATCGGGCGCCAGACGGAAAGGCACGCCCAGCAGCACATTGCCCATCGCTACGCCAAATACCAGGGCTGCGCCCCAGCCCGACAGGGTCAGCACCCAGTCCCAGCCGTTGCGCCACGCAGTGCCTTCGCGCTTGCTGCGGAACTTGAACGCCACGGGGCGCAAGATCAGGCAGACCAGCACGGCAAACATGGCCAGGTAAAAGCCCGAGAACGAGATGGCATACAGCTGGGGCCAGGCGGCAAAGATGGCGCCGCCGCCCAAAATCAACCACACCTGGTTGCCTTCCCACACGGGGCCGATGGTGTTGATCACCACGCGGCGCTCCACATCGGTTTTGCCCGTGGCGCGCAGCAGCGCGGCGGCGCCCAGGTCAAAACCGTCGGTCACTGCAAAGCCGACCAGCAAAATGCCCAGCAGCAACCACCAGATGACGCGCAACACGTCATAGCTCAAAAGTTCATGCAAGATCATGGTGTTGACTCCCTCGGTTACTTGGCGCTGTAAACATCCACGAACTTCTTCGTGTAGGCCTGCAGGTGAGGTTCACTCTCTTCATGCGGGCCTTTCAAGATGGCCTTGCGCATGAGCACCATTTCAATGATGAACATGACGGTATAAATCGCCACAAACAGGGCAATCGTCAGCAGCAGCGTGCCTGCCCCCAGGTTGGACACCGCCATGGCCGTGGGCAACACCCCTTCAATAATCCAGGGCTGGCGACCCACCTCAGCCACGATCCAGCCGCATTCGGCTGCAATCCAAGGCAAAGGAATGGCGAAAACTGCCACACGCAGCAACCAAGGGTAGGCATCCAGCTTGCGGCGTGCCGACAGCACAAAGAACGTGGCGGTCAGCACGATAAAGAACATGCCCAGGCCCACCATCACGCGGAAACTCCAGAACAAGGGGCCCACCGGAGGAATGGTGTCTGCCGCAGCCTTTTGGATCTCCAGGCGGGTGGCTTTGCGCGGATCATCGGTGTAGCGCATCAGCAGCAGCGCATAACCCATGTTGGCACCGTGATCTTCGAAGGTGGTCACCACCTCTGGCGGCACATCGGAAGGCTTTTTGAAACTGCGAATTGTTTGCAAGGCGTCATACGCCTTGATGCCCGACTCAATGCGCTCTTCGGCACGCGCCACCAAGTCATTGATGCCTGGAATTTCAGTGTCCAGCGAGCGGGTGCCGATCAGGCCCATCACCCATGGAATGTGCACGGCAAAGTGGGTTTCACGCGCTGCAGTGTCGGGAAAGCCAAATGCCGTGAAGGCTGCGGGAGCTGGCTCGGTTTCCCACATGGCTTCAATGGCCGCCAGCTTCATCTTCTGGTGTTCGGACGACAGATAGCCGCTTTCATCCCCCAGCACCACCACCGACAGCGACGCCGCTAGGCCGAACGAGGCCGCCACGGTCATCGAGCGCTTGGCCAGGGCCACGTGGCGGCCCTTGAGCAGATACCACGCCGACACGCCCAGCACAAAAATCGCGGCCACGGTATAGCCCGCCGACACGGTGTGCACAAACTTGGCTTGCGCGACCGGGTTGGTCAGCACCGCAAAGAAGTCGTTCACCTCCATGCGCATGGTTTGCGGGTTGAACACCGCGCCCACGGGGTTTTGCATCCAGCCGTTGGCAATCAAAATCCACAGCGCCGAGAAGTTGGAGCCAATCGCCACCAGCCAGGTGGCAATCAAGTGCTGTACCTTGGTCATGCGATCCCAGCCAAAGAAGAACAGCCCCACAAAGGTCGCTTCCAGGAAGAAGGCCATCAGGCCCTCAATCGCCAGCGGCGCACCAAAAATGTCGCCCACGTAGTGGCTGTAGTAGCTCCAGTTCATGCCGAACTGGAATTCCATCACCACACCGGTGGCTACGCCCATCGCAAAGTTGATACCAAACAGCACACCCCAGAACTTGGTCATATCGCGCCAGATGGTGCGACCGGTCATGACATAAACGGTCTCCATGATGGCCACAATCACCGCCAGACCAATGGTCAGCGGCACAAACAAGAAGTGGTAGAGCGCCGTTATCGCGAACTGCAGCCGCGATAAGTCGACGATGTCGAGGTCCATGGTCGTATCCTTTCAAAGGTCCTCTGAGGGAATGTGCGGGCAATTCCCAAGGTTGCCCGTCAATTAAAAACACTGATCCGGACAGCATCAATCCGGTCGCAAGCGCGCAATGAGCGCTGCAAAAGCAGGTTCTCCACGGCGTGCCTCGGCTTTTACGACACCGCCATCGAGCCAAATCAAACGGTCGGCCAGCGCCGCCTCGCGCTGCAGGTGGGTGCACAGCACCACCGTGTGCTGCTCTGCCCGAGCCTGCAACCGCTGCAATACATCGCGTGCCGTGGCGGCATCCAGCCCTTCGGTCGGCTCGTCCAGCAACCAGGCCGGCTGCTGCGCCAAAAGCAAGCGCGCCAGGCCCAAGCGGCGTGCTTGCCCGCCCGACAGGCCCAGACCGCCCTCGCCCAAGCTGCTGTCCAGCCCCTGTGGCATGGCGCGCACATCGGCTGCCAAGCCCGCGTCTTCCAAAGCAGCCCACAGCGCCCTATCGTCGGCGAGGGGCGCGGCCAGCCGCAAGTTGTCGCGCACGCTGTCTTGGAACAAGGCCACCCGCTGGGTCAGCCACACGCTGGGCACAGCCTGCACCCGGCCGTGGCTGAGGGACTGCTCGCCAGCCAGCACGGCCATCACGGTCGATTTACCCGCTCCGCTAGCCCCGACAAGCGCTACGCGCTCTGCTTTTTGAATATGTAAATCCACAGACTGCAAGGCAGGGACTGCGCTGTCAGCATGCTGTACCGCTGCGTTGTCCAGCACAAAAGCGGCATCGCCTGCCGGGGCAGGCAGCGCCGCATCCACAGACCCACTGCCCATGCGTGCACCCAAGCGGCGTGCAGCCAAACGGGTGCGGCCTGCTTCCAGGGCACCACGGCGCAAGGCATTGAAAGGCTCCATGGCAGTCAGCGCCACCAGCAGCGCCAACGCAGCACCGGGTGCGCCGATGACACCGGCATCCACCAAATACCCTGCGCCTGCCAGCACGCCCGCCAAGGTCAAAGCGCCAGCGATGGCAAAACCTGCTGCAGCTTGCGCATCCAAACGGTTGAGCGCGTGGTCGGCCTGTGCCACGCGGGCATCGGATTGCGCAATGTGCGCGCATTGCGCGGCCAGCCGCCCGGCCATCAGCAAATCGGTTTGGCCAGCCACAGCATCCACGGCCTGCGCGCGCAAGCGCTCCAGCGCCAAGGCACGCTGTACGGCAGGCCGTGTGCTGCGCCGTGTCAGCCACAGGGTCAAGCCCATGCCTGCCAGTAACAACCACACCAGCACAGCCAAACCCAGCCACCACTGCAACGCTCCCAGCACCACGCCCGCCAGCAAGGCGGCCCCTGCTGCTGCCACCACGGGAACCATCAAGCGCAGATACAAGCTGTCGAGCGCATCCACATCGGCGGTCAAGCGCTGTAGCAAGCGTGCTGGGCGCAGCTGCAGCAACCGGCCCGCCCCGGGCTGTCCCCAGCCGATAAACAGTTTTCCGCGCAGCGCAGCCAGTACGGCCAAGGTGGTCTCATGCGTCACTACCCGCTCGCCGTAGCGCGAAGCCGTGCGCCCCATGGCCAACAAGCGAATGCCCGCCGAAGGCATGAACACATCAAACACCAACGCCGTGGCTGGCACCAAGCCTGCAATGGCGGTGGCTGCAATGAACCAGCCCGATAAACCTAGCAGCGCCATGCCCATCAGCACCGTCAGCGCGGCCATCAGCGCTCCGCCCCACCACCAGCGGCGGGGCCCCTTCTTCTACACATCTCCCCGCCCACCAAAACCAGGCTGCTCTCCGATTCCCGCTTCTCCTTGCAAAAAAAAAAAACAACACCACTACTTCCTCACAACACCCCATACTCAATTACAACACTCA
>NZ_CADEPJ010000200.1 GCF_902829245.1 Comamonas jiangduensis | reverse complement strand
GGTATGTACTGCATGCCGGGGCTTTTGCTTGTGGCCCACAATCGCATGTTTTGCAAGTTGGTTTTTTGGGTATGCCTCAGTACATCCTCTTTCACAAGCCGTATGGCGTTCTGTCGCAGTTCACGCCAGAGGATGGCGCACGTTCGCTGGCGGAGTTTGATCTGCCCAAAGGGGTGTATCCGGCCGGGCGGCTGGACAAAGATTCTGAAGGCTTGCTGCTGCTGACCGATGACGGGCCGTTGATTGAGCAATTGCTCAATCCGCGCAACCAAAAGCCCAAAACCTACTGGGCGCTGGTAGAGCGGGTACCCGATGAAGCTGCGCTGCAGCGCATGCGCGATGGGCTGCGCATTGAGGACTACACCACGCTGCCCTGCGAAGTGCAGATGCTGGACCCGCAGCCTGACGTAGCGCCCCGCGATCCGCCTGTGCGTGTGCGCAAAAGCGTGCAAGACGTGTGGCTGGCCATCACCGTGGTGGAGGGTAAAAACCGCCAGGTGCGCAAAATGACAGCGGCCATAGGCCATCCCACGCTGCGCTTGGTTCGCCGCAGCATTGCCAATCTGGAACTCGGTGATTTGCCGCTGGGCCAGTGGCGCGCCATTGCCCGTGAAGAGATCCGGTGGGGCACCACCACAACCAATCCCGATGGCGATGCTGCCGAGGCAACGACTGCCAGTGGTGTACCCGTGCGCTATGTGCGTGAAGCGCGCAGCCCAGCAACGCAGCCACGCAAGTGGGGCCAGCCAACCGCGGCACCGCGCCGCCCTGGCGCGTGGTTCAACAAGAAAAAATAAAAATAGAAGCGGCTAGCGCAGGTAATGCAAAGGTTTCAAAGAGTTTTTGCATTGAAATGAAGCTTTGGTGAACGCTAGGCGCTCTCTTTTTCTTTCACCGTAGACGGACGATGGGTTTTTCTGCGCGCTATGGTCGCCATGGTCTTTGGATATTCACGAAAGGATGTGACATGGATCGCAGAAACTGCTTGCAAATGGCCTGGCTTTTGGGGCTAGGTGGCATCGCTGGCTGCACTGTGCCAGCGCCACCCCACGGCACCAGCGCAGCCAGCCGCTGGCAGCAGGCATTGGCGCAACTGGAGTCACAAAGCGGCGGACGACTGGGGCTGTATGCCCAGCAGTGGGGCAGCAAACCATGCCTGGCGTACCGCAGCGCTGAGCGCTTTCCCATGTGCAGCACTTTCAAAAGCCTGCTGGTCGCGCAGGTGCTGGATTTGGCGGGGCGAGGTGTTTTGGATTTGGCGCACACCGTGCGCTACAGCCGGCAAGCGCTGGTGCCTTATTCGCCGCTGACACAGCCGCATGCCGATGGCGCGGGCATGACCGTACAGGCGCTGTGCGCCGCCGCCGTCACGGTCAGTGACAACACCGCCGCCAACTTGCTGCTGCAACTGCAAGGCGGCCCTGCCGGCTTGACGCAGTGGTTGCGCGCGGTGGGCGACGATGACACGCGCCTGGATCGTTATGAGCCTGATCTCAACACCGCGCTGCCCGGTGATGTGCGTGATACCACGACGCCCCAGGCCATGGCAGGCAGCATGCTGGGCTTGATGCAGCCGGGGCCAAACGCATGGCTTAAACCTAAACAGCAGGCGCTGCTGCAGCAATGGCTCCTGGCCAGTCCCACGGGCAACAAGCGTTTGCGCGCAGGCATGCCTCAAGATTGGAAAGTGGGTGGCAAAACCGGTACTGGAGTGAACGGCACTGCCAATGACGTGGTGCTGGTCTGGCCCAAGCCAGCGGCTGCACCTTTGGTGGTGGCGGCGTACTTGACTGGTGCGCAGTCAGTAGATGACGCCGCACGAGACGCAATCTTGGCCCAGGCAGGTGCCCTGGTGGCGCAGTGGTGGAAGCACCAGCAGCAGGCATAAATCGTCAGGCCATCCCAAAAGGCACTTCGAAGGTGGTTCAAGTGCCTAGGGTGCAGTCCTTTCACCGCTGCCGCTGCACAGGTGCGCGTGGATGTCTTAATCCGACTCCACGCTGTCGGTGCTGAAGGCAGGGCCTGTGGTGCCGGGTAACCAGCCCGGATAGGTTTCCATGATTTCGGCAAACAAGGCCGAATCAATCCAGCGCTGCAACCAGTCTTGCAGATGCGGCCAAGGCTGCTCGGCCCACTGCGCCTCATCAATGCGCGCAAACTGGCGCACAAGGGGCGCAGCGCCATATCGGCCAAGCTGGGGTTCATACCAAACAGGTAGCCGCTCTCGGCCAGTTGCGCATCCAGATCAGCCAACCAAGTCAGCGCATCGGTTTGCGCTTGGTTGACCGCTTCGGCAGTGTAGCGCTCAGGGTATTTGCAGCGGTCCAGTGCTTGCTTGAAAAAACTGTCGTTGCGGCCAATCAGGGCCAGCATGTCCTCCAGCGTACCTTGGGTAGGGGCCAGCCAGCCATCGGGATCTTTGGATTGCAGCGCATGCAACATGATCTCCAGGCTTTGCTCAATCACGCGCCCATCTTGCAGCACCAGCACGGGCACCGTGCCTTTGGGTGATGCCTCCAGCAACGCTTGTGGCTTGTTGCGCAGATTGATCTCGCGCAACTCACATGCCAGCCCCGCATGGGCAAGCGCCAAACGCGCACGCATGGCATAGGGGCAGCGACGGAAAGAGTACAAGATGGGCAAAGCTGGAACAGTCATTCAATCGATGTGCAAGTGAAGAGGGTGGCAGTTGGGGCATGGGCAGGCCATTTCGCCCGCCCAAAGTGGGGCACTGTACCTGTTTGTCGCAAAACGTGCGCGGTTGTGGCCCTGGGCAATCTGCCTTTGCACACTCGTAGCCGTCAAGAAACTGTGCACGTAGCTGTAGAAGATGAAAAAACGCCTGTTTCTTCAAAAAAGTGCGCGCTTTGTGGATGAGCGCGTCAAAAGCACGTTAGAATTTCAGCTTCCGGAGAGGTGGATGAGCGGTTTAAGTCGCACGCCTGGAAAGCGTGTGTGGGTTAATAGCCCACCGCGGGTTCGAATCCCGCCCTCTCCGCCAGATACATCTTTTGATGCTGAAGTCTTCCAAGCTTCAACACAGCATCACTAGCAAAATCAAGACGTTAAGCCTCAGTACAGCAATGCACTGGGGCTTTTTTGTTTCTAACGGCGGCGCTTAAGTCATCGCTTTGGTAACACCGGCTATGTGCAAGCCGGTGCACCCCGCATGGACAACGATGCGTTTGATGTATGGCCTAGGCGACGGGCGCAGTAATTAAAACGGGCCCCTGTGGGCCCGTTGGTGGATTAGCAGTCTGCGTGGTCAGTACTCAGACTGTGTGCCCTGGTTCTAACGCTAGCAGCCACCTGCATGCTGCCTCGAATCAGCTGGACTTTCCGCCCTGCTGCACCACCCGCATCGCGGAGGCAATCAGGCCAGAAACTTCAGAAATATTGCTGGGCACGATCAGTGTGGTGTTGGCGTCTTGTGCCACTTTGCTATAGGCCTTGACCGCACTTTCAGCGACTTTCAACTGCACGGCTTGTTCGCCGCCAGGGTGCTGGATGGCGGCGGCTACGCGTTCCAATGCTTGGGCGGTAGCTTCTGCCACGGTAGTGATGGCCGTGGCATCACCTTGCGCTTTGTTGATGGCGGCCTGCTTTTCACCTTCGGAGCGTGCAATGAAGGCTTCGCGCTCACCAGTGGCGATGTTGATTTGTTCCTGGCGGCGGCCTTCGGAGGCGGCAATCAGCGCGCGCTTTTCGCGCTCGGCGGTGATCTGGGCCTGCATGGCGCGCAGAATTTCGTTGGGGGGGGTCAAGTCCTTGATTTCATAACGCAGCACTTTCACGCCCCAGTTCAGCGCGGCTTCGTCAATCGCATTGACGACCTGGGCATTGATCATGTCGCGCTCTTCAAAGGTTTTGTCCAGCTCCAGCTTACCGATCACGCTGCGCAGCGAGGTTTGCGCCAGTTGCGTGACTGCCATGATGTAGTTGGACGAGCCGTAGCTGGCACGCATGGGGTCGGTGACCTGAAAGTACAGGATGCCGTCCACCTGAAGCTGGGTGTTGTCGCGCGTAATGCAGACCTGACTGGGCACATCCAGCGGGATTTCCTTGAGGCTGTGCTTGTAGGCGACTTTTTCCACAAACGGAATGATGATGCGCAGACCGGGGCCCAATGTGCCTGCGTATTTGCCCAATCGCTCTTTGACCCACGCATGTTGCTGGGGAACGATTTTGACGGCCATCGATACGAAAACGATAGCGATCACAAAAAGAATAATGGCGATTTCCATAGACCAGACCTTGGTTGGATAGACAACAGTGAAAAAGAAGAAAGGACAAGCGTAAGCGGGTCTACGCTTTGTCCACGATCAGACGACTGCCTTGCACCTCAATCACGCGGTATAAACCTGGTGCAGGCAGGCTGCCGGCGCAGCACGACCGTCCATTGGCTGCCGCGGTAGGGGATGCGGGCCGTGCCGTCGCTGTTCCACTCGGGGACATGCAGGGTTTCACCAATGTCGAGGTTGATGTCAGGATTGGCCGTGGTGGGCAGCTCGGGTTTGTGGCGGCGAATGCGTTTAAACACCAGCACGCACAGCACGCCAACGGCTGCGGCGGCACAAATTTGCAGGGGCATGCTCAGGCCCAGGTGTGCTGCGATGGCGCCCGCCGCCATTCCCGTTGCGACCAGCAACAGATAAATGGTGCCGGTGAGTAGCTCTGCGACGATGACGCAGCCGGTCAGTACCCACCACCAAGTGCTTGGCTCCATGGCCTGCCTCCCTTTGTTTCAATGTGTGGGGCAGTTGTGATACTGCCTCTAGATGTAGGAAATGAACCAGTATTTTCTGGCCCCGCACTAGATATTACTTACACTGCGCGCCTATCTGATTTTTATTGTTCCCGATTGCAAAGGGTTGCGCATGAAATTCCGTTTTCCCATCGTCATCATCGACGAGGATTACCGCTCCGACAACACGTCTGGTCTGGGCATCCGCGCCCTGGCGCAGGCCATTGAGGATGAGGGCTTTGAAGTCCTTGGGGTGACCAGTTATGGTGACCTGAGCCAGTTTGCGCAACAGCAAAGTCGCGCCAGCGCGTTCATCTTGTCGATAGACGACGAAGAGCTGACCGGGGACAACGACGACCCCATCATTCACAGCCTGCGCAGCTTCATTGGCGAAGTGCGCCGCAAAAATGAAGAGGTGCCGATCTACATCTACGGCGAGACCAAGACCAGCCGCCACCTGCCCAACGACATCCTGCGCGAGTTGCATGGCTTCATCCACATGTTCGAGGACACGCCCGAGTTCGTGGCCAAGCACATCATCCGAGAAGCCAAGGCCTACCTGGAAAGCGTGCAGCCGCCGTTCTTCAAAGCCTTGCTGGACTATGCCGAAGACGGCTCGTACAGCTGGCACTGCCCCGGTCACTCCGGGGGCGTGGCCTTCCTGAAGACGCCCGTGGGCCAGATGTACCACCAGTTCTACGGCGAGAACATGCTGCGCGCTGACGTGTGCAATGCCGTGGAAGAGCTGGGCCAGCTGTTGGACCACAACGGCGCGATTGGTGAATCTGAGCGCAATGCCGCACGCATCTTCAATGCCGACCACTGCTACTTTGTGACCAACGGCACCTCCACCTCCAACAAGATCGTCTGGCACCACACCGTGGCCCCTGGCGACGTGGTGGTGGTGGACCGCAACTGCCACAAGTCCATCCTGCACTCCATCATCATGACGGGTGCGATTCCGGTGTTCTTGAAGCCCACGCGCAACCACTTCGGCATCATCGGCCCGATCCCGCAAAGCGAATTCAGCGTGGAATCCATCCAGGCCAAGATTGCCGCCAACCCCTTGCTCAAGGGTGTGGACGCCAATGCTGTCAAGCCGCGCGTGCTGACGCTGACACAGTCGACCTACGACGGCGTGCTCTACAACACCGAGACCATCAAGAACATGCTGGACGGCTACGTAGCCAACCTGCACTTCGACGAGGCGTGGCTGCCGCACGCGGCCTTCCACCCCTTCTATGGCACCTACCACGCCATGGGCAAGAAGCGCCAGCGCCCGAAAGAGTCGGTGGTGTACGCCACGCAGTCCATCCACAAGCTGCTGGCCGGTATCAGCCAGGCCTCGCACGTGCTGGTGCAGGATTCTCAGAACGAGAAGCTGGACCACCACCTGTTCAACGAGGCGTACCTGATGCACACCTCGACCAGCCCACAGTACAGCATCATTGCCAGCTGCGACGTGGCCGCCGCCATGATGGAGCCGCCCGGCGGCACAGCGCTGGTGGAAGAGTCCATCCTGGAAGCGCTGAACTTCCGCCGCGCCATGCGCAAGGTGGACGATGAGTTTGGCGACGACGACTGGTGGTTCCAGGTCTGGGGCCCGGAAAAGCTGGCCGAAGAGGGCGTTGGCCGTGCGGACGACTGGATCATCCGCGGCAAGGATGCTGCGCCCAAGACCAAGTCCAAGAAAAAGAACGGCAAGGAATTCGACAACTGGCACGGTTTTGGCGACTTGGCCGACGGCTTCAACATGCTGGACCCTATCAAGTCCACCATCGTCACGCCTGGCCTGGACCTGGACGGCGACTTTGCCGACACCGGCATTCCCGCCTCCATCGTCACCAAGTACCTGGCCGAGCACGGCGTGGTGGTCGAGAAGACCGGCCTGTACTCGTTCTTCATCATGTTTACCATCGGCATCACCAAGGGTCGCTGGAACACCATGCTGACGGCGCTGCAGCAGTTCAAGGACGACTACGACCGCAACCAGCCGCTGGTGCGCATCCTGCCCGAGTTCGTGCAGCAGCACCGCCGCTACCAGCGCATGGGCCTCAAGGACCTGTGCCAGCATGTGCACGAGCTGTACGCCAAGTACGACATCGCCCGCCTGACGACGGAGATGTACCTGTCGGATTTGCAGCCTGCGATGAAGCCATCGGACGCCTACGCCCACATTGCGCAGCGCAAGACCGAGCGCGTGGAGATCGACCACTTGGTGGGCCGCACCACCGTGGGTTTGGTGACACCATACCCACCCGGCATTCCGTTGCTGATTCCCGGTGAAGTCTTCAACAAGAAGATCGTGGACTACCTGCTGTTCGCCCGCGAATTTGCCAAGGAGTGCCCGGCTTTGAAACCGATATCCACGGTCTGGTGGAGATCGAAGACGACAAGGGTGAAGTGCGCTACTACGCAGACTGCGTGGTGCAAGACAAGCCCCAACCCGCTGCCAAGAAGGCTGTGGCACCCCGCGCCAAGTCGCCCGTGCGCAAGCCTGCTGCCAAGTCCACCGGGGGCGCAGCGAAGTAAATAGCTGCCGCAGTCAAAGCCTTGGCCAATGTGCGAAGGCTTAAAAATAAGAGCTTGTAGCGCTTGTCTTGCTTGGTTTTCAGGTGTTAAAGCATCTGAAACCCTCTAGATATAAGCGCTGCAAGCTCTCTTTTTTATCGATCCGGGCTGGAGGCGGGAGCTGAAGCTTCGCCGCGCACACGCCAGTAGCGGGCGAAGCGCGGCAACCCACTGGGGTGGGAGCCGTTGTGGCGATAGGTGATGGTGCTGCCAACCGGGGGCGGGTTGGCGCGGTCTGCGTCGCTCAAGCCCCTGCCTATTTTGTAGCGCTGCCCGCCGGGCAGCTCCACCAGCAGCGCGCCCGTCATGCCTTGGTATTTGCCTTTGCCGGGCAGGTGGGCCACCACCACGGCTTCCGCATCGTCAAACAGTTTGAGTTTGATGAGGTCATCGCTGCGGCCTGCGCGGTAGGGGCTGTCGGCACGGCGCAGCATCAGCCCTTCGGCGCCTTGCTGGCTCACGCTGCGCAACTGGCGCATCAGCGCCTCGTGGCTGGTCACCTGCCATTGCGGTGCCTGCTGCACCCAGCTTTGGCCAATGGCGCGCACGTTGCGCTGCAACTGCTGCTGGCGCTGCACCAAGTTGCCAGCATGCCCGGGCACATCAAACACCATATAGCGTACAGCACGCCAACCGGCTTCGTCGACAGCGCCTTGTGCCACGGTCGATTGCACGGCTGCAAACTGGCCGCGGCCGGCCCATAACTCACCGTCCAGCGCTGTGCTGGGCCAGTGGTGGGTGAACCATGCCGGAGCAGCAATCGGAATGCCCTGGCGGCTGAGCAATTGCTGGCCTGTCCAGTGGGCGCGAATGCCATCGTATTTTTCACTGACCCAGTAGTGGGCAAGGTTCAAGCCGGGGTGATAGCCGTTCGCCAGGGTGAGTGTCGACCCTTGTGCGTGCGCAGGGGCGCACACCAGCACGCTGAAGGCAACAAAACCGAGCAAGTAAGTGCGACGCAACATGGCTGCAGCATAAAAAATGTGGCGCTGCTGGCTAGTCCGCTGGTCTGGTTGTTGGAGAAAGTTGACCTGCCTGCACAGTCGGATGTGCAGGCAACGCACGCACTGCGCTGTGTGTTGCTGGTACAGGAGCGTATGCGTAGGTGGGTGCAGTGTGGGGCGCGCGGTGCGCCGCACCGCGTCTCAAATCACAATTTGGCTGCCCAGTTCCACCACATTGCGGTTGGGCAGATGCAAGAAATCTGCAGCAGAGCTGGCGTTACGGTACATCTGCGCAAACAGTTTTTCGCGCCACAGCGCCATGCCACGGCCATGCTGCGCCACGATGATGTCGCGCGAGAGAAAGTAACTGGTTTCCATCACAGAGGCCTTGGGCAACTCACCTTTGAGAGACAGCAGCTTCAGGGCATTGGGCACATGCGGCTCATCTTTGAAGCCAAAGTGCAGCACCACCTGCCAGCAGTCGTGGCCCAGGTCATGCGCGGTTGCTCGGCTGTCCGACGGTACGTGGGCGACTTCGTGGTTGCGCACCGTGACGAAAACATTGCGGGCATGCAGCACCTTGTTGTGTTTGAGGTTGTGCAGCAAAGCACTGGGCACGGTGCCTACTTGGGAAGACAAAAACACCGCCGTACCTTCCACGCGGGTGACGCTATCGCGGCGCAGCATGGTTAAAAAATCGATCAAAGGCAGGGCGTGTGGCCGCAATGATTGCAGCACCAACTCGCGCCCGGTATGCCAGGTGCGAATGAGCAAAAACATGCCTGCGCCAATGGCCAGCGGGAACCAGCCCCCATCGGTCAGCTTGAGCAAATTAGAGGCAAAAAAGCTCACATCCACGGCCAGGAAAAAGGCGGTGGCTGCAGCGATGGGCAGCAGCGGGTATTTCCAGCCCCAGCGCACCACAAAGAAGGTCAGCACGGTGGTGATCAGCATGTCCAGCGTGACTGCAATGCCGTAAGCCGCAGCCAAAGCACCGGAGGACTGGAAGAAAATGACGGCCAGCGCAATGCCTGCGCACAGCCCCCAGTTCACCAAAGGCAGATAAATCTGGCCCGTGTCTGTTTCGCTGGTGTGCAGCACTTGCAAGCGCGGCAGATAGCCCAGCTGTATGACCTGTTTGGTGACGCTGAATGCGCCTGTAATCAGCGCTTGCGAGGCAATCACCGTAGCCGCCGTGGCCAGCACCACCATGGGCAGCAGCAGGGCGCGTGGTGCCATGGCAAAGAAGGGGTTGCTGACGGCATCGGGCTGCTGCAGCAGCAAAGCCCCTTGGCCCAGGTAATTGATCAGCAGTGCGGGCATGGCAACGCCAAACCACGCTTGTCGAATGGGGCGTTTGCCAAAGTGGCCCAAGTCTGCATACAGCGCTTCAGCACCTGTGACGCACAGCACGACGGCGCCCAGCAGCAAAAATGCCACCCCCGGCTCCTCCCACACAAATGCGAACGCATAGTGGGGGCTGAGGGCCCACAAAATTTGCGGATGCTGGGCAATGTGCCAAAAGCCCAATGCAGCCAGGCTGAGAAACCACAGCCCCATGATGGGGCCAAACCAGCGGCCAATGCCGGCGGTACCGCGCTTTTGCACCGCAAAAAGCACGAACAAAATCAGCAAAGTCAGCGGTACCACCGCCGAGGAAAAACGGGGGGAGAGCACCGCCAACCCTTCCACGGCCGACAGCACGGAAATTGCCGGGGTAATCACACCGTCGCCGTAAAACAGGCAGGTGCCAAAAATACCAATGGCCATCAACCAGCGGCGCAAACGCGGGTGGCCTTCTACGGCGCTCGCTGCCAATGCCAGCATGGCCACCAGGCCGCCTTCCCCACGGTTGTCAGCGCGCAGCACCAAGGTGACGTATTTGAGTGAGACGATGACCGTCACTGTCCACACCACCAGCGACAGCACACCGTACACATGGGCCGTGGTGAGCGCGACATGGCCAGAACTAAAAACTTCTTTGAGCGCATACAGCACGCTGGTGCCGATATCGCCATACACCACGCCCAAAGCACCAAGGGTGAGGGCGGCCAACGATGATTTTTCAGATTGCACAAACAAAGCCTGCAGATGCGATGGTCGCCATTGTCTGAGTTCGCGCCTGCGTCGTCGATGGCCGTACAAGGCTATGTTGCATGCAGGGGTATGCGCCGCCAGAGGCTTGCGGTGCAAGGCGTTGTTTGATAGGTAAGAAAAACATAGCTGTCTGCGCTTGCTGTATCTGCGTTAGATGCCAAAAAAAGTAAAAAACCGACAGTCCAAGATGTCGGTTTTTTAGGGTGTGGAGGCGTGTTGGCTCTGGGGCGCAACTGCTACTCGGCGCGCCGTTGCCGCCAGCGATGGCTTGTTACTGCGGTTGAATGACCCCGCAGGCCAGTCGCGCCCCAGCGTTGCCTGTGGGTTGGGTGGTGTAGTCGTCAGGGTCAGCATGCACGATCAATGCACGATTAGCGATATTGTTGGTGCCGCTGCCCAGGCTGATTTGGTTGGTTTCATAGTGCCTGTTTTTTTTGTTCAGCCCCCCGCCGTGCAAGCGCAGGGTGCACGGGGCAGGCGCTAGCCGAAAGCGGTGTCCATCACCATCATCAGCACAAAGCCCAGCATCAGGCCGCCGGTGGCAAAGGTTTCATGGCCTTTGCGGTGTGATTCGGGAATGATTTCGTGGCTGATGACAAACAGCATGGCACCTGCGGCAAAGCCCAGCCCCCACGGCAAAATGCCTGCCGATGCGCTGACCACGGCAGCACCCAGTACGGCACCGACAGGCTCCACCAAGCCACTGAGCATGCCCAGCGTCACAGATACTTTGCGGCTGTAGCCTGCCGTCAGCAACGCCATGGCAACCACCAAACCCTCGGGTACGTCTTGGATGGCAATGCCCGTGGCCAAGGCATTGCCTGCCATGCCATCACTGGCGTAGCCAACGCCAATTGCCAGGCCTTCTGGCAGGTTGTGCAAGGTGATGGCAAACACAAACAGCCAAGTGCGTTGCAGGCGCCGTGCCGCGTCCAGATCCATGCCTTCACGGCCCTTGATAAAGTGCTCGTGGGGCAGCAAGCGGTCCATCAGCAGCATGACGGCAGCGCCCAGCAAGATGGCGGCACCGATTACCAACGCCGCAGCGCTATCGGAGCCGCCAAACAACGCTTGGCTACGCACAGCCTCCATACCGGGCAGGATGAGTGAGAACGCACAGGCCGCCAGCATCACTCCCGCACCAAAACCAAACAAGGTGTCCTGGGTGCGCGCACTCATGCTGTGGGAAAACATGACAGGCACGGTTCCCAAGGCGGTCGCAAAGGCCGCGACCATGCCGCCGCCCAAGGCTTGAAGCACGACGGGTTGCTGCTGCGCATAGCTCCAGAACATGCTAAATAGCGCCCAAATACCTGCCACAGAGATGGCAAAACCGACCCACAAGCGCACGCTGTGCTTGATGCCAAGCACGCCCACGCTCAGAGGGGTGTGCGTATCTGAGGCAGCGTTCTTTTTCATAAGTGCTTATCCAGAGTGGTCAGTGCAGCGTGATAGTGGTTGTGCGGCAGCGGTGTCAGTCAATCACTGATTGTCGTTAGATGCGATTCATTCTTGTTTTGGTGGGCGTAAATTCCCCGCAAACCTTCGTGGTTGCCGCCTGGGGTAGAGGGGATGCACAGCAATTGGCCTAATAAAAAAAGCAAAAAGGCCCTGCAGGCCAATGGACCTGCAGGGTTTGGGGCAGCAGCGTGTGCGGAGTTTTTAGACTTGGTCTGCAGACAGGCCGGCTGTCTGGCTGAAACCACCGTCCACATAGGTGATCTCTGCGGTAATGCCCGAGGCCATGTTCGACAGCAAGAAAGCGGCGGTGTTGCCCACATCGTCAATGGTCACGTTGCGGCGCAGGGGGGCTGCATCGGCCACGCGGCCCAGCAGCTTGCCAAAGTCCTTGATGCCCGAGGCGGCCAAGGTCTTGATGGGGCCTGCAGAAATGCCATTCGCACGGATGGCGCGGCCATCTGCGGTGCGGCCTACGGCTTCGGCCAGGTAGCGCACAGAAGCTTCCAGCGACGCTTTGGCCAGACCCATGGTGTTGTAGTTGGGGATGGAGCGCAGGGCACCCAGGTACGACAGCGTCAGCAGCGAGGACCTGTCGTTCAGGTAAGGCAGGGCCGCCTTGGCCATGGCGGGGAAGCTGTAGGCGCTGATATCGTGGGCGATCTTGAAGGATTCGCGACTCAGACCGTCCAGGAAGTTGCCCGCAATCGCTTCGCGGGGTGCAAAACCGATGGAGTGCACAAAGCCGTCAAACGTGCCCCAGGCTTCGCCCAGGCCCTTGAACATGGCTTCGATTTGCGCGTCGTCGGCCACATCGCAGTCAAACACCAGCTTGGAGTCAAACTCCGCGGCAAACTCGGTGATACGGTCTTTGAAGCGCTCGCCCACATAGCTGAAAGCCAGCTCTGCTCCTTGTTCGTGGCAGGCTTTGGCGATGCCGTAAGCGATGGAACGGTTGGACAGCACGCCCGTAATCAGCAGCTTCTTGCCGGTCAAAATACCCATTGTTCTTCTCCTTGAGGAAATACGTCGATGGCCGGCCGCGTGGTTTTGCGTGAAGCAAAAAAAGCAGGGCGGCGGGCCGCTGTGGTGCAGAATTGTCTCATGCGCTTTTGGAAGTTTTGTTTCTTGCTCGCAGGAGCCTCTACGGTGACCCCCACTTGGGCTGACCACGCCTATGCTTTGTGGGGCCAGCCCAAATATGCGCAGAGCTTTGCGCACTTTGACTATGTGAACCCGCAAGCCCCGAAAGGTGGGGAGTTGCGGTTGGCGAGCAATCTGCGCACCTCCACCTTTGACAAATACAACCCCTTCACCATCAAAGGCAGTGCGCCGGCGTATTTGTCCAACTTGATGTTTGACACCTTGCTCACGGGCAGCATGGACGAAACGGCCACCGGCTATGGTTTGCTGGCCGAAGATGTGACCGTGGCAGCCGATGGCTTGTCGGCCACGTTCCGGATTCGCCCGCAGGCCCGCTTTCACGATGGCAAGCAGGTGCTGGCACACGATGTGAAGCACAGCTACGAAACGCTGGTGGGTCCCCACACTTCCCCAGGTTACAAAACCATGCTGGCGGAGGTTGCTGCGTGTGAGGTGCTCAATGACCGTACCGTGCGTTTCACCTTCCGGTCCCCCAACCGCGAGTTGCCATTGACCGTCGGCGGTTTGCCGATTTTTAGCCGCGACTGGGGGGCAGGCAAGCCTTTCAACGAAGTGGTGATGGACACGCCCATAGGCAGCGGGCCCTACAAAATCGGCCCCGTGCGCTTTGGCAAAGACATCACCTATGTGCGCGATGCCCATTACTGGGCCAGAGATTTGCCCGTACGCCGGGGTACGGTCAACTTTGACCGTATCAGCGTCAAAATTTACAAAGACAACACCGCCAAGCTGGAAGCGCTGAAGGCCGGAGAGTTTGACTTGATGCGCTTTTTCAGCGCAGGTGATTGGGCGCGCCGGGTGGATGGGCGCAAATTCCGCACGGGGGAGTTGGTCAAAGGGGAGTTCGCGCACAAGCTGCCCACGGGCTTTCAAAGTTATGTACTCAATACGCGCAGGCCTTTTTTGCAAGACGTGCGTGTGCGCGAAGCGCTGGGCCTGGCGCTGGACTATGAATGGATGAACCGCCAGATGTTCTACGGCGCCTACCAGCGCGTGAATGGCATTTTGGCAACACCGTGTGCCAGACCACGGGCAGCCCGTCCCCCCAAGAGTTGGCCTTGATGCAGCCTTTCGGGGATGTGCTGCCGCCCGCTGCGTTTGGCCCGATGACCGTACCGCCACGCACCGATGGCGACAGCAGCTTGCGCGATAACCTGCGCAAAGCCCAAGGATTGCTGGCCGCAGCAGGCTGGACGGTGCAAGGCGGCGTGCTGCGCAACAGCGATGGCCAGGCGCTGGTGCTGGAATACATGGACAGCGGCGAAGGCGGCCAGCGCACCGTGGCACCCTGGCAGCGCAATCTGCAAAAACTGGGGATTGAGCTGAAATACCGTGCCGTGGACTTTGCGCTCTACCAGCAGCGCCTGCAAAAGTTTGACTTCGACATCACCAGCATTGCCTACCAAGGCACCAACAATCCGGGCCAGGAGTTTGCCGATTTGTTTGGCAGCGCGGCGGCAGACCAGGAAGACTCGGGCAACTTCCCCGGTGTGAAAAGCAAAGCGGTGGATGCGTTCATCCATGCCATGGTCTCGGCCAAGACGCAGGAGCAGCTGCTGCCCGCCTGCCATGCGCTGGAGCGTGCCATTGCCCACGGCCACTACCTGATTCCGCAGTGGTCGGCCAACACGCACCGCATGGCCTACAACCAGTGGCGCCTGGAGCACCCGGCTGTGATTCCGCCCTATTCCAGCGGTGAAGGCTGGGTGATCGATACGTGGTGGGCGCGCATGCCACCGCTCACGGCAGACACTGCCGCTGCTGCACTGCGCAAAGGGGGGCAGTAAGCCATGTTCGCCTATATCCTCAAGCGTATTTTGCTTATGGTGCCTACGCTGCTGGGGGTGCTGCTGCTCACTTTTATGGTGATCCAGTTTGTGCCCGGTGGCCCGGTGGAACAGTACCTGGCCGAGGCCAAGGCCGGTGCGGGCGCTGGTGCCGAAGGCGGTGGCATGGCCTACCGCGGCGCGCAGGGGGTGGACCCGCAACGTATCGAGCAGATCAAAGCCCTGTACGGTTTTGACAAGCCTGCGCACGAGCGTTTTTTCCAAATGCTGGGGCAGTTTGCGCGTTTTGATCTGGGCCAGAGCTTCTTCCAGAACAAGCCGGTGTGGGCGCTGATTGCCGAGAAGCTGCCGGTGTCCATCAGCCTGGGGTTGTGGACGTTTTCATCAGCTACCTGGTGGCCGTGCCGCTGGGCGTGGCCAAGGCGGTGCGCGCCGGTTCGCGCTTTGACCTGGTGACCACCTTGTTGATCTTGATTGGCTATGCCATTCCGGGTTTTGTGCTGGGCGTGGCGCTGCTGGTGATTTTTGGCGGGCAGCTGCAGTGGTTTCCGTTGCGCGGGCTGACCTCGGCCAACTGGGACGAGTTGAGCCTGCTGGGCAAGGTGGTGGACTACCTGTGGCACATCGCCCTGCCGGTGACGGCCATGGTGGCAGGCAGTTTTGCCGTGACGGCCATGCTGACCAAGAATGCATTTTTGGAAGAAATCCGTAAGCAATACGTGCTCACAGCCCGCGCCAAGGGGCTGAGTGAAAAGCAAGTGCTGTACAAGCACGTGTTTCGCAATGCGCTGATTCCCATCATCACCGGCTTTCCGGCCGCTTTCATCGGTGCGTTTTTTGCGGGCTCGCTGCTGATTGAGACGCTGTTCTCGCTCGATGGTTTGGGCCTGCTCAGCTATGAAAGTGTGATTCGCCGCGACTACCCGGTGGTGCTGGGCTCGCTGTACCTGTTCACCCTGATCGGCTTGGTCACCAAGCTCATCAGCGACCTGTGCTACGTCTGGGTCGATCCCCGTGTGAAATTTGATTGAAATATGGCTCTAACGCAAGCACAGTCTGCGCAAGCAGCTATATCTATAGAAGCGCGTGACGCAGTTCCAGCGCGCTCGGTGTCGCCCAGCCAGCGCGCGTGGCAGCGCTTCAAGCGCAACAAGCTGGGCTTTTACAGCCTGGTGATTTTTTGCGTGATGGTGGTGCTGAGCCTGTGCGCCGAAGTGGTGAGCAACGACAAACCGCTGATCGTGCGCTACGAAGGCCAGACTTACTTTCCCTTGCTGAAGGACTACCCGGAAACCGTGTTTGGCGGCGACTTTGCAACGCCCACCGACTACCTCGACCCGTTCATTCAGCAGCAGTTGCAAAAGGGCAGCAACTGGGCGCTGTTCCCCATCAACCGCTACGGCACGGACACCATCAACTATTTTGCGCAGTCTCCCAACCCTGCACTGCCTTCGGCCGCCAACTGGCTGGGCACGGATGACCGTGGGCGCGATTTGCTTGGCGCAGCTGCTCTATGGTTTCGCGTCAGCGTGCTGTTTGCACTGGCGCTGACGGTGGTAGGTGTGTGTTGGGTGTCATTACAGGCGCTATCCAGGGCTTTTTGGGGCAAGACGGACTTGGCCTTTCAGCGCTTTATTGAAATTTGGGGCTCTATGCCGGAGCTGTATCTGCTCATCATCTTCAGCGCCGTGCTGGCGCCCAGCATCAGCTTGCTGCTGGTGCTGCTGAGTCTGTTTGGCTGGATGGGGCTGTCCGACTATGTGCGCGCCGAGTTTTTACGCAACCGCCAGCTGGACTATGTGAAAGCCGCACGGGCGCTGGGTGTGCCCAATGGGCAAATCATCTGGCGCCATATCTTGCCCAACAGCTTGACGCCCGTGGTCACCTTTTTGCCCTTTCGCATGAGCGCCGCCATTTTGGCGCTGACTTCGCTGGACTTTCTGGGTCTGGGGGTGCCGCCCGGCACCCCCAGCCTGGGCGAGTTGCTCAGCCAAAGGGGGGCTACGGAGTTGGCGGGTGAGCGTGTGGACATTGTGTTGTGGTCTGAAGACCCTGCGCAATTTGTGATCGGGGCCTTGGCTCCGGCGAATGTCTCTTCTATCGTTGTGGATGAAGAAAAGCACGCCATGGATGTGGTGGTAGATGAGGAAAATCTCGCTATCGCGATTGGCCGTGGTGGTCAGAACGTGCGTTTGGCTTCGGACCTGACGGGCTGGAAGATCAATATCATGGATGCGGCCGAATCTGCTCAGAAGCAAGCTGAAGAGACAGACTCTGCACGCAAGCTCTTCATGGAAAAGCTGGATGTGGATGAAGAGCTGGCTGGCATCCTGGTAGAAGAAGGCTTTGGCAGCTTGGAAGAAGTGGCTTATGTGCCGCTGTCTGAGATGCTGGAAATTGAAGCTTTTGATGAGGAAACTGTGGCTGAGTTGCGTGCCCGTGCCAAGGATGCGCTGCTGACCATGGAGATTGCTCAAGAAGAAAGCGTAAGCGGTGTCTCGCAAGAGTTGCGTGACCTGGAAGGTTTGACACCTGAACTGGTGGCCAAGTTGGCTGCTGGTGGCGTGTTGACTCGTGATGACTTGGCCGATTTGGCCATCGATGAACTGACCGAATTGACCGGTCAAACCGAAGACGAAGCCAAGGCTTTGATCATGAAGGCGCGTGAACATTGGTTCACCGACGGTCAGGAATAAGGGTCAGGAGGATCGAACGGAGATATGTCTTTGAACACTGTTGCCGAGTTCGCTAACGAACTTAAAAAATCCCCTGAGACTCTGTTGGAACAACTCAAAGCCGCAGGCGTTGGGAAGAATTCCAGCACCGACGCGTTGACGGAAGCTGATAAGCAAAAACTGCTGTCGTACCTCAAAGCCAGCCATGGCTCTGATGACAGCAAAAAGAAGATCACGCTGACGAAAAAGTCGACCAGCGAGATCAAGCAGGCTGATGCCACTGGCAAAGCCCGCACCATTCAAGTGGAAGTGCGCAAAAAGCGTACTTTCATCAAACGTGACGATGCCCCCGAGGTGGTTGCAGAGGCTGCAGCCCGTTCTGCTCAAGCTGCGCAAGCTTCTCAAGAGTTGGTACGCCGCGAGGAAGAGGCCCGCAAGCAAGCAGAGATGATTAGTCAAGAAGAAGTTGAGTTGGTGCGCGAGCGCCAAGAGCGAGAAGAGCGCGAAGACCGTGCACGCAAGGAGCGTGAGGCGGAAGAGCGCGCTGCTGCTTACGCAGCAGCAGAGGCCGCCAAGGCGCGTCAAGCCAAGGAAGCTGCGAAGGAAGTTGCTGAAAACAATGCAGCATTCGCAGAGGCCCGTGCCAAGGCGCAAGCAGAAGCACGCGCTAAGGCCGAGGAAGAATCGCGCCAACGTGCGGCAGAAGAAGCTGCACGTGCCAAGGATCTGGATGATCGCCGTCGCAAGGCTTTGCAAGAAGCTGAAGCGATTCGCGCGATGATGGCTGCGCCCAAGAAGGTGCTGGTTGCCAAGAAGCCTGAAGAGCCCAAGAAGGCTGTAGTCGCTCCAGCAGCAGATGCCAAGAAAGCACCTGCCAAGGATGCCAAGGGCGCTGCACCAGCCACTGCCAAGGAGAAAGAGTCTTCGACGGCTAACCGTGGTGGCAAGGACAAGGAAGTTAAGTCTTCTAAGTTGTCTTCGACCTGGGGTAATGACGCAGGCAAGAAGAAAGAAATCAAGACCCGTGGCGATAGCTCTGGTGGCGTAGGCCGCTCGAGCTGGCGCGGTGGTCCACGCGGTGGCCGTCGGGGCGATCGCAATGACCAGCATCAAAACCAGCAGCAGCAAGAGTTCCGCGCTTTGGAAATCTCGGTGCCAGAAACCATCACTGTGGCCGAATTGGCCCACAAGATGGCGGTCAAGGCTTCCGAGCTGATCAAGGTGCTGATGAAGATGGGCCAGATGGTCACCATCAACCAGCCGTTGGACCAAGACACCGCCATGATTGTGGTGGAGGAAATGGGCCACACCGCCAAGGTGGCGGCGCTGGATTCTCCTGAAGCGTTCAGCGAAGAAGATGCATCCAAGTACACGGGCGAGTTGTTGCCACGTGCACCCGTGGTGACCGTGATGGGTCACGTGGACCACGGTAAGACCTCGCTGCTGGACTACATCCGTCGCTCGCGTGTGGCTTCTGGTGAAGCTGGTGGTATTACCCAGCACATTGGTGCTTACCACGTGGAAACCCCACGCGGTATCGTCACTTTCTTGGACACTCCCGGCCACGAGGCGTTTACCGCCATGCGTGCCCGTGGCGCACAGTCCACCGACATCGTGATTCTGGTGTGTGCGGCCGACGACGGCGTGATGCCCCAGACCAAGGAAGCTATCAAGCACGCCAAGGCGGCTGGCGTACCTATCGTGGTGGCTATTACCAAGGCCGACAAGCCCGAAGCCAACCCCGAGAAGGTCAAGCAAGAGCTGGTGGTGGAAGAGGTGTTGCCTGAAGAGTACGGCGGTGATTCGCCCTTCGTGGCGGGGTCTTCCAAGACCGGTATGGGTATCGACGAGCTCTTGGAGCAGGTACTGCTGCAAGCGGAAGTGATGGAGCTCAAGGCGCCTGTGGATGCATCGGCCAAGGGGCTGGTGATCGAAGCGCAACTGGACAAGGGCCGCGGCTCGGTGGCTACCGTGCTGGTGCAGTCGGGTACGCTGAAGGTGGGCGATGTGGTGCTGGCTGGTCAAACTTATGGCCGTGTACGTGCCATGTTGGACGAAGACGGCAAGCAAACCAAGGAAGCCGGTCCTTCGATTCCTGTCGAAATCCAGGGTCTGTCGGACGTGCCTCAGGCGGGTGACGACTTCATGGTGATGGCCGATGAGCGCCGTGCCCGTGAAATTGCCACCTACCGCGCTGGCAAGTTCCGCAACACCAAGCTGGCCAAGCAACAAGCGGCCAAGCTTGAGAACATGTTTGCCGATTTGAGCGCTGGCGAAGTGCAGGTGCTGCCTTTGATCATCAAGGCCGACATGCAAGGCTCGCAGGAAGCTCTGGCTGCCTCGCTGCTCAAGCTGTCGACCGACGAAGTCAAGGTGCAGATTGTGTACTCGGGCGTGGGCGGTATCTCCGAGTCCGACGTCAACCTGGCGCTGGCTTCCAAGGCCATCATCATTGGCTTCAACGTGCGTGCTGACGTCCAAGCCCGTAAGACGGCTGAAGGCAACGACGTGGACCTGCGTTACTACAACATCATTTACGATGCGGTAGATGAAGTGAAGTCCGCCATGTCCGGCATGCTGGCTCCTGAGAAGCGCGAAGAAATCATCGGTATGGCCGAGATTCGCACCGTGTTTGTGGCGACCAAGATTGGCACGATTGCGGGCTCCTACATCACCCAAGGTCATGTGGTTCGCAATGCACACTTCCGTTTGCTGCGCGACAATGTGGTGATCTACACCGGCGAAATCGAATCGCTGCGCCGTCTGAAGGACGACGTCAAGGAAGTCAAGGAAGGCTTCGAGTGCGGTATCAAGCTGCGCAACTACAACGACATCCGCGAAGGCGATGTGTTGGAAGTGTTCGAAATCAAGGAAATCGCGCGTACGCTGTAAACCATAGCTGCCAGCGCTGATGAATAAAGGGTTTGAAGGTCGAAAGGCTTTCAAACCCTTATCTGACTAGCGCTACAAGCTCCTAATTTTAATGGCACCTAAACGTAAATCTGCTGCGCCTAACCGCAGCTTTAAAGTCTCTGACCAGATCCAGCGTGATCTGTCGGAGCTGATCGCCCGCGAGTTGAAGGACCCGCGCGTAGGCATGGTCACCTTGCAAAGCGTGGAAGTCACGCCCGACTATGCGCACGCCAAAGTCTTCTTTAGCTTGCTCATTGGTGATCCAGATGAATCCCAAAAGGCCTTGAACCAAGCGGCAGGTTTTCTGCGCAACGGCTTGTTCAAGCGTTTGCACATTCACACGGTTCCCACGCTGCACTTCATTTACGACCGCACGACAGAGCGTGCTGCCGACATGAACGCCTTGATTGCCAAGGCTGTGGCGTCACGCGGACCTGAAGAGGCCCAATAAGCATGAATGCCACGCGCACACGGGTGCAGCGGCGCCCTGTGCATGGGGTAGTGCTGCTCGATAAACCGCTGGGCCTTTCCAGCAATGACGCTTTGCAGAAGGTGAAGTGGTTGTTGCGCGCTGAAAAGGCCGGGCATACTGGAACTTTGGACCCTCTGGCCACCGGCGTGCTGCCGTTGTGTTTTGGAGCGGCCACCAAGTTCAGCCAGCTGCAACTTGAAGCTGCCAAAACCTATATTGCAGTGGCCCGTTTGGGCCAGGTCACTACCACGGCCGATGCTGAAGGTGACGTGGTGCGCGAGCGCCCGGTGGATCTGTCCGCTATCACCCCTGAGGTGCTGGCACAGGTGCAGCAGCGCTTTACCGGCCCTATCAGCCAAGTGCCGCCGATGTACAGTGCCCTCAAAAAAGATGGCAAAGCCCTGTACGAGTATGCGCGCGCTGGCATAGAGGTGGAACGCCCTGCACGCGACGTGACCATTCATGCACTTGACATCATTTTGTGCAAGGATGCGGACGGCTGCGATGCGTTGCAACTGACGGTAACTTGCAGCAAAGGCACTTATATTCGAACATTGGCAGAGGATGTGGGGGAGGCGCTTGGTTGTGGCGCTCACCTGCGTTCGCTGCGCCGAACCGATACGGGCGGCATTGGTGTGGATCGTTGCGTCAGCTTAGATGCATTGATCAACATGCCCGAGGAAGAGCGCATGGCCTATGTGCAGCCAGCAGATTGTCTGCTGCATGCCCATACCCGTGTGACGTTGGATGCGCGTGAAAGTGGTCGTTTTTTGACCGGTTTGCGCCGCCGAGGTGACTGGCCCGATGCCGAGGCCGTTGCCGTGTATGGAGATGCGCCGCCCGCTTTGTTGGGTGTGGCACACATCACAAGCGGGGAGCTGATTCCTGATCGCCTGCTCAGCCCCCTAGAAATTCAACAAATTGTGGAAGCCACGCCGCGCCTTTGAAAAGCACGGTCATTTGGAAACATTATGAGCAAACAAATCCGCAACATTGCGATCATCGCGCACGTTGACCATGGTAAGACCACCATGGTGGACCAGCTGCTGCGCTCTTCCGGCACATTTGCCGAGCACGAAAAAGTCGTCGACACCGTGATGGATAACCACGCCATCGAACGTGAGCGCGGCATCACCATCTTGGCCAAGAACTGTGCCGTGTCCTGGAAGGACACCCACATCAACATCCTCGACACACCCGGCCACGCGGACTTCGGTGGTGAAGTGGAGCGCGCCCTGTCCATGGTGGACGGTGTGGTGCTGCTGATCGACGCGCAAGAAGGCCCCATGCCCCAGACGCGCTTCGTGACCAAGAAGGCACTGGCTCTGGGCCTGCGTCCTATCGTGGTGGTGAACAAGGTGGACAAGCCCGGTGCCAACCCCGACAAGGTGATCAACGCCGCTTTCGACCTGTTTGACAAGCTGGGTGCTACCGACGAGCAACTGGACTTCCCGGTGGTGTACGCCTCGGGCATCAATGGCTGGTCTTCCAAGGAAGAGGGCGAGCCCGGCGCTCAGTGGGGCCCCGACATGTCGGCCCTGTTTGAGACCATTTTGGAACACGTGCCAGCGGTGCAGGGCGATGCCAATGCGCCTTTGCAGCTGCAAGTGTCCGCGCTGGACTACTCCACATTCGTGGGCCGTATCGGCGTGGGTCGTATCACCCAAGGTACGCTCAAGCCCGGCCAGCAAGTGGCTGTGATGGCAGGTCCTGACGGTAAGGCTTATACCGGCAAGATCAACCAAGTGCACACTTTCCAAGGTCTGGATCGCGTGCAGGCTACGGAAGCTGGTCCTTCCGAGATCGTGCTGATCAGCGGTATCGAAAACATCGGTATCGGCGAAACCGTGACGGACCCTGCCAATCCCCAGCCGCTGCCGATGCTGAAGATTGACGAGCCCACATTGACCATGAACTTCTGCGTGAACACCTCGCCCCTGGCAGGTCGTGAAGGCAAGTTTGTGACCAGCCGTCAGATCTGGGATCGCCTGCAAAAGGAACTGCGCTCCAACGTAGCGCTGCGCGTCAAGGAAACCGATGAAGACGGTATCTTTGAAGTGTCTGGCCGTGGTGAATTGCACCTGACCATCTTGCTGGAAGAAATGCGCCGTGAAGGCTACGAGCTGGCAGTGTCCAAGCCCCGCGTCGTGATGCAAGAAATCGACGGTGTGAAGCATGAGCCTATTGAGCTGGTGACTGCCGACATCGAAGAAGGACACCAAGGTGGCGTGATGCAAGCCCTGGGCGAGCGCAAGGGCGAGCTGGTGAACATGGAACCCGATGGACGCGGCCGTGTACGTTTGGAATACCGCATTCTGCGCGTGGTCTGATCGGCTTCACCAACGAATTCCTGAACCTGACGCGTGGCTCTGGTCTGATTTCCAACATTTTCGACAGCTACGAACCCCATAAGGGTGACATCGGTGGCCGCAAGAACGGTGTGCTGATCTCCATGGACGACGGTGAAATCTTCACCTACGCCTTGGGCAAGCTGGACGACCGCGGCCGCATGTTCGTGAAGGCTGGCGACCCCGTGTACGAAGGCATGATCATCGGCATCCACAGCCGTGACAACGACCTGGTGGTGAACGCCACACGTACCAAGCAGCTGACCAACTTCCGCGTGTCCGGCAAGGAAGACGCGATCAAGATCACGCCTCCTATCGATCTGTCGTTGGAATACGGTGTGGAATTCATCGAAGACGACGAGTTGCTGGAAATCACTCCCACCAGCTTGCGCGTGCGCAAGCGTCACCTGAAGGAACACGACCGCAAGCGTGCTTCGCGTGACGCGTAATTGAATTGCGGTGCTGCGGCGGTTTGCCAGTCAAGCCGCCCCAACACCACATTCGGAAAGGCCGCCTTGTGCGGCCTTTTTTGCGTCTGTACTCCGTTGGTGTAGACCTATCGTTTGTCCTAGGAATGCAGCGTGGGTGACAAAGTGAGTGACTGCGCTGCGGTATGGTGCGTGCTTTGTTGGAGACACCCCAAGGGAGCAAAACACCATGTCCGAAATTACCGCAGACGTTCTGGCTGAAGTACGTGGCCGCGTCGGCTTTATCACGCTCAACCGTCCCAAGGCCATCAACGCGCTGTCGTTGGGCATGGTGCGCGATTTGCTGGCCCAGTTGCTGGCGTGGAAAGATGACCCGCAGGTGCTGGCCGTGGCCATTCGCGGCAGCAGCAAAGAAGGTGTGTTTGGGCATTTTTGCGCAGGTGGCGACATTCGCTTTTTGCACCAGGCCGGCAGCACGGGGAACCCTGAGCTGGAAGACTTTTTTACCGAAGAGTACGCGCTCAACCACCTGATCTTTACCTACCCTGCCGTATATCGCCTTTATGGATGGCATCGTCATGGGCGGTGGCATGGGGATTAGCCAAGGTGCCAGCATGCGCATCGTGACCGAAAAGACCAAGATGGCCATGCCCGAGACCATCATTGGTCTGTTCCCCGATGTTGGTGGGGGGTATTTTCTCTCGCGCTGCCCCGGTGCGGTGGGAGAGTGGCTGGCGCTGACCGGCGACACCATTGGTGCGGCCGATGCCCTGGCGTTCAATCTGGCGGATGCTTTTCTGCCCGCTGCGCAGCAGGCGGCACTGTGGGACGCGCTGGCTGCGCAAAGCTTTGACGGCGGCGACGCGGTGCAAGCTTTTGTGCAAGCGCACACCGCCCGCCAAGCGCCGGGTGCTGCGCGCAGCACGGCGGAGATTGATCGCGTATTTGGTCTGCCCACAGTACAGGCCATGATCGATGCGCTGGAGGCAGATAACGCCAGCGAATGGGCGCAAGCTACCGCAGCCGCACTGCGCAAGCGCTCGCCGTTGATGCTGTTCGTGGTGCTGGAGCAAATTCGCCGGGCGCGCAGCATGGATGTGGCGACGGATTTGCGCATGGAGCGCGACATGGTGCGCCACTGCTTTTACCTGCGCCCGGGCCAGAGCGAAACGGTGGAAGGCATCCGTGCACTGGCGGTGGACAAAGACCACAACCCGCAATGGAACCCTGCACGGATTGAGGATGTGCCAGAAGCGCTGTGGCGTGCATTTTTTGTCAGCCCCTGGCCTGCGCACTCTCACCCGTTGCAAGCCTTGCGTGACTAGCAGGCTCTGTGCTGGTGCCCTGTGCACCTGTGCGTACGGGGGGCGGCACCTGCTGGCTTTGATTGCAAGCGCCTGAATCCACGGCCTGGATGCGCGTGGATTTGTAGGCTGCCTCAATCCTCCAAGCGCAGCCGCAAGGCCAGTGCTACCGCTGCTTTGAGCGTGCGATGTGGAGCAGGGTGAAGGCCTTGCCTTGGGTCTCCGTATGCATGCAGGAACTGCGTCGTGATTGACGGCAGGCTAGCGAGTGAAAGGCGTAAGGCGCGCTGGGAGAGAGGGTGTACCAAGCGCAAGCAAAGTTGACCGGCGCTATGAGATAAAGAGCTGCTTGCGCAGTCTTTGCAAGGTTTTTGGGCTTTTATGGCTTGGAAACCTAGTGCTGACGTGCGCATGTAGCTCTTTTTTTTGATGGTCGTTTTAACGGTGGCGACTCTTCATGGCGCGCTCTACTTCGCGCTTGCCTTCTCGGTCACGGATGACATCGCGCTTGTCGTGCTCGGCCTTGCCCTTGGCCAGCGCTACATCGCACTTGACCAAACCGTTTTTCCAATACAGTTTGGTGGGCACTAGCGTGTAGCCTTTTTGCTCTACCTTGCCGATGAGGCGACGAATTTCGTCTTTTTTCATCAACAGTTTTTTGATGCGTGCTGCATCGGGGGTGACGTGGGTGGAGGCAGTTTTGAGCGGCTGGATCTGGCAGCCAATCAGGTACAGCTCACCTTCCTTGATGATGACGTAGCCTTCGCTGATTTGCGCCTTGCCACTGCGCAGGGCCTTGACTTCCCAGCCGTGCAGCACAATGCCTGCCTCGTGGCGCTCTTCAAAGAAATAGTCGAACGCGGCCTTCTTGTTTTCCGCGATGCGCGATGGTGCTTCTGGTTTTTTGCCATGGGTCTTTCTGAGCGGGTGACCCGCAGATGCCGGGCTCTACCTACAATGGGCGTTTCTCCGCTTAAGCAGCAATTCTAGTTTCTCCAGCCCAGTAACCGGTATGGCATCACAATGCCCCAAGGTTCAGCTGCGCTGGCTTTGTGCTTTCATGAAAACGTCAACAAGTCCGTCCTCATTTGGTATAGCCCTGAAGAAATGTTTGCCCTGGTGACCGACGTGGCACGCTATCCGGAGTTTTGCCCTGGTGCTCACACACAAAGTGCTGGAGCAGGACGAAAAGGGCATGACGGCCGAAGTGGGATGTCCATGGGGGCGCTCAAAAAATCCTTCGTCACCCGCAATGTGCATGAGGGCAAGCACAAGATCAGCATGCGGTTGGTGAAAGGGCCTTTTTCGCGCCTGGAAGGGCATTGGATTTTTCACCCGGTCGGAGATGGTTCACAGCGCGCCTGCAAAGTTGAGCTGCAACTGGATTACGGCTTTGACAGCATGGCAATTGCGACGCTGATTGGCCCCATCTTTGACCGTATTGCCAACTCCATGGTGGATGCGTTCATCAAGCGCGCAGAAAAAGTCTACGGGTGAGAGGCGCTACATGCTGCGTATCAACGTCGTATGGGTCCATACCCAAGGTCAACTGCAAGAGCAAGCCGTGCAACTGGAGCCGGGCGCTTGTTTGCAAGATGCACTGCGAGCCTGTAATTTGACGCTGCACAGCGCGCAAAGCTGCGGTATTTGGGGGCGTGTGAAAGCGCTGGATCAAGCCTTGCAAACCGGTGATCGTGTAGAGGTTTACCAGCCGCTCAAAGTAGACCCCAAGGTGGCGCGTCGAGAGCGTTTTGCCAAGCAAGGTGCGCGCAGTGCAGGTCTGTTTGCCAGCCGCCGCGCCCATAGCAAAGCCGGCTATTGATCCGGTTTGCTGGGGGCTTGGCCTTCGGCGCTTTGCCAACGGGTGTTATTTGCAGTTGTCTTTGACGATTTTTTGCGCGCGTTGCAAATCGGCTTGGCGACGCTCTTCCGTCATGATGCCGCGCTCGCCTTTTTCATTCACATAGGTAACAAGACCGCCCGATTGCAAAGAGGCCTGTGCTGCACGTGCGCGCTGGCAGTTTTCCTGGCGGGCTTTGGCCTGCAGGGCCTCTTGCTTTTTGCGCTCTGCTTCATCGGCTTTGCGTTGTGCCTCAAGGGCTTTGTCGTGCGCCGCGTTCTCGGCGTCTTCCTTCGCGCTGGGCTCAGGTGCTGGGCTAGCGGGCGTGGGTGCAGCAGGCGCTACAGGCGCAGGCAGCTCATTGGCAGGGCTGGGATAGAGCACTTTGTCCACGGCCTGCGGAGTGCCAGGGGGCTGTTTCACAATCTGCTTTGGCGATATGTGTGCTGGTGGCGGGCGATCGCTGAAAACTTTGCGCCCTGTCTCGTCTATCCACTGCCATTGGGCAAAAACACTGGAACTGCAAGCGCTGAAAGCGAGGGCGAGCAAGAGTTGGTGTGTGTTCATGGCCGCCAGTTTAGCGCCCACTCACAAGGTTTCTTGTTGCGTACATGGCACGGGTTTGCACGGACAAAGCTACAATCTTTCTTTTGGAGCCTTCACAATGCGCCTTCTCGGAAAAGCACTCACTTTTGACGACGTTCTGCTCGTTCCCGCCTACTCCGAAGTCCTGCCTAAGGACGTATCTCTCTCCACCCAGTTCACACGCAACATCACGTTGAACCTGCCTTTGGTCTCTGCGGCCATGGACACGGTGACGGAAGCGCGCTTGGCGATTGCGATTGCCCAAGAAGGCGGTATTGGCGTGATCCACAAGAACATGACTGCCGAAGAGCAAGCGGCTGAAGTGTCCAAGGTCAAGCGCCATGAATCTGGCGTGGTGCACGACCCGATTGTCATCACCCCTGCGCACACCGTACTGCAAGTGCTGCAGTTGTCGGAAGAGCGTGGCATCTCCGGCTTCCCCGTGTGCGATGGCGGCAAGGTGGTCGGTATCGTAACCAGCCGTGACGTGCGCTTTGAAACGCGCTATGACGTCAAGGTCAGCCAGATCATGACGCCCCGCGAAAAGCTGATTACCGTCAATGAAAAAGACGGTACCACGCCCGCCGAAGCCAAGGCGCTGCTCAACAAGCACAAGCTGGAGCGTATCTTGGTGGTGAACGATGCCTTTGAACTCAAGGGCTTGATCACCGTGAAGGACATCAACAAGCAAACCAACTTCCCCAACGCCGCGCGTGACTCCGCAGGTCGCCTGCGCGTGGTTGCTGCCGTGGGTGTGGGTGCTGGTACCGAAGAGCGCGTGGAGCTGCTGGCCAAGGCCGGTGTAGACGCTATCGTGGTTGATACTGCGCATGGTCACTCCAAGGGCGTGATCGACCGCGTACGTTGGGTTAAGCAAAATTACCCACAGATCGATGTGATCGGCGGCAATATCGCCACCGGCGCTGCTGCGCTGGCACTGGTGGAGGCTGGCGCTGATGCCGTGAAGGTCGGTATTGGCCCTGGTTCGATCTGCACCACACGTATCGTGGCCGGTGTGGGCGTGCCCCAGATCATGGCGATCTCTAATGTGGCTGAAGCGCTCAAGGGCACAGGCGTACCTCTGATTGGTGACGGTGGTATCCGCTTCTCGGGCGATATCTCCAAGGCACTGGCGGCAGGCGCCTCCACCATCATGATGGGTGGCATGTTTGCAGGTACCGAAGAAGCGCCTGGCGAAGTAATTCTGTTCCAGGGTCGCTCGTACAAGAGCTACCGCGGCATGGGTTCCATCGGCGCGATGCAGCAAGGCTCTGCCGACCGTTACTTCCAAGAGTCTTCGACGGGCAACCCCAATGCCGACAAGTTGGTGCCCGAAGGTATTGAAGGCCGCGTGCCCTACAAGGGCTCCATGGTTTCTATCGTGTACCAAATGGCGGGCGGTGTGCGTGCCTCCATGGGCTACTGCGGTTGCAGAACCATCAAAGAGATGAACGAGAAGGCCGAGTTTGTAGAGATTACGGCTGCTGGTATCCGTGAATCCCACGTGCACGATGTGCAGATCACCAAGGAAGCGCCCAATTACCGGACCGACTAAGGGTCTGTGCTGAATCTGGCCTGAATACCCTTATTCTGGTCAGAATGCTAAAATCTGGTCTGAGCTACTGGCTTGGGCCAGATTTTTTTGTTTCTACCTATGCAATCTGTTGGTATCTACGAAGCCAAAACCCGTTTTTCTGCCTTGATCGAACTGGTTGAGCAGGGAGAAGAGGTGCGCATTACGCGCCATGGCAAAGAGGTGGTGCGCATGCTGCCCGTGCGCCGTCGCCCCGTGATTACCGATGAGCAGATTGCCCGTGAATTGGAACAAATTCAGGCGTTGCAGCAGACAGTACGGGCGCTTCCAGCTACAGAAACTGTAGTTGCATTGCGCCAGGCAGGGCGGAGCCAAGCATGAGTGCCTTTGTCATGGATGCCTCTGTCACCGCTGCCTGGCTGCTGCCTGACAACGCCAGTAGCGACACGCAGCGCCTGTACACCCGTATTCGCCGCCATGAGGTGGATCCGCAAGCCCCCAACCTGTGGCAGTGGGAATGCGGCAATTTGATTGCCTCGGGTGTCAATAGTGGGCGTATTCCGCACAGCTCGGTCGAAGGGCTGTGGGGTGTGCTGGAAGCCATTCGCCACCGTGTCGAATTGCATGATTTGGCTCCCGCCCAGCACAAAGCCGTGCTGGACGTGGCGTTGGACACCGGGTTGCCCGTGTACGACGCCGCTTATTTGTGGCTGGCGCAGTCCCTCAAACTGCCGCTGGCAACATTCGATCCTGCCCAGATCACTGCAGCGCAGCAGCGTGGAATCACGCTCTTGGCTGCAGCGGATTTTTGAACGGATTTTTCTTCCTCTTGCCTTTGGATCACACCATGCAACATGACAAGATTCTGATTCTTGACTTCGGTTCGCAAGTCACTCAGCTGATCGCACGCCGCGTGCGCGAAGCCCATGTGTACTGCGAAGTTCACCCCTGCGACGCATGCGCGTGGTTTGGCAGACTGGATGCAACTACTGGGGCAGCTGGAGCAGGCCATCAATGAATGGCGTGCGGTGGGCGCGGCCAGCCCGCCCGGCACGCGCTTGCGCTGGCTGGGGGCTGCGCCTGAAACCTTGTCGGAGGCCGCTTGGCGGCGCGGCTTGCACGGTGTGGGGCAGTCCTTGCGTGCGCTGCTGATGGCACTGGCCCAGGTTGCAGAAACAGCCCATGCGGTGATTCCACTGTATGAGCGCGGGGCGCGCTTGCTCTCCCAATTGGCAAGCTTTGCACAGCCCGTACCTGACGATGCGGTGCGCTGGCTGGAGGTGCAGCGCCAGCACCTGCGACTGATGGAGTCGCCCTTGAGTATTGCCCGGCTGATGCGCGAGCACATGGGGCAGGCGCAGGAGGAAGAGGCATTGCCAGACCCGCAAAAAGCGTGGATCTTTACCTCCGCCACCTTGGGGGACGACGAAGATTTGCGCTGGTTCACTGAAACCTGCGGCCTGCGCAATGCACAGGTGCTGAGGGTGGAGAGCCCTTTTGACTACCAGCACCAGGCGGTGTTGTACGTGCCTGAAGATTTCCCCGAGCCTGCGCAGCAAGCAGCGCACAGTGCAGCTGTCGCCCAACTAGCGGGTGATGGTGCGCAGGCCTTGGGGGGGCGAACGTTGGTGCTCACCACCACACTCAAAGCCCTGGACGCAATTGGTGCACAACTGCAGCAGCGCTTTGGCATGTTTGAGCCGATTGATGTACTGGTGCAAGGCCAAGGCCCTAAGCATGCGTTGATGGAGCGCTTTCGTGCTGGTGTGGTGAATGGGCGTGGATGCGTGCTGGTGGCGTCCTCGACCTTCTGGGAGGGGGTAGACATTCCGGGTGACGCGCTGCAACTGGTGGTGATTGATAAATTGCCTTTCCCGCCACCTGATGACCCGCTGGTCGAGGCCCGCTCACGCCAGTTGGAGGTGGTGGGCCGCAGCCCTTTTGGCGACTACATGCTGCCCGAAGCCGCCATGGCGCTCAAGCAGGGGGCAGGGCGGTTGATTCGCCGCGAGACAGACCGTGGGATTTTGGTGGTGGCCGACACTAGGCTACGCACCAAGGGTTACGGTAAACGGTTGGTGCAAGCTTTGCCGCCTATGCGCAGAATCGGCACCGTTGCCGCATGGCAGGCTGCACTGCAGGCGCTGGCAACCGGTGAGGCTGTGGCAAATCCTGCATGCGGTGATGCGGATGAGCGTGGTGCAGCATCGCAAGATGGTGCTTAGAAGCAGCTTTAGCTTGTAGTAGCGGTCAGCGATCCGGCTCTAAAGAAAAAATCCCGCATGAAGCGGGATTTTTTAACAAGCTGTTTGTGCTTGTAGTGTCTGGTAGGCGCAATTGGATTCGAACCAACGACCCCCACCATGTCAAGGTGGTGCTCTAACCAACTGAGCTATGCGCCTGTCTTTGTTCGAAGCGCTAACTATAGCAGTATTTCAAAGCGCTTTAAGGGAAAACGGCAATTAGTCTGCCCAATTCCCGTGTTTTGCATCAATGGCTGCCTGTGTGCTGCATGTGGTTCGAGCCTACGGCTGGTTATGTCAGAGTGCGATTTACCAAAACTTCCACCAAGGATCTTTTTTGCCTGGTGTCTGGGTTGCATCGGGCGTGTTGGCGTAGTTGCTGTCACGCACGCGCTTGGCGTCATCGCGCAGATCATTCATGCCCAACTTGTCGTAGGAGTTAATCAGAATGTCCAAGGCTTCTAAGGTGGCCGGAACACCTTGGTAGTCCGCTAGTGCGGTTTGCGCACGCGCAATCGCTGCCACGTAGGCGCCGCGCGAATAGTAGTAGCGCGCCACGTGAACCTCATACTGGGCCAGCGAGTTGACAATGTAGGTCATGCGCTGGCGCGCATCAGGTGCGTAGCGTGACTGAGGGAAACGTGTCACCAGTTCGTTGAAAGACTGGTAGGAATCCTTGGCGGCTTTTTGGTCGCGCTCAGACAAGTCCTGGCGTGACAGCCACGCGAACATGCCCAGGTTGTCGTTGAAATTCACCAAACCCTTGAGGTACAGCGCATAGTCAATCGCGGGGCTGGCTGGGTGCAGGCGGATGAAGCGATCCAGCGTAGCGTGGGCCTGTTCTTTTTCGCCGGCTTTGTACTGTGCGTAGGCTTTTTCAATTTGCGCTTGCTGTGCCAGTGGCGTGCCTGCAGCACGGCCTTCCAGTTTTTCAAACAGCGGCACTGCTTTATCAAAGCCGCCAGCTTGAACTTCGTCACGTGCTTCGGTGTAGATGCGGTCTGGGGTCCAGTTGGCAGTTGGATCTTCTTTGGTCGAGGAACAACCAGCCAACAGGCCCGCTGCAAAAACAACGGCAAGAACAGGACGTGAAATGCGCGGCATGGCGAACAGCTTTCGGACAGGGTTTGTCATAAGTTCTAGTGAGGCGACTGCTTCCACTGCATGAGGAAGCGTCTGCAATGCGTGCTGCATTGTATAGGGCTAAATCTTTCGGATCGCAAGCTTTGTGCGGCCCCATATTGATATGGGCATGCAAAGAAGTTGGGGCGCAAGGTGCAGTGTGTTCCTACAATGCGGGCATGTTTGTTCACCTGCGTCTGCACACCGAGTTTTCCGTCATTGACGGAACCTGCCGTATCAATGATGTCGTCAATGCCGCAGCGGCTGATGGACAGCCAGCATTGGCCATTACTGACTTGAACAATATGTTCGGCAGCTTGAAATTCTACAAAGCTGCGCGTGGCAAGGGCGTAAAACCTATTTTGGGCGCAGAGCTCAATATGGAAGGCTGGGGCCCAGACAGTGAAACCAGTCGTGTGCTGGTTTTGGTGCAAAGTCAGCAGGGCTATCACAATCTTTCAGAAATTCTGGCGCGCGGCTGGACAGGTAATGTCTCCAAAGTACAGGCTCAGCCATTTTTCAAATGGCAGTGGTTGCAAGAACTTGGCGAAGGCTTGATCTTGCTCTCCGGAGCCAACGCGGGGCCTGTGGGGCAGTTATTGCTGCGCGGTGACACCCAAGGCGCCGCTGATTTGGCGTTGCAGTTGGCAGGCATGTTCCCGCACCGCTTCTATTTGGAGGTGCAGCGTGCAGGCCGAGCAGAAGATGAAGGTGTGGTGGCGCACACGGTGCAATTGGCAGCTCGACTGAATTTGCCCGTGGTGGCGACGCACCCGGTGCAGTTTGCTAAGCCTGTAGACTTTGATTCTCACGAAACGCGGGTTTGTATCGCTGAGGGTGAGGTGCTGGCCAATCCTCGTCGGGTACGCCGCTTCACACGTGAGCAGTATTTCAAAAGCAGCGCCGATATGGAGGCGCTGTTTGCTGACATTCCATCGGCGGTTGAAAACACGCAGGAAATTGCACGCCGCTGTAGCGTGATGCTCAAGCTGGGCACCTATTACCTGCCTGATTTTCCTGCGCCGGGCAATATGACGATTGAAGAATACTTTCGTCGTGCATCTTACGAAGGCTTGGAAGACCGCCTGAGATTGCTGTTCCCCGATGCCGCTTTGCGCAGCCAGAAGCGGCCTGAGTATGTGGAGCGCCTCGAGTTTGAGCTGGGCATCATCTTGAAGATGGGCTTCCCTGGCTATTTCTTGATCGTGGCAGACTTCATTAACTGGGCCAAAAACAATGGCTGCCCTGTGGGGCCGGGCCGGGGCTCGGGTGCAGGCTCTTTGGTGGCGTATGTGCTGAAGATTACCGACCTGGATCCGATTTATTACAACCTGCTGTTCGAGCGTTTCTTGAACCCAGAGCGTGTGTCCATGCCTGACTTTGACGTGGACTTTTGCCAAGCCAATCGTGACCGGGTAATTGACTATGTCAAAGACCGCTATGGACGCAATGCGGTCAGCCAAATTGCGACCTTCGGCACCATGGCAGCGCGCGCGGTGATCCGTGACGTCGGGCGCGCAATGGACATGAGCTATACCTTCTGTGATGGTATTTCTAAGCTCATTCCCAATAAGCCCGGCCTGCACGTTACGCTGAAATACCCACCTAACCCCAAAAAAGAGGGTGATAAATACACCTACGCGATTGAGGCTGAGCCTTTGCTGGCGCAGCGCATTGAGCAAGAAGAAGACGTCAAAAGTCTGATTGAGCTTGCCCAAAAACTCGAAGGCATGACTCGCAACATCGGCATGCACGCCGGTGGTGTGGTGATTGCGCCGGGTAAATTGACGGATTTTTGTCCTTTGTACCAGCAGCCGGGCAGCGAGTCAGCGGTGGCGATGTTGGACAAGGATGACGTGGAGCAAATTGGTCTGGTCAAGTTCGACTTTTTGGGTCTTGCAACTTTGACCATTTTGGAAATTGCGCGCGAATTCATCATCAAGCGCCACAAGGGGCAGGAGAACTTCAAGTTTGAAGAAATTCCCTTGGACGACTACCCCACCTACAAGCTCTTCCAGGAAGGTAAAACAGAAGCGGTATTCCAGTTTGAATCGCGCGGTATGCAAGGCATGCTGCGTGATGCGAAGCCATCACGACTGGAAGACTTGATCGCCTTGAACGCTTTGTATCGCCCCGGACCTATGGACCTGATTCCATCGTTTGTGGCGCGTAAGCATGGTCGCGAGGTGATTGAGTACCCGCATCCGCTGGTAGAGAAGGTGCTGTCTGAGACCTACGGCATCATGGTTTACCAAGAGCAGGTGATGCAGACGGCACAGGTGCTGAGTGGTTACTCGCTGGGTGGTGCGGACTTGTTGCGCCGTGCGATGGGTAAAAAGAAAGTGGAGGAGATGGTCAAGCACCGCGCCACTTTCTGCGAAGGCGCTGCCAAACAAGGCATTGATGAGCACAAAGCGGGCGAAGTGTTTGACCTGATGGAGAAGTTTGCGGGCTACGGCTTCAACAAGTCGCACGCCGCTGCTTATTCATTGCTGGCCTACCATACGGCATGGCTCAAGGTGCACTACACCGCTGAGTTTTATTGCGGCAATATGACCGTGGAAATGGACAACACCGACAAGCTCAAGGTGTTGTTTGAAGATGCTTTGAAGATGGGCATGAGCTTTGAAATGCCCGATGTGAACCGAGGCTTCTACCGCTTCGAGCCTGTGACCGACAAGGTCATTCGCTATGGGCTGGGTGCGATCAAAGGTACAGGTCAGCATGCCATTGAGGCGATTGTGGCTGCCCGGGAGGGCAATGGCGTGGGACCTGATGCACATGTCAAAGGCCCCTTCAAGAGCTTGTGTGACTTCTGCGCCCGCGTGGATCGCACCAAGCTCAACAAGCGTACTTTGGAAGCACTGATTAAAGCAGGTGCTTTTGACAGGATTCATCTGGATCGGGCGGCGTTGGTGGCATCCATCGATACCGCGTTTGATTATGCAAATGCGCAGCTGGCCAATGCCAACCAAGGCGGCTTGTTTGACATGATGGGCGATGATGCGCAGGGTTCGAGCAACCAGGAGCCGGCCTTGGCGGAGGTGTTGCCATGGGGGGTGAAGGAGCGGCTGACGCAAGAAAAAACGGCAGTTGGTTTTTATCTCTCAGGACATTTGTTTGATGAGGTGGAGCATGAGGTGCGCAACTTCATTCGTACACCGTTGAGCGAGTTAGGTGATAGCCGCGAGCCGCAGTTGCTGGCGGGCATTGTCAGTGATTTGCGCGTCATCAACGGCCAGCGTGGCAAGCTTTGTCTCTTTAAACTGGACGACAAAACTGCTGTGTTGGAGGCGTCGATTGATGAGGCCACCCTCAATACCCACAGTGACTTGCTCAAAGATGACGAGTTTGTCGTCATCACCGGCCGCGTCCAGCACGACCATTTCAGTGGTGGTTTGCGGGTCAAGGCGCAAAAAGTGCTGGGCTTGGCAGATGCCCGCTGCCGTTTTGCACGCTATTTGCAAGTAGATGCTGTCCACAAAGTTCCCGATGTCTTGCGCATACTGCGCGAGTTCCCGGCGAAGCTGGAGTATGCCGAGGAGGGCGAGCTGCGCCATGGCCTCAAGATACGGCTGGGTGTGCGCTGTGAAGCGCAGGGCGTGGCTGCAGTGGCTGAGCTTGACGTCGGGGACAAACACAAGTTCTATCCCAGCGATGCTGCATTGGCCGCATGGCGGGCCGAAGTTGGGAATACGGGCTGCCAGATTGTCTGGCGGGGCGCTTAACAGCGACGTGTAGTCCTGGAACCCATGCCGTCCTACAAGAGATTGCTCAAAACCTCCCTTTGCCAGCCCAGATGACTCTATGAAGAATGACCATGGGCTGATCGCTAGAATGAAATTCATGGCTACCCAAGAACCTCCATACCGTCCTTCTTCGCCAGACCAAATCTCTCACGAGGATGATGGCAACTCGGTTGTCATGGAGCGGCGCACTCAAAAAATTGCGCCACCTCCGATGTACCAAGTCGTCATGCTCAATGATGATTTCACTCCGATGGAGTTCGTGATCATGGTATTACAAGAATTCTTTAGTAAAGACAGGGAACAGGCGACGCAAATCATGCTCAAAATCCATCTAGATGGGCGCGGCGTATGCGGCGTCTATACCCGCGATATTGCAGCCACCAAAGTAGAGCAGGTATTGCAAGCTGCGCAGCAGGCAGGGCACCCCTTGCAAGCTGTGAGCGAGCCTATTGAATAAATGGTGTTCGCCCCGACCTATACACACAGTCTCATAAACCGCAAGCACAAAGGAGTTCGTACATGATTGCCCAAGAACTGGAAGTCAGCTTGCACATGGCATTTGTGGAAGCTCGTCAGCAGCGCCACGAATTCATTACCGTTGAACATTTGCTGCAGGCGCTGCTGGACAATCCCAGCGCCTCAGATGTATTGCGTGCCTGCTCAGCCAATATCGATGATTTGCGTGCTTCGCTGAGCAATTTCATCAAAGACAACACACCCCAAGTGTCTGGCACCGAAGAGGTCGATACACAGCCGACGCTGGGTTTTCAGCGGGTGATCCAGCGCGCCATCATGCATGTGCAGTCCACAGGCAATGGCAAGAAGGAAGTCACAGGCGCTAACGTATTGGTAGCTATTTTTGGCGAGAAAGACTCACACGCTGTCTACTACCTGCACCAGCAGGGTGTGACACGTCTGGATGTTGTCAACTACATTGCCCACGGTATTCGCAAGAGCGACCCGCCTGAGCCTGCCAAGGCAGATTCGGCGGCGGAAGGCGAAGAAGGAGGTATGGGTGCTGAGCGTGCGGAGAAAGCTTCTCCGCTGGAGCAGTACACCCAAAACCTCAATCAGGCAGCCAAAGAGGGCAAGATTGATCCGCTGATCGGTCGCGAATACGAGGTGGAGCGCACGATTCAGATCCTGTGCCGCCGTCGCAAGAACAACCCGCTGCTGGTGGGTGAAGCAGGTGTGGGCAAGACTGCGATTGCCGAAGGCTTGGCATGGCGCATCACTGAAGGCACAGTGCCTGAAGTGCTGTCCGAAGCGGTGGTGTACTCGCTTGATATGGGCGCTTTGCTCGCTGGCACCAAGTACCGCGGTGACTTTGAACAGCGCTTGAAAGGCGTGCTCAAAACCCTGCGCGACAAGCCCAATGCGATTTTGTTTATCGACGAAATCCATACCCTGATTGGTGCGGGCGCGGCCTCTGGCGGTACGCTGGATGCTTCCAACTTGCTCAAGCCCGCGCTGTCCAGCGGTCAGCTCAAGTGCATTGGTGCCACCACCTTCACGGAATACCGGGGCATTTTCGAGAAAGACTCGGCATTGTCACGTCGTTTCCAGAAGGTAGACGTGGTAGAGCCCACTGTGCCTGAGACCATTGAAATTCTCAAAGGTCTGAAGCCCCGATTTGAAGAGCACCACGGTGTGGCATATGCCGCAGAAGCGCTGCAAGCGGCTGCGGAGTTGTCGGCCAAGTACATCAATGACCGCCATTTGCCTGACAAGGCCATTGACGTGATTGACGAAGCGGGCGCAGCGCAGCGCGTGAAAACGCCTGAAACCCGCAAGAGCACCATCACGCGCGCCGAGATCGAAGATATCGTGGCCAAGATTGCACGCATTCCCCCTGCGAACGTCTCCAACGACGACCGCAGCAAGCTGCAAACGCTGGAGCGCGACCTCAAGAGCGTGGTGTTTGGCCAAGACAAGGCGCTGGAAGTGCTGGCCTCAGCGGTCAAGATGGCACGCTCCGGTTTGGGCAAGCCCGAAAAGCCGATTGGTTCCTTCTTGTTCAGCGGCCCCACAGGCGTTGGTAAAACAGAAGCGGCCAAGCAGCTTGCTTACATCTTGGGTGTGGATTTGATCCGCTTTGACATGTCGGAGTACATGGAGCGCCATGCAGTCAGCCGTTTGATTGGCGCGCCTCCGGGTTATGTGGGTTACGACCAAGGCGGGTTGCTGACCGAAGCGGTAACCAAAAAGCCGCACTCGGTGCTGCTGCTGGACGAAATCGAGAAGGCGCACCCGACATCTTCAACGTGCGCTGCAGGTGATGGACCATGGCACGCTGACGGACAACAATGGCCGCAAAGCAGATTTCTGCAACGTCATCGTCATCATGACGACCAATGCCGGCGCAGAGGCCATGCAAAAGTCGGTGATGGGCTTTACCACCCAGAAGCAACCGGGCGATGAAATGGCGGACATCAAACGTCTGTTCACTCCAGAGTTCCGCAACCGTCTGGACGCCATCGTCAGCTTCAAGCCCTTGGATGAGCAAATCATTTTGCGGGTGGTGGACAAGTTCTTGCTGCAACTGGAGCATCAACTGGGCGAGAAGAAGGTGGAAGTCACCTTCAGCGACAAGCTGCGCAAGCACTTGGCGGCCAAGGGCTTTGACCCTGCGATGGGCGCACGCCCCATGCAGCGTCTGATTCAGGACACCATCCGCCGCTCGCTGGCTGATGAGTTGCTGTTTGGTCGCTTGGTGGATGGCGGACGTCTGGAAGTGGACTGGGACGCCGAGGCCAATGAAGGCAAGGGCGATGTGATCTTGGAGATCACGCCATTGCCCAAGCCAGAGGGCAACTCCGAGCCGGCAGAGCCGCAGCAGGCCACTGCTTCGGAATAAACCGAACTGCACCCCAAACCGACAGCCGATAAGCTGTCGGTTTTTTTATGGCTGGCCTTGGAAGGTGCCCAAGCAGGATACAGTCGGCGTTACCAATACCGCGCAGGAGGAGATGTGGAGGCAATCACGCAGTGGTTCACGCATGAACATGTCATGCTGATCCTGTCTGTTACCTGGTCACTGTATGTTGTGATTGTTGGCGTGTGGATTTTGCTACAGCGCCGTGCGCCGGTCGCCACCTTGAGCTGGCTGCTGTCGATGGCGGTGCTGCCGGTAGCGGGCATTGGTATTTATTATTTTTTGGGTCCACGGCGCTTGAAGCGCCAGCGCCTGCGTCGTTTGCGCAGCCGCCGCCGCTCGCGCGTGCGCGCCAGCATTGCGCGCCTCAAAGAGAAGGTGCCTGCGGCACCGGAGCGCTTGCACCAGGTGGTCAAGCTGGTCACGGCTTCCACCAACTTTCCCGTCAGCACAGCGGACAAGGTGGAGCTGCTGGTCGGTGGCGCTGCCACTTTCGACAGCATCATGCATGCCGTGCGTGAGGCCAAAGACCACATCCATCTCGAATACTACATTTTTGAGCCTGATGGACCGGGCTGCGCTTGATTGCGCTGCTGTGCCAAAAAGCGCGAGAAGGGGTGACGGTGCGGCTGCTGGTGGATGCGCTGGGCTCCAAAAGACTGTCTCGCAAATACTATGCAACGCTGGAAGCGGCGGGCGGTGAGTTCGCGCTGTTTCACCCCACCAAATTTGGGCGGCGCGTGCGCCCTGTCATCAACTTTCGCACCCACCGCAAAATTGTGGTGATTGATGGCGCCATTGGCTACACCGGCGGCGTTAACATCACCGACGAAGAAGACAAACGCATCTTGCAGGACGCCTATCACGATGTGCATGTGCGCCTGGAAGGCCCGGTGGTGAACTGGCTGCAAACCGTCTTTTTGGAAGACTGGAGCTATGCGCTGGATTACAACCGCAAAAATGAACCTGCGGATTTCAACGCTTTGCTGCCAGATTTGCCCGATGGCAATCAGGTGGTGCAAATCATGGCTTCTGGGCCCGACAGCAGCATGGAAGCCATCCACCGCGTGCATGTGTCAGCCATTCACGCTGCGCACAAGCGCTTGTGGTTGACCACGCCGTACTTTGTGCCGACGGAAGCGGCCATGCTGGCGTTGACTAATGCGGCGTTGCGCGGCGTGGATGTGTGCTTGCTGGTGCCTGAAAAATCAGATTCCCGGGTGGTGACGGCGGCGGCGCGCTCGTATTTTGACGAGTTGATTACGTGTGGCGTGAAGGTGTTTGAGTACCACCGCAGCATGCTGCACTCAAAAACCATGGTGGTAGACGATATGGTCGGCATCATCGGCACTGCCAACTTTGACAACCGCAGCTTTCGCCTGAACTACGAAGTCTGTGCCGTGGTGTATGGCGAGGCGTTTGCAGCCAAGCTGGAGCAGCAGTTTGTGGAAGACCTCAAGCACGCGCGGCGTGTGGGTTATGCGCGGCCCCAGAGTTTTTGGCAGCGGCTGGGCGATTCCGCTGCACGGCTGATGTCACCGCTGCTGTAAATAAAAAAATAGCTTGCAGCGCCTGTCTAGCAATGATTTCAGCAATAAAACTACCTGAAAGCTAAGTAAATCAAGCGCTAGCTGCTCTTTTTTTTTCTGCTTCCTAGCCTTGCCCCTTTGCCGGGGTAGTTCAAACCCCACGCGCAACACCTGCGTGGCGGCGGCAAACAGGCATACTCCCACCCCATGGTTGAACACACATTTCTCTGGCACGACTACGAAACCTTTGGTGCCAACCCCGCTATGATCGGCCCGCGCAGTTTGCGGCCATTCGCACGGACTTGAGCTCAACGAGATCGGTGAGCCGATCATGGTGTATTGCCAGCCAGCGCCTGACTACCTGCCTAGCCCTGAATCCTGCCTGATCACGGGCATCACCCCACAACAGTGCCTGGAGCAAGGCGTGCCCGAAGATGCTTTTGCGCGCCAGATCGAGGCCGCCTTCACCCAGCCCGGCACCGTGGGCGTGGGCTACAACACCATCCGCTTTGACGACGAGGTGACGCGCTTTCTGTTTTGGCGCAACCTGATCGATCCGTATGCACGCGAATGGCAAAACGACTGTGGCCGCTGGGATTTGCTGGACGTGGTGCGCATGGTTTATGCCCTGCGCCCGCAGGGCATTCAGTGGCCCACCAAGGAAGACGGCAGCCCCAGCTTCAAGCTTGAAGACTTGGCCCGCGCCAACGGCTTGGCGCACGATCAGGCGCACGATGCGCTCAGCGACGTGCGCGCCACCACCGCTGGCGCGGCTGATTCGTGATCGCCAGCCCAAGCTGTTTGAATTTGCCTTTGGCCTGCGCAAAAGACAAGGTGCTGCACGAGATGGGCCTGCCGGCCGAGCAAATTGATGCGCGCCCGTTCTTGCATGTGAGTGGCATGATCCCGCCCCAGCGCGGCTGCATTGCCGTGATGTGGCCGCTGGCCCAGCACCCCACCAACAAAAACGAAATGATCTGCTGGGACTTGCAGGCCGACCCCAGCGAGCTGGCCAGCTTGGACGCTGAAACCCTGCGCCTGCGCATGTTCACCAAAACGGCAGACCTGCCCGAAGGCATCACGCGCCTGCCCATCAAGGGCATCCACATCAACAAATCGCCCATGGTGGTGCGCAACCTCAAAACGCTGACGCCAGAGATGGCGGCGCGCTGGGGCATCGACATGCAGGCGTGCATTGACAACGCCGTGAAAGCGCGTGCCCTGCCGGACATGAGTGTGCTGTGGAAGCAGGTGTACAGCCGTCTGGAAGGCCATGGCCCGCAGGATGTAGACCAAGACCTCTACAACGGTTTTGTGAACCCCGCAGACCGCCGTCGCCTGACGCAGTTGCGAGCGCTCAACCCGCAAGAGCTGGCCGTCGATAAAACCGGGTTTGACGATGCCAGGCTGGCCGAACTGGTGTTCCGCTGGCGCGCCCGCAATTGGCCTGAGAGCCTTAGCGCTGCAGAAACTGCCCGCTGGCAGCAGCGTTGCGCCGCCGCGCTGATCCACGGCGAGGGTGGTGCCCGCACGGCGCAGCAAATGTTTGCCGAGGTGGATGCCTTGCAAGAAACCGTGGACGACGAGCGTGCCGAAGAAATTTTGGGTGCGCTGTATGACTGGGCCGAAGCGGTGGTGCCAGAGGTCTAGTTTTTTAGACTGCTTTTATGGGGCTTAAATTGGCTGCCAGCGCTTATCCAGTCAGCGCTGGCAGCTATTTTTTTGAATATGAAAGCGGTGGCGGCAAAGGTAATTTGAGCTTCCTGCTCAGGTTGCTCCACGCAGCCGTATGACCTGCTGCCCAGTCTCACCGCCTTCTTGTACTGACCGTTGTGGGGTGTCTGCGGGCTTGCGGGGCGAAGTCGATGCATGGCGAAGGAAAACGCCAGTAGGCGGCAATCCTGAGAACATGCACATTGAAGGCTCAGGAAAGACAGCGCAGCTTGGGTGGTGCAAACAGCGCAATGGCGCAAATGTTGCAATGCGCGCCCCACGCCTTGGTGGCGGCTTTCCTCGAATCTAAGGAGACCGTCTTGGCTGTGAAGAAATGGGTGTTGGGGACTTTGGTGGTGGTGGCTGCGGCTGGCGTGGGCGGCTGGTTCAGTCTGGACAAGGAGACGCGCGGGCTTTTGGCCACCGTGCCCACCAACCGGGATATCTTGTTCTGGACGCAGTCGCAGCGCGATGCTGCTTTTCGCGCACTGGATCGGCTGCCTGTGCTGGCCAAGGTCAATGTGGTGCCAGCCAGTGCAAGCCCTTCGCCTTTGCCGCTGGGCGCTCCGCTTCAGCTCAAGCTGGATGTGGATGCTATAGCAGGCCAGCGCAGTGCAGCCCTGTTGGTGGTGCCCCAGTGCAAGCTGCGGCTGGATCGCCACCGCCTGGGCTTTGATGGCGCAGGGCGTCGGACCAGTTTTTCGGTGGCCAAATCCTTCACTTCCACCTTGCTGGGCGCTGCAGTCATGGATGGCTTTATTCAAAGTTTGGACGACAAGGTCAGCGTCTACATCCCGGAGCTGAAAGGCTCTGCATATGACGATGTCAGTGTGCGGCAGTTGCTGACCATGACCTCGGGGGTGCAGTGGAACGAAGACTATGCGGACCCCAATTCAGATGTGGCCAAGTTCAACAACCACCAGCCTGAGCCGGGCGTGGAAGCGCTGGTGAGCTATATGCGCCAGCTCCCGCGCGCAGCGCCGCCCGAACCGCTGGCACTACAGCACGGGGAGACCAATTTGGTGGCACGCTGGTGCAGCGCGCTACCAAGAAGCCGCTGGCCACCTACCTTGCCGAGAAGGTGTGGGGCCCGCAGGCATGGAGCAACAGGCCACCTGGATTTTGAGCAAAACCGGCAAGGAAATTGGCGGCTGCTGCCTGCAGGCCTCACCCGCGATTACGCCCGCATGGGGCTGTTTATCCTGAATGGTGCGAAAGTGAATGGCCAAAGCATCGTGCCTGACGACTGGTGGGCGCAAGCGACCACCAAGCGCGCGACGATGGTCTGCCGGGGCGAGGGTATGGCTATCAGTGGTGGACCTATGACGACGGCAGCTATGCGGCCCGCGGCATTTTTGGGCAAGGCATTTTTATCGACCCCCATCGTCAACTGGTGATAGTGTCGAACGCCAACTGGGCCGGTGGGGCACGCGTCCCCCAAGCCACCGAAGCGCGCGAAATTTTTTATCGTGAAGTGCAAAAAGCGATGGACGAAGAGCGGCAGGCGCCCGCGCAATGATCGGCGGCCACGTGAGGGCGCAAGCAAAAGGCATGGAGCCGCATCGCGGCTGTGTGCGTTATCAGGGCTGATGAGCGCTCAGGCTTGAATGCCAAAGCAGTGACCATGCTGCTTTGCGCATGCATAAAACACACGGCCGGTTCAGCCAGCCGGCCCCACCGTGGCGCACTGCGGTGCTACAGATTGCGTGCAGGCGCAGAAAAAATCTCATAACACATCCATAATCGCGCAGCCCCCACTTTGGGCACTTGCTGTATGTATCTATTTTTCTTTTGATGCATATCAATTATTTGTTCATTCTCTTGAGTCATGCGTTTTAGCTCTCGTTTAATTTTTTGTACGGCTGCTCCTGCAGTGCTTTTTGTGTTGGCCTTGCTGAGCAGTCTGTGGGGGCTCACGCGGACCCAGTCTGACTTCGATGCCTATCTGTCCAGCGACCAAGCGGTGGTGACGCAGCTGCAAGAGCTGTATGCACAAGGTTTGCAGTCGGGGCAGGCGGTGCGCAACATCGTGCTCAACCCCGCCGACCAGCAGGCAGTGCAGAACCTGCGTGGTGCGCGTGATGCTTACGACAGCGCTTACGCCGATGTGCGTCGGCGGGTGCAAGGCACGGCGCTGGAAGACGCCGTGGGCAAGCTGCAAGCACTGCGCACCGCGCAGTCAGTGAGCAAGACAAAGTGGTGGTGCTTGCCAGCCAAGACCAGCAGGCGGCAACAGCGGCGCTGAAGGCGAACGAAACGCCTGCATGGCGCGAGTTGCGTGGTGCGCTGCTGCAGCAATTGCAGGCTGCACGCGAAGCTGCACAGGCTTCGCATGAAGCAACGCGCAGTGCGGCGCAGCGCATGCAGTGGTGGTCAGCAGGCTTGGCGTTGCTGGCCGTGGTGGTCGCTGCAGCGCTGCTGTGGGTGATGGTGCGTACCATGCGCCAAGAGTTGGGCGGAGACCCCGCAGACGCGAGCGCCGCATTGCGCCGTGTGGCGGATGGAGATTTATCGGATGACCAACGGGTGGGCAAGCCTTTGGGCTTGATGGCGGAGCTGCAGGGCATGCGCCAGTCGCTGCGTGAGCTGGTGCAGCAGGTGCAGACGGCATCGGCCGAAATGCTGCACGCTTCCAGCGAAATTGCGCAAGGTAATGCGGATTTGTCGATGCGCACCGAGAGCCAAGCCAGTGCCCTGGAAGAGACAGCCGCCAGCATGGAGCAGTTGAACGTCACCGTGCGCCAAAACGCGGACAACGCCCAAACTGCCAATCAACTGGCCCTCAGCGCTTCGGATGTGGCGCAGCAAGGCGGTACTGTGGTCGAGCGGGTGGTGGACACCATGAAGGGCATCAGTGCCAGCAGCCACCGCATTGCCGACATCATCAATGTGATTGATGGCATTGCTTTCCAAACGAATATTCTGGCGTTGAACGCTGCGGTGGAGGCAGCCCGTGCGGGCGAGCAAGGGCGTGGCTTTGCGGTGGTGGCCAGTGAAGTGCGTGCGCTGGCCAAACGCAGCGCCGATGCGGCCAAGGAAATCAAAGACCTCATTACCACCAGCTTGGAGCGTGTGGAAAATGGCAGCACTTTGGCCGATCAGGCCGGAGGCACGATGCAAGATATGGTGGGTGCCATTCGCCGCGTGACGGACATCATGGGTGAAATCAGTGCGGCCAGCCACGAGCAAAGCTCTGGTGTGGCGCAGGTGGGTGAAGCCATTACGCAAATGGACCAAGCCACGCAGCAAAACGCTGCCATGGTGGAGCAAAGTGCTGCTGCAGCCCAAGCTTTGCGACACCAAGCCGCACAGTTGGGGGCCGCGGTACGCGTATTTCGCTTAACGGGGGGGGACAGTGCTTATGAATCACGCCACTTGCCAGCGCATCGTTTGCAGGGCACTGCACCAGCACTTGCCCCTGCAACGCTGCGCAACGCCGCTGCGGCGCGAATCACCAAGTTACAGACAGTTCAGACGTGATGGCTCTGTCACGCTGCATCTAAAACCATAGCTTTTAAGGCAGGTTGCATATGCTTAAACACCGAATTTATTCATTGAAGTGTGTGCTGTTGCAATGGAGTGTGGCGTGTGCAGTCTGGGGGGCTGCCCCCACTGGAGTGGCCCTCGCCACGCCAGAGACCACCCCATCGGCTGCGGTACAGCAGGCGGTGCTGCAGCCACGTCTGGCAGGACAAGGGCAAATGCGCTTTTTGGGCTTGCGGATTTACGATGCGCTCTTATGGGTAGGCCCAGAATTCGATGCGCAAGCATTTGGCCAACACCCTTTGGCGCTGGAGCTGATTTACCACCGGGCTTTCACTGGAAAAGCGATTGCGCAACGCTCTGTCCAAGAAATGCAACGCCAGCGCAGGTTGGGTGAAGAATTAGCGCACCGCTGGACGCAAGAGTTGGCGCAGTGGTTGCCTGACGTGCAGCCGGGCGACAAGCTCACGGGCTTGTACCTGCCTGGCCAAGGGATGCAGCTGTGGCGTGGGGGGCAACCTCTGGGCACGATCAATGACCCTGAGCTGGCACGCTACTTTTTTGGTATCTGGCTGTCGCCACAAACTTCAGAGCCTGGTTTGCGCAGTGCCTTACTGGCAGGTCTTGGTAGGGCGGTGCCATGAGCACCCCTGATGCATCCGTGTCAGATGCGCTGCCCTGGCGCTCTGGCTTGACCTATGGCTTACTGGGCTTCCCACTGGCCTTTGCTGCACTGCCTTTGTACGTGGTACTCCCCAATCACTATGCGCGCAGTTTTGGCTTGTCGCTCGCCACCGTGGGGGCTTTGCTGATGGCAGTGCGACTGGTGGATGCCGTGGTCGAACCTTGGCTGGGGCGTGCCAGCGACGCATTGTTTGCCCGAACGGCCCGCGCAGTGTGGCTGGTGGGCGGCGCTGCGGCGCTGTTTCAATGGCTGGGCATGACGGGTTTGTTTTTTCCGGCAGTGACGGAGGAAGCCGGATTGGCGGTGTGGCTGGTCAGTGGCTTGCTGCTGACCTGTATGGCGCACAGTCTGTTGGTAATTACTCACCAAGCCTGGGGGGTACGTCTGGGAGGCGATGACTTGCTACGCAGTCGGATTGTGGCTTGGCGTGAGGGCCTGGGGCTGGCAGGCGTCATTGCGGCTTCGGGTTTGTCGGTTGTTTGGGGGCCGAAGGCCATGCTGGCCGTATTTGGCGTGGCCTTGTTCTTGGGGTGGGCACTGTGGTGGCGTGCGCCACAGCCTGTTCCTTTGCATGGCTCGCCGCAAGCGGCGATCTCGGTGTGGCAACCCTTGGCGCAATCTGCGTTTAGACGGTTGTTGGCCGTGTTCATGAGCAACGGTATTGCCAGTGCTATCCCTGCCGCTCTCATGCTGTTTTTTGCGCAAGACCGGCTGCGTGCCAGTGAAGAAGCTACGGCGGTTTTTCTGGTGCTGTATTTCATATGCGCTGCGGCCTCTATGCCGTTGTGGCTGCGCGTGGTGCGCCATCTAGGGCTGGCCCGGAGTTGGTTGTTGGGCATGTTGCTGGCCGTGGTCTGCTTTGCCTGGACTGCAGGTTTGGGTACAGGGCAGATTCCAGCCTTTGCCCTAATTTGTGCACTGACAGGTGTGGCTTTAGGTGCGGACCTGGCCTTGCCTGGCGCCTTGTTAGCGCGGTTGATTGAGTGGCAAGGTGCGCAGGGTAGCCGCGATGGGGCTTACTTGGGCTGGTGGAGCCTGGCCACCAAGCTCAACCTGGCACTGGCTGCGGGTGCAGTATTGCCGCTGCTGCAGTGGCTTGGCTATGCACCAGGCAGTCAAGATGAACAAGCGTTGCAGCATCTGGCGTGGGCCTATGCCCTGGTGCCTTGTGCGCTCAAATTACTGGCTGCGCTGTTGCTGTATGTGTTGCTAATCCGCCGGGAGTCTTTACCGGCATCGGACAGGAGGTATCCATCATGAACCAACGTCGTACTTTATTGATAGCAGGCCTGGCAAGTGTGGCAATGCTAGCAGGGTGTGCAGGCCCGCAGGTGAGTGACTATGTGCAGCAAAAACCGCTCCTGGAGCTGGATCGCTATTTCAATGGCCGTGTGTTGGCACACGGCATTTTTCAAAAGCGTGATGGTGCCGTAGCCCGACGTTTTACGGTGGTCATGGACTGCCACTGGGAAGGCAACCAGGGCGTGCTGGATGAGCACTTTAGCTATGCGGATGGCAGCACCGAACGCCGCGTATGGCGTTTGACCAAGCATGCTGACGGCCGCTACACCGGGCGGGCCGATGATGTGGTGGGTGAGGCGCAGGGGCAAACCTCTGGCAACGCCTTCCGCTGGAATTACACCTTGCGCTTGCCTGTGGACGGCAGTGTGTACGAAGTGCAATTTGATGATTGGATGTTTTTGATGGATGACCACGTCATGCTCAATCGCGCCACCATGAGTAAGTTTGGCATTCGCTTGGGCGAAGTATTGCTTTCATTCACCAAGGTTTAAAGAGAAGGCCTATGTCGCTCAACCCTCGCATTACCAATTGGCAAGGCCAGCGCGTCTGGCTGATTGGCGCTTCCACAGGCATTGGCCGCTCGCTGGCAGAAGCGCTGCATGCGCGGGGAGCGCAAGTGATTATTTCTGCAAGGCAGCAGGCGCCTTTGATGGAGTTTGTGGCGCAGCACCCAGGTAGCCAGGCGCTGCCCCTGGATGTGACAGATCGCGAGGCCGTGGAACACGCAGCGCAGCAACTGAATGCACAAGGTAGCTTGGATTTGGTGTGCTATTGCGCAGGCTACTACAAGCCTATGCGTGCCGATGCAATGGATTTGGATGAGTTGTTGCGCCACCAGCAAGTGAACCAGACCGGGGCTTTGCATGTGGTGGCTGCGGTGGTGCCCGCCATGCTGAGCGCAGCGCGCGATGGCCGCGCACCCCACCTCAGTTTGGTGGCCAGCGTAGCTGGCTTGCGTGGACTGCCGCAGAGCTTGGCCTATGGGCCAACCAAGGCCGCTTTGATCAATCTGGCGGAGACACTGTTTCTGGATTTGCGCCCCAAGGGGGTGGCAGTGAGTGTGGTCAACCCGGGTTTTGTGGCCACGCCGCTGACTGCACAGAATGACTTCCACATGCCTGCGCTGCTGACACCAGCGCAGGCAGCACAAGCCAGCACATACAGGCCAATGCCTGCCAGCAAGATGGGGCGACGGCCCCAGCGGTCGGACGCGGGCCCCCAGGCCAGTTGTGAGCAGCCAAACGCCAGGATCAGGGTGTAAAACGTGCTTTGGGTCTGGGCGACAGAGGCATCGAGCTGCTGCGCCAGCAACGGCATGGCGGGCAGGTACAGATCGGTCGTCAGCGGCTGAAAGCCCAGCAGCAGCGCGAGCAAGCCAATGACAAAAACGGGCGACATGGCCGCAGGCGATGCCACGGCAGAAGAGGAAGAAGCAGACACAAAAACCGATACCAGAGAGCCAATAAAGTGCCACCGATCAGCGGCGTGTGCAGGCTAGCAGAAGCAATTTGGCGTGGTGTCGCTTAGTTCGCACACTTGCCAAAAAAGGCGTTGATGTAGATAGGGAAAGCGCTGGTAGCTATGAATTTTTACAGCGCTGCAGGCGCCATGCGGCTTTCTGGCATGGGCGGCAGGCCTTGGGCATACGCCGCACCGGGTGCCAGCGGCCGTCATTCCGGGGGCCGGTGTTTGGGTCTATGCTCTGTGCGCGCGTCAATCACGAACTCAAGAACGCGCTGTTGTGAAGGAATATGTGACCATGCTGTTAGGCCTTGCTGCGAACCGACTCCACCACCAAACCGAAGATGCCGCACTGTTTGCGCTGCTGCGCGCCTGTGAATCCGGCATGCGCGAGCTGAACCTGGGCCTGCACGCTGTGGGCCGCACCTACGATGCGATTGCCGCCGCCAACATGATGCACCGCTACAGCAACCTGGTGCGCTACCCCTATGGCCGCGAAGGCGGGCTGATGAAGCTGGTGGCTGAGGTGGTGGGCATGGGCGAGGGGCGCACGCTGGATGGCGCCATTTACCTGACCGACCCGGTCGATCCATCCTCCATCTTCCCGGAAGCATTGGCTTTGAAGCGCCAGTGCGTGATTCACGGCAAGCCCTTTATCTCTACCGTGGCCACGGCGCGCGACTGGGTGGAGATGGAGCGCATGCACGCAGGCTTGGCGCGCGACCGCAATGCCGATCGCTTTCATGACTTTGAAAACCAGACCGTGGCGCTGATTGCGCACGATGCCATGAAGCCCGCTATGCTGGATTTTGTGGCGCAGAATTTTGACCTGCTCTCGCGCTTTAAGCGACGGGTGGGCACGGGCACCACAGGGCAAAAACTCAACGAACTGGCCTGGAGCAAAGGCTGGCCTGCGGACAAAGCCTGGGTGGACCGCTACCACAG
>NZ_CADEPJ010000199.1 GCF_902829245.1 Comamonas jiangduensis | reverse complement strand
AAAGAGAATCCAGTTCGTTTTGGGTGGCGCAAGGCAGGGCCACGTCGACCTTGATGTTCCAAGGGCGCACACCGGCAAAGAATTCCACGCCGGGCACTTGGGCGGCGTAGTCGTTGACGCGGCCGTACTTGTTGTTCTTGATGTCCATCAGGATGGCCAGCTTCTCGGCGGTGAAACCGTCCTTGTCGTACACAGTGCCGGAAGAGTCGGACACGGTCACCACCTTGGCGCCCAGCTGCATGGCTTTTTCCACGGCGTATTGCGCCACGTTGCCCGAGCCAGAGACGGACACGGTCTTGCCGGCCATCGACTGGCCGCGTGTGGCCAGCATTTCTTGGGCGAAGTACACCGTGCCGTAGCCGGTGGCTTCAGGGCGAATCAGCGAGCCGCCGAAAGTCAGGCCCTTGCCGGTGAACACGCAAGCGGCGCTGTTGGACAGCTTTTTGTACATGCCGGCCATAAAGCCCACTTCGCGGCCACCTACGCCGATGTCGCCTGCAGGCACGTCGGTGTCAGGGCCCACGTGGCGGTACAGCTCGGTCACGAAGGCCTGGCAAAAGCGCATGACTTCCGCCGAGCTCTTGCCCTTGGGGTCGAAGTCCGAGCCGCCCTTGCCGCCGCCCATGGGCAGTGTGGTCAGCGCGTTCTTGAAGGTTTGCTCAAACGCCAGGAACTTCAGCACCGACTGGTTCACCGAGGGGTGGAAGCGAATGCCGCCCTTGAAGGGCCAATGGCCATGCTGTGCTGGATGCGAAAGCCCGGTTCATTGCACCTGGCCCTTGTCATCCATCCAGCTGACGCGGAATTGATGATGCGCTCAGGCTCGACCAGGCGCTCCAGCAAGGCGTTGTCGGCGTACTTGGGATTCTTTTCAATGAAGGGCCACAGCGACTCCATCACTTCTGTGACGGCTTGCAGGAATTCAGGTTGACCGGGGTTGCGGGCAGCAACGTCTTGCAGGAATTGGTCGAGGTTGGCGTACTTCATGAGGGTCAGTCTTTCAAGGGCACAAAACAAAAGCGCCGCAGCGCACGTTGAAAATTATGCCAAAAATGTATGCCTATATGCACCATATCGAGCATGACTTGTATAAGTTTGGTGCATAACTGTCTGAATTTGGTGCTTGCCTGCACCAAGTTGAAGAATGTAAAAAGTGTCTTGCTCGTTGATTTATATGAATTTTTTGTGACGATGTGCCTGATGGGGCACAGCCATCGTGGGGCGGCATCGCGGAATTCGATGCTGGCAGTTTTTTTTGACGATGTGGCGTGGTGTGCGCAGTTGCTCTGTTAATGGAAGCTGCTAGCGCGCGTGAATGCTTGGCTTCTAAGAGAAATGCATCGCAAAGCACCATTCCATAGGCGCGGGCAGCTATGAATTCATGGTTGTGCGTTCATGCCAAGGCGCAAACCCTGCCTAGGAGGTGGCGTGCCGTGTCTGCAGAAAGGCAGGTGGCATCCAGCGTTGCGCAGGCTTGCTGGGGCGACGCTGGCTGCGCAGTCACACCAAAGAAAAAAGCCTGTTTTCGTGAAAACAGGCTTGCAGGGGAGAAGGGGGCGGGCGCGGCTTAAATCAACTCGAACGGAATGGCGCCCCACTGGATGGTGTGGGCCGCCAAGCCGTAGGCCAGCGCCTGGGCCGCGCTGGTGTCGCAGAGGTGGCGCACCTCCGCCGCGTGCGGCGTTGTGTGGCAGCGCAGCAGCCAGTCCGAGGGCGGTGCGTGGCTGGCGGTGTCGGTGATGCAGATCAGCTTGGCGCCCAGCTTGCGCGCGCGCTCGCCCAGTTCGGCCATGTCGGCGCGGATGCCGCCCAGCGCAAACAGCACCACCATGTCGCGCGGGGCAATGCGGGCCAGCACGTCTTCGATGGTTTCGCCGGCGGCGGGTGCGCCATAGATGGGCTTGTCCAAACCGCTCATCAGATGCCCGCGCAGCGAACGCGCCAGCATGTGGTTGTGCTGCAAGCCCACGCAGAAGATGGCGGGTGCCTGGTGCAGGGCCGAGGCCATGGCGTCCATGGTGCTGGCCGGAATCTGCGCCAGCGTGGCGGTCAGGTTGTCTTGCAACTGCTGCCACAAGAGTGCGCAGGTGGGCGCGCTGGGGAGATGTTGACGTCCGCCATGGGCAGCTGCAGGCCGTTGGTGGAGGCCTCCAGGCGTGCGGTGCGGCGCGCTTCTTCGTAGCTGTCGTAGCCCAGGCGGCGGATAAAGCGCGTGACGGTGGCGTTGGAGACGCCGGTCAGCTGGGCCAGTTCGCTGGCGCTGTAGCCCGCCAAGTTGATGGGGTAGTCCAGCACCACCTGCGCGAGCTTGCGTTCGGTGGGCGAGAAACTATCGAGCGCAGCGCGCACGCGGGCAAAAAAGGGTACGGACATGGGGGCGGTGTGGGGGCGCAGGCCTTCAAGGCAAAAAGTAAAGCATGCTCAGTGTAGCCGCCGCTCAGCGCCCGCGCAGGAACAGCGCGTCCAGCTCTTTCAGGGTGAGCTGGCGCCAGGTGGGGCGGCCGTGGTTGCATTGGTCGGAGCGCTCGGTGGTTTCCATCTGGCGCAGCAAAGCGTTCATCTCGTCCAGCGTCAACCGGCGGTTGGCCCGCACTGCGCCGTGGCAGGCCATGGTGGCCAGGATTTCATTGCGCGCACGCTGAATCACACCGCTGGCGTCTTGCTGCTCCAACTCGGCCAGCACGCTGCGTGCCAGCTCCACCGCATCGCCTTGCGCCAAGGTCGAGGGCACGGCGCGCACGGCCAGGGTTTTGGGCGAGAACGGCGCAATCTCCAGCCCCAGCACGTGCAAGGTGTCCACATGGGCTTCGGCCGTGGCTACTTCCTGCGGCGTGGCGGCAAAGGTGGCTGGAATAAGCAGCGGCTGGCTGGCAATGGGCTGGTGGTTGCCCAGTTGCTCCTTCAAACGCTCATACACAATGCGCTCGTGCGCGGCGTGCATGTCCACAATCACCATGCCCTGGGCGTTCTCGGCCAGGATGTACACGCCATGCACCTGCGCAATCGCACGGCCCAGGGGCCAGGTGGTGGGCTCGTGGGTGGCAGGGGCAGGGCTGGCAGCCGCCAAATCAATTTCTGTAGCTGCTTGCGTAGGATTGGCGCTTGTTTGTGCGGTATTTGGCTCGAATGTTGATGCGGTGGCAGCGGCTGACGGGGGGGTGGCCTCGCGCATGGGGCCCACAGGGCCTGCATGTCGTTGACCTTGTGGCCCGCCGTTTCCTGCAGTGGCATGGCGTACTGCAGTTGTGGCTTCATGGCAGGGCGTGGCGCGCTGACGCTGGGTTGCCAAGCCACCGGGCTGGCAACCGCAGTGCCACTGCTCGATGCCTCGGGCGCCAGCGCTGCGGGCGTGGAGGTTTCGGCGTGCGCCGCCAGCAAAGCCGCGCGCGGTGCAGCCAGCGCATCTTCCACGGTATGCTTGATGGCCTGGTGCACTTCGCGGCTGTCGCGAAAGCGCACTTCGATCTTGGTGGGGTGTACGTTCACATCCACGCGCGCGGGGTCGATTTCCATGTACAGCGCGTAAATGGGTTGCTTGTGGCCGTGCAGCACGTCTTCGTAGGCGCTTTTGGCGGCATGTGTCAGCACCTTGTCGCGCACAAAACGCTGGTTGACGTAGCAGTATTGCTGGTCGGGCGGCTGCGCGCGGCATCGGCAGGCCAGCGCGGCCATAGACGGTGATGCCGCTGGAGGCCGAAGTGCGCTGCACAGGGATGGAGTTGGCCACAAAGTCATCGCCCAGCACATCGGCCAAGCGGCGCGCCAGGGCGTCGTTTTTGTCGACCGAGCCATCCATGGGTACGGCGCGCCATTGCTCCACCAGCTTGCCGTCGTGCCAGATGGCAAAGCCCACATCGGGGCGGGCCAAGGCGTGGCGGCGCACGGATTCAATGCAGTGCGCCAGCTCGGTGGCATCGGTCTTTAAAAACTTGCGCCGTGCGGGGGTGCTGAAAAAAAGCTCTTTCACTTCCAGCGTGGTGCCGCGGTTGCGGGCGGCGGGGCGCAATTCCCCGCTGCGCGCTTCCAGAAGCCAGGCTTTGTCTTCGCCTTCCAGGCGCGAGAGGATGGCGGTTTCCGACACCGAGGCAATGGCGGCCAGCGCTTCGCCGCGAAACCCCATGGTGCCCACATGCTCCAGCTCATTCAAATCGCGGATTTTGCTGGTGGCATGGCGGCGCAGGGCCACGGGTAGCTCTTCCCGGGGAATGCCGCAGCCATCGTCTTCCACACTGATCAGGCGCACGCCACCGGCCAGCAGGCGTACGGTGATCTGGCTGGCACCGGCATCCAAGGCGTTGTCCACCAGTTCGCGCACTACAGAAGCAGGGCGCTCTACCACCTCGCCAGCGGCAATCTGGCTGATGAGTTCATCCGGAAGGTCTTGAATGGCGCGGCGCTGCAGGGCGGGAGCTGAAGAAGTCATCAGCCCATTGTATGCAGCCTCATTGGGGGTGTTAGCGGCTGCTTCAGAAAACCAATTCAGCGGTGGCGATGATGGCGGTGACCGCGCGAGCCCCCATAGCCATCACTGTTTTGACCCATCTGGTTACCAATCAGCGCACCCGCAGCGGCGCCGCCCACGGTGCCTAAGGTGCTGCCAAAGACGGCATCGCCAAGCAAGCCACCGGCCACGGCGCCTACGCCGGTGCCAATTTGGGCATTGTTAGGGCGGTGGGCGCAACCACCAATGTGAAAGTGGCCACCACAGCGGCGATCAAAAATGTGCTGCGAACTTTAGTCATGTGCACCTCCTTGCATGTAGTAATTCAAAAATCAGGCGTCACTGTGCCTGTGCCTGTGGCGGGTTTGGATGAACTTGGTGCAAAGTTCTAGCCTGTATTGCAAGTATTTGTAGCTCTGGTTTGCAGGCTGTTGCAGCAGATGTCGGAGTGTGTGCAAAACAGCGCGGCGACAGCCCCTGTTTGGCCTGCATGCGCTGTGCATGGGACTACATTAACGCTTTGTTTGGCTGCCGATCTGCCCCAGGCGCGGGTTGGCATTTGAGGGTGTGGTTGTGGACATCGTTTCGTTTTTGATCGACTTCATTGTGCATATCGATAAGCACTTGGAGGCATTGGTCGTGGCTTATGGCGCATGGGGTTACGCGCTGCTGTTTCTGATTATTTTTGTCGAAACCGGCTTGGTGGTGATGCCGTTTTGCCGGGCGATTCGCTTGCTGTTTATTGTGGGCGCGATGGCTGGCGTGGGCATGCTCAACTTTCCGCTAGCATGCGGCATTTTGCTGGTGGCCGCCATTTTGGGCGACCAGTGCAATTACTCCTTAGGGCGGATGGCAGGGCCCAAAGTCTTTCAGTGGGAAAACTCGCGCTGGTTCAACCGCGCAGCGTTCGACAAAGCCAATAGTTTTTATGAGCGTTATGGCGGCGTGACGGTTATCTTGGCGCGCTTCATGCCCTTTATTCGCACCTTTGTGCCCTTTGTGGCGAGTGTGGCCCACATGTCGCGCGGCAAGTTCAGCATGTTCAATGTGTCTGGCGCCGTTCTGTGGGTGTTGGGCATTGTGTCGGCAGGCTATTTCTTTGGGAACTTGCCGTGGGTGCGGAGCACCTGAAACCCTCATCTGGGCGTTGATTCTGATTCCGTGCGTGGTGGCGCTGTATGGAGGCTGGAAAACCGGACGGCAGCAGCCACAGTGCTAAGTCTCTGATGAGTGGGCGCAGTCATAAAAATGCCGACTCAGGTCGGCATTTTTTAGGGTCAAAGCGACGGCCATGAGGCACCGAGGCACGGTTATTTTTGTCTTGGTTTTGCCAATCTGGTTGCCGATGACGGCCCCGGCGGCCGCGCCGCCAGGTGCCCAAGGTACCTCCTATCACCGCATCACCCACAACACCGCCTGCCACGGCACCTACGCCGGTGCCCAATTGCTGGTTGTTGGCACAACCACTGAGCAAAGCGGTGGTGGCAACCAGGGCAAAAGCGATAGAAGTCAGGGACTTTTTCATCACACACTCCTTGGAATAAAAACACATTCAGAGTGTGGGGCCAGGGGCTCAAACACGGAGTCGGGGAGGTGAGCGCAGGGCTGTAGGTCAAAAGACCTCATCCCTGCATGTAGAGGCCAACCAGAGTGCAAGACGGCGTTTATACCGAGCGCGAGCGCGCCAGCGGTGGGTTCTTGGTGAAGTACTGGCGGATGCCGGTCATCATGGCGTCCGCCAGCTTGTTTTGGTAGGCGCTGCTGCGCAGTTTTTGCTCTTCCTCAGGGTTGCTGATGAACGCGGTCTCAATCAGCACGCTAGGAATGTCAGGGGCTTTGAGCACGGCAAAACCCGCTTGCTCCACGCGCGGCTTGTGCAGCTTGGCAAAGCTGCCAATGTGGGTCAGCAGTGAGGTGCCCAGTTTCAGGCTGTCATTGATTTGCGCCGTGGTACTCATGTCCAGCAGCATCTGCTGCACGGTTTTGTCCTGGCTGCGCACGTTGATGCCGCCCACCAGGTCGGCCTGATTTTCTTTGTCAGCCAGCCAGCGCGCAGCCGTGCTGGTGGCGCCTTTTTGGCTGAGTGCAAATACGCTGGCACCGGCGGCCGAGGGGCGGGTGAAGGCATCGGCGTGGATGCTGATGAACAAGTCAGCCTGCACGCGGCGCGCTTTTTGCACGCGCACGCCCAAAGGCACGAAATAGTCACCATCGCGCGTTAGGTAGGCCCGCATGGGGCTGCCGTTGATGGTGCTGCCATTGATGCGGTCGCGCAGCAATTTGGCAATCTTGAGCACCACATCTTTTTCGTAAGTGCCACTGGGGCCGATGGCGCCAGGGTCTTCACCGCCGTGGCCGGGGTCGAGTGCCACGATGATGATGCGGTCAGTTTTGCGCGACGTAGGCGCTGGGCTGGCTGTGACTGTGGTTTCGGGCGCTTTGGCGGCAGGCGGGGCTGGCGGCGGGGCAAGGGCGACTTTTTTATCGCCCGCAGCGGGTGTGGATGGCGTCGATGCACCGGGCGTGGCGCCTGCCCGCTGTGCTTGGCAATCAATCCCCAAGGGTCGTGGGACGCGACATGCTCCGCAGGCGGCGACAAAGCGGGCGGCAAGTTGGAGCTGGAGCCGGCATCGCGCAAGCGCTCTTGAATCAGCGCTTCCAGCGGATCGATGGCTTTGGACGGGTAGAGATCAAACACCAGCCTGTGCTGGTAGGCGGCCACAGGCTTGAGGGTAAAAACCTGCGGCACTGCCTCTTGTTTGAGGTCAATGACCAGACGCACCACATTCGGTGAGTTTTGCCCCACGCGGATGGCAGCAATATTGGGGTCATCGGGCCGTACTTTGGCGACCAGTTCTTTGAGTGCATTGTTGAGCTGCAGCCCCTCAATATCAACGGCCAAGCGTGGCGGTGAAGTGATCAGCGTTTGCTTGGCCACCAGCGGCACGTCGGACTCCAGGGTGACGCGCGAGTAATCTTCCGCAGGCCAGACGCGCACCGCCATGATGCTGGCGCCGAAGGCGATTTGGTGTTTGCCCGCCAGCAGCAGTGCCAGGCTACCTGCCTGAAGCAAGGTGCGGCGGTTAGGGCGGTAGGCGGTAAAGATAGAGTGCGCGGCGTCGTCGCTCATTGTGGCCAGTGCTGCAGCAAGCGCCGTCCACACGCTGTGCTGGTGCGCAGTGTGACGCGGCGTTGGGTTTCGTCGATTGCTTCAATATAAATAGCTAAGTCCGCTGGCGGTGTCAGCGAAGCAGCCTTTTCTGGCCATTCTGCCAGTTTCAACCCTTCGCTGGCAAAAATGTCACGAAAACCTGCATCTTCCCATTCACGCGGGTCGTCAAAGCGGTAGAAGTCAAAGTGCCAGATGTGCAGCGCAGGCACTTCGTGGGGCTCAACCACAGCATACGTAGGGCTTTTGATGCGACCTTGCACGCCCAAGCTGCGCAGCAAATGGCGCACGAAGGTGGTTTTGCCTGCGCCTAAATCGCCATGCAGGGTGATGAAGGCGTTGCGCACCTCGGGCAATGCGGCCAGTTGAGCGGCAAAAGCCGCAGTGGCCGCCTCGTCTTGCCAAGTCAGTACGCGCACCTCGGCGCTGGTGCTTTCTACAATTGCAGGGTTATGGTTTGCAGCAGTCAATTGGTTCCTTTGATGCAGGACTGGGCCCGCGAATTGGGATTTTCCCAAATTGGCGTGTCCGGCGTGGATTTGTCGTCTTGTGAGGACGGGCTGCTGCAATGGTTGCAAGCAGGCTTTCACGGCAGCATGGACTATATGGCGGCGCACGGCCTCAAGCGCGCGCGCCCGGCCGAACTGGTGCCCGGTACGGTGAGCGTGATTACCGCCCGCATGGATTATTTGCCGGCAGCCACCCCGGCAGACTGGCAGGCCGTGGAGTGGGCGCGCCTGGAGCGCCCGCAAGAGGCCATTATTTCGGTCTACGACCGTGGGCGCGACTATCACAAGGTGCTGCGCAGCCGCCTGCAAAAACTGGCAGAGCGCATTGCGCAGGAGGTGGGGCCGCTCGGCCACCGCGCGTTCACCGATTCTGCCCCGGTGATGGAGGCTGAGCTGGCCCGTCGCAGCGGACAGGGCTGGCGGGGCAAGCACACGTTGGTGCTCAACCGTGATGCGGGTTCGACCTTTTTCCTGGGCGAGATTTATGTGGACATGGCGCTGCCAGAGACAGCGCCGGTGACTGCACACTGCGGCAGTTGCAGCAGCTGCATTGACGCCTGCCCCACGGGCGCTATCGTGGCACCCTACCGCGTAGATGCGCGCCGTTGCATCTCTTACCTGACCATTGAGCACGATGGGTCAATCCCGCTGGAGCTGCGCCCCCTGATGGCCAACCGCATTTATGGCTGTGACGACTGCCAGCTGGCCTGCCCATGGAACAAGTTTGCCCAGCGCAGCCCGCTGCCAGATTTTGATGTGCGCGGCGCCATGGTGGGCAGCACGCTGGTGCAGCTGTTCAGCTGGGACGAGGCCACGTTTTTGCGCTGTACCGAAGGCAGTCCTATCCGCCGCATTGGCCATGTGCGCTGGTTGCGCAATATTGCGGTGGCGCTGGGCAATGCGCTGCATGCCACAGGGTTGGGGGCGGACGAGCAACACGCCATCCGCAGCGCGCTGCAAGCCCGCGCGGCGCATGACAGCAGCGTGGTGCGCGAGCATGTGCAGTGGGCGCTGGCCCAAGGGAATGCTTAAAAAAGAGAGCGGCTTGCGCTTGATTTACGGAAACTTCAAGGTGTTATCTATTTGAAGTGCTTGAATAACCTGCGCTGCCAGCTATTTAATTTGATGTGGCAATCATCTGAGCCGCCACACCTCAAGGCAGCAAAGACAGTGCAAACGGCAGGCTGAATACGCCCAGCATGGTAGACAGCGTCACCAGCCCCGCCACATACGGGCCGTTGTAGCCCATGCGCGTCGCCAGCACATAGCAGGTGGAGGCCGTGGGCAAGGCAGAAAACAGCAGCAGGATCAAGGCTTGCTCACCTTGCAAACCAAACAGGTGAATGGCCCCCAGTGCGACCAAGGGCTGGATGGCATGGCGAATGCCCAGCACCCCCACACTCATGCGCTTGGCATGGGTCAACAGGCCCAGTTGCATGCCTGCGCCGGCCGACATCAGGCCCAAGGCAATCGACGCGGCGCCGATGCGCGCCACCGGCGGCTCCAGCCATGTGGGCATGCGAAAGCCCAGCAAGTTGGCTGTCAAGCCGCACACGTGGCCACGATCAGCGGATTGCGCACCAGCTGGCCCCAAAAACTGTGCTGGCCCTCGCGCGTCATGGGCCACACCGCCGCAATGTTGAACATGGGCACGCAAAAACCAATCAGCACCGAAATAAAGAACAGGCCCGGCGCGCAAGCCAGCCGGTCCGCCAGTGCCAAGCCGATGAAGGAATTAAAGCGAAACGCCACCTGTGCGGCGCTGGCGTGGTCGCGGGCGCTGATGTGCCTGCGCACCCCGGGCCACCAGGGCAGGCTGTAGGCCAGTGCGATACCGACCAGGCCCGAGGTGAGACCGGCGGCAATCAGGCTGGAGGTGGCTGCCCAGTCCAGCGGGCTTTTGACAATTGAGTGAAACAGCAGCACCGGAAACAGCAGGTAGTACACCAGTGCTTCGACGCTTTGCCAGACCGGGCGGTTCAGCGGGCTGAAACGACAAAGCAAGTAGCCCAACACAATCAGGGCAAAGTCTGGAAAAAGGAGCTGGGCGTAGTTCACGGACGCAGAGATTACCCGCTTCTGGGAGGGCTGGGCCCTTGGAGCTTGCCCAATTTGGCACCGACGTGACAGCGCCTGCACTACTTGGGTGCTAAGGGAATTTACGGAGAAAAAATTGCTTTGGTGCAGCCCTGCATCAGCAGTCACTCAACTAGCATTGTTTTCCAAACACAAACTTACAAACTCCAAGGAGATCAGTCACTATGCATCGTCGTACCTGTATTGGGTTGGCACTGGCTTTGGTGGGTACCGCTGCCATGGCACAGGCTTACCCCACCAAGCCCATCAAGCTGTTGGTGCCTTTTGCGCCAGGTGGCACGACCGACATCATTGCTCGGGTCATAGCAGACCCCTTGAGCCGTGAGCTGGGCCAGCCCGTGATCGTGGAAAACAAGGGCGGCGGCGGCGGTGTGATTGGTGCGCTGGAGACTTCGCGTGCAGCGCCTGATGGCTACAACCTGGGGATTGCCACCGTGTCTTCCACGGCCACCAACCCCGCCATTAACCCCAAAATTCCCTACAACACATTGACGGACTTCACACCCATCATCAATGTGGCGGCCACGCCGAATGTGCTGGCCATCAACCCCAAATTCAGTAAGCCTGACTACGCCTCCTTTCTAGCCACTTTGAAGGCAGGGCAAGGCAAGTACGCCTATGCCTCATCAGGCACCGGTGGTATTCAGCACATGCTGATGGAGTTGTACAAAAACCTGACGGGCACGTTCATCACCCACATTCCGTACCGTGGTGCGGGCCCGCGCTGAATGACACGGTGGCAGGGCAAGTGCCCATCATTTTGGATAACTTGCCTCGGCGCTGCCCTTTATCAAAGACAAGCGCTTGGTGGCGATCGCCGTGGCAGCGCCCGAGCGCCTGGAGGTACTGCCCGATGTGCCCACTTTCAAGGAAGTCGGGCTGGAGCCTGTGAATCGCATGGCCTTCTACGGCATTTTGGGCCCCAAGGGCATGCAAAAAGACGTGGTGGACAAGATCAATGCAGCCGTGAAAAAGGTGTTGCAAGATCCGCCGTGCGCAAGCGCATTGCAGATACGGGTCTTTGGTGATTGGGAACTCGCCCGAAGAGTTCGCTCAGCAAATCAAGGCAGAGTACGAGATTTACCGCAAAGTGGTGGTGGAGCAAAAGCTCACGCTGGAATAAAGCGGTGAGGTAAATAGCCCAAGGCGCTGCCCCGGAAGGTGCAGCGCTTTTTTCGCCACAATGCAGCCATGAATGATGCAGCGCTTCAAGCCAGTGTGACGGCGATTGATGACTTTATCGAGGCCTTGTTTTTGGAAGACGGCTTGTCTGCCAATACCTTGCAAGCGTATCGGCGCGATGTGATGGCCTGTGCGCAGTTTTTGGCGCAGTCCCCGGGGGCGTGTTCTTTGCTGCAGGCGCAAGAGCAGGATTTGCAGGCATTTCTTCAACAGCGCCATGCGCTGGGTGTGAAGGCGGTCTCCAGCAATCGGGGGCTGAGTGTGCTGCGACGTTTTTTCCACTGGGCTTTGCGTGAAAGTCGGCGCCAGGATGACCCCACCTTGCGCTTGCTGGCGGCCAAACGCCCTTTGCGGGTGCCCCATACCCTGACCCAGGAGCAGGTAGAGCCGCTGTTGCAAGCGCCCGATGACGCCACGCCTTTGGGGCTGCGCGACCGGGCAATGCTGGAGTTGATGTATGCCAGTGGCCTGCGCGTGAGTGAGCTGGTGGGGTTGCAGGTGCATCACGTGGATCTGAATGCCGCCGTATTGCGCACGGAAGGCAAGGGGCGCAAAGAGCGGTTGGTGCCATTTGGGCAGGAGGCGCAGTGGTGGCTGCAACGTTTTTTGCAGCAAGCCCGGCAAGAAATTCTGGGCAGGCGGACCTCAAGTGATTTATTCGTCACTCAGCGTGGCGGTGCCATGACGCGGGTGATGTTTTGGATGCTGGTGAAAAAGTATGCGCAGCTGGCGGGTATCACCGCGCCTTTATCGCCCCATACCTTGCGCCATGCTTTTGCAACGCATCTGCTCAACCATGGCGCCGACTTGCGCGTGGTGCAGATGCTGCTGGGGCATGCAGATATTTCCACCACTACCATCTATACCCATGTAGCCAGAGAGCGGCTGCAACGGCTGCATGCGCAGCACCATCCTCGTGGATAAGAAGTACTGATGCGTGTTAAGTGAAATTAATTCTGAGGCAAAATATCTTTTTATTTGTCAACCCGGATTAACGATGATGAATGCCGTGCGGCGAGGTTTGGTGGCTGCTGCGTTGTTATCAACAGCAGCGCCTTTGGTTTCTTGGGCAGATACGGCGCAGTGGCCGAACAAGCCCATTCGCATAGTGGTGTCCTACCCGGGTGGGGGTGTGAGTGACGTGGTGGCCCGTGCTTTGGGTGAAAAGCTCACGGTGCAACTGGCGACCCCTATCGTGGTGGAAAACAAAGCGGGTGCAGGCGGTGCAATCGGTTTGGATACGGTGGCTAAATCGGCCCCCGATGGCTACACGATTGGTTTTTCGGCCATCAGTCCCGTAGCTCTGAATCCGCATTTGGGTGCAGTGCCTTTCGATCCGCAAAAGGACTTGGTTCCTGTGGTGAGCGTGATGTACTCGCCGGTATTGATTTTGGCGACCACTGCCGAGCAATCACCAAACTTCAAGGAATTGCTGTCGCAAGCCAAGCGTAGCCCTGGGACTGTGCGCTGGGCGACGGCAGGGTTGGCCTCTTTGGGACATATCGTTTTGGAGCAAGTGAAGTACACCGCCAAGGTGGATATCACGCACATTCCTTACAAGGGCGGCGGGCAGCAGCTTAACGATGCCTTGGGTGCGCAGTATGAGGTGCTCTCCACCAATGCGGGCCCTACGGTCATGCAGCATATTCAGGCTGGCAAGCTCAAGCCGCTGGCTGTGGGAGCGCCTCAGCGCTTGGAGTCATTGCCCGAAGTGCCTACGCTGGCAGAACTGGGCTTCTCAGAAGCGAACTCGACATCCTTGTTCGGTATTTTTGCGCCAGCGAATGTGCCCGCTGCAGTGCTTCAGCGCTTGAATCAAGAGTTCAACAAGGCGTTGGCCAGCCCCGATATCCAGGCCAAGCTCAAGGCTTCTGACAATGTGCCAACGGGCGGCGATGCCAAGTCTTTTGCGCGCCAAATTGCCCAAGAATCAGCAAACAATGCCCGGATTGTGAAGGCCGCGAATTTGCACACCAAGTAAAGCTGGGGTGCATGAGCTCAAAGGAAGCCCCACCAAGGGCTTTCTTTGAACTGGGCGGAGCGCTCTCTAATCGCTGAGGGTGTCTGCCCAAGCCAGAGCTTGCAAGTGTGCCCAGTTCACTTGGTGGTTGGACAGGTGCAAGGCCTCCGAGTTGCGCGCAAAAGCTTCTTCGTCTCCGCTTTCGCAGGCAAGCACCAGATCGAGGAAGGGCGCATACACGCCGGTTCTGTGGAGCAGCGCGTCGACCACAGGCTGGGGCAAGGCGATGGAATTGAGGGCTTGGTCCATAGGGATGCCCAAAATGGTGTCCAGCAAAGAAAACACCCCGACAACGAAAGCGTTGTCTGCTTCTTCCGCTGGCAGCAGCTCAGAGGCTAGCAGTTCCATGAGCCTGCCTCGGACCACCGCAGTTTGGCCCACGGCGGGTGCACTGCCGCCTGTGCGCGATGTGGTCATGAGCAATGCGGCCCAGCGGAACAGCTTCTTAAGACCAAGAATCATCACCGCATGGCGGAACGAGGTGATTTCGCAGGACAGACCAAACCCCGAGGAATTGATGAAGCGCAGCAAGTTAAAGGACAGGGTTGGGTCCTTTTTCAGTAGATCTTCAATCTCTGCCGTGCTGCTTTGGTTGCGCACCAGATTGATCAACTGCAGGATGATGGCTTGCGATGGGCGCACCGTGCGCGTGTGTACCAAGTCTGGTGTAGCGAACCAAAAGCCTTGAAACAGCTTGACTCCCAGTTCGTGCATATGTTCGAACTGGACTTGTGTTTCGACTTTTTCTGCCACGATTTGCGCCGTGGTGTGTGTGCGCGCAAATTTGACGAGAGCTTGTGCGTTTTCCAGCGGGAAAGTCAGCATGTCGAGCTTGATAAAGCCTGCCCCACGCCTAGGCCCGGACCGAAACCTACGGCCCCGCCACCGTCTGCGTCAAGCACGCGCGCTGGGACCAGCTCGACATTGGCGAGCGTGCCCGCCTCAATGCCCGCCAGGGCGTGCGCTACCACCTGCAGCGCGAAGTGCGGGTCATGGATCCCGAGACCCTGCAGCCCGTGCCCCTGGATGGCGAGACCATGGGCGAGATCATGTTCCGCGGCAACATCGCCATGAAGGGCTACCTCAAGAACCCCAGCGCCACGGACGATGCCTTCCGCGGCGGTTGGTTCCACAGCGGCGACCTGGCCGTGCAGTACCCCGACGGCTACATCCAGATCAAGGACCGCAGCAAGGACATCATCATCTCCGGCGGAGAGAACATTTCCTCGATCGAGGTCGAAGACGTGCTCTACCGCCACCCCGCCGTGCTGGCGGCGGCGGTGGTGGCCAAGCCCGACCCCAAGTGGGGTGAGACACCGTGCGCCTTCCTGGAAATCAAGCCGGGCGCCCAGGTCAGCGAGGCCGACATCGTGGCCCACTGCAAGCAGCACCTGGCCGGCTACAAGGTGCCGCGCGCCGTGGTGTTTGGCGAACTGCCGAAGACCAGCACGGGCAAGATCCAGAAGTTTGAGCTGCGCAAGCAGGTCGGATCGGCCAGTGCCATCGTAGTCTGATTTTCAGTATTGATAGCTGCCAGCGCATGCCTAGAAAGCGCTGGAGTCGTTTTTGATGCTGAAAGCCTAGGCGTTTGCCCGGTGTCTTGTGCTGGCGCAGATGCGCCTATACTCACGGCTGCTCCGGGGTGTGCGAAAGCGCTGAGATGCGAACCGCTGTGAAAACAGTGGCCAGCGAACCCGACGAACTTGATCCGGTTCATACCGGCGGAAGAAGAGCGGGACCCTGAAGCAGGGCCAGGAATGGACAGGCACATGGGCTTTTGCAAGGCCAGGCAGGTGCCCACCATCCCCAGGCACAGCAAACCCCAGGCGCCTCGCGCACTGGGGTTTTGTCTTTGGGGATGGAACACCGGCGTGTCAGCCTTGGTCGGAATCGGTCGATTCCGGTGGCGTCGGTCAGGCATTGTGGGAGCAATGCCAGGGCTGGAGCCAGGTGCAGGCGAAGGTGGATGGCGCCAGCCATCTCCCACGCCATCAGAGCGGCCCAGCACTCCACGGAGCGTTTGATGAACTTCACACGCTTTTTGGAGACCGCGATGAACGCCCCCGATGCCATCTTTACGCCCGCCGCCGGCAATGCCCCCGATGCCGCCCGTTTCGCCGACCTGCTGGCCCAGTCGCGCCAGCCATTTCCGGCATCCACCAAAAGCTACCTGAGCGGAGCCATCCACCACGATCTGCGCGTGCCGGTGCGCGACATCGCGCTGACCAATGGCGAGCAGGTCAGTGTCTATGACACCTCGGGCCCCTACACCGACCCCAGCGCCCCCATCGACGTGCGCCAGGGCCTGGCCAGCGTGCGCGGTGCCTGGATCGAAGCGCGCGGTGACAGCGAGTTCTATGTCGGCCGCCCGCGCGTGGCGCTGGACGACGGCGGCAAGCGTGGCGAGGAAGACGCGCGCGTGGCCCAGCTGCGCGCCGAGGCGGCCGCGCTGCAACGCCAGCCGCGCCGCGCCAAATCCGGCCAGAACGTGACCCAGATGCACTACGCCAAGCGCGGCATCATCACGCCCGAGATGGAATACGTGGCCCTGCGCGAGAATGGCCGCCGCGAATGGATGGCGCAGTACCAGCAGGACGCCGTGCGGGAAGCGCGTCTGGCCGGCAACAGCCTGGGCGCCGCCATTCCCAAGATCATCACGCCCGAATTCGTGCGCGACGAAGTGGCGCGCGGCCGCGCCATCATCCCGGCCAACATCAACCACCCCGAGATCGAGCCCATGGCCATCGGGCGCAACTTCAAGGTCAAGATCAACGCCAACATCGGCAATTCGGCCGTGACCTCGAGCATCGAGGAAGAGGTGGAAAAGCTGGTCTGGGCCATCCGCTGGGGTGCGGACAACGTCATGGACCTGTCCACCGGCAAGAACATCCACACCACGCGCGACTGGATCGTGCGCAACTCGCCCGTGCCGATCGGCACCGTGCCCATCTACCAGGCGCTGGAGAAGGTGGGCGGCATTGCCGAAGACCTGACCTGGGAAATCTTCCGCGACACCCTGGTCGAGCAGGCCGAGCAGGGTGTGGACTACTTCACCATCCACGCCGGCGTGCGCCTGGCCTACATCCACCTGACGGCCCAGCGCCGCACCGGCATCGTCTCGCGTGGCGGCTCCATCATGGCCAAGTGGTGCATGGCCCACCACCGCGAAAGCTTCCTGTACGAGCACTTCGAAGACATCTGCGACATCATGAAGCAGTACGACGTGTCCTTCAGCCTGGGTGACGGCCTGCGCCCAGGCTGCGCCTCGGACGCCAACGACGAAGCCCAATTCGCCGAACTCAAGACTCTGGGCGAGCTGACGCAAGTGGCCTGGAAGCACGACGTGCAGACCATGATCGAAGGCCCCGGCCACGTGCCCATGCACATGATCCAGGCCAACATGACCGAGCAGCTCAAGCACTGCCACGAGGCGCCGTTCTACACCCTGGGCCCGCTGACCATCGACATCGCCCCCGGCTACGACCACATCGCGTCGGCCATCGGCGCGGCCATGATCGGCTGGTTCGGCACGGCCATGCTGTGCTACGTCACACCCAAGGAACACCTGGGCCTGCCCGACCGCGACGACGTCAAGCAGGGCATCATCGCGTACAAGATTGCGGCCCACGCCGCCGACGTGGCCAAGGGCCACCCGGGCGCACGTTCGCGCGATGATGCCCTGTCGCAAGCGCGTTTCGACTTCCGCTGGGAAGACCAGTTCAACCTGGGCCTGGACCCCGACACGGCGCGCGCCTTCCACGACGAGACTCTGCCCAAGGACAGCGCCAAGGTGGCGCATTTTTGCAGCATGTGCGGGCCCAAGTTCTGCTCCATGAAGATCACGCAGGAGGTGCGTGAATTTGCGGCTGCCAAGGGCATCTCTGAAGAGCAGGGGATTGCTGCGGGCATGCAGGCCAAGGCGGCCGAGTTCAACCAGGCGGGTGGGGATTTCTACATCCCGATTGCTTCGGTATCCAGCGATACCACAGCGTGTTGATTACATGCAAAAAGTGCTTTTAGCGCTTATGTACCAAGCGCTGCTAGCTATGAAAAGCAAGTAAATAAAAAAACAAAAATAAAAAGGCGCAGGTTATGCCTGCGCCTTTTTTTGTCTGGAACTGAAGCGGCGGTACTGCCGCTCCAGTAGAGGGTCCGCTTTAAGCGCTGGGTGAGAGGCTTATTTCCAGTACTGGCACTTGCTCTCTTCCTTGGTGGTCCACACTTCGGCGGCAGGCAGCTTTTTGACAATCTTGTAGTAGTCCCACGTGCCTTTGGATTCGGCGGGCGATTTCACTTCCATCAGGTACATGTCATGGGCGTAGCGGCCGTCGGGACGGATGACGCCTTCACCGAAGAAGTCTTTAATGGGCTTGGACTTCCACTCGGCCATCACCTTGTCGGCCTCCAGCGTGCCGGCACGCTGCACAGCCTGCAGCCAAGTCATGGTGGCAGAGTAGTCGGCGGCCTGGATTTCGCTGGGGCGGCGCTTGGTCTTGGCCATGAACTTGTCGGCAAAGGCACGGCTTTCGGCATTCATGTCCCAGTACCAAGGCGCGGTGAACTGGCGTAGTGCACGGTGTAGGGGCTACATTGCTCGTTGGTCAGGGCGGAGCTGCCAGCGCCGTTGTCCACAAAAATGCGTTTCTTCTCTTGTGCCACCTTGGCCATGGCCAAGGCAGTAGCGCTGTTGGTGCCGCCAAACACCAAGCTGATGTCCTGCTGGTCGATCCACTCGCGGGCTTTGCCGGCGGCAATGTCGGCCTTGTTCTGGTGGTCGGCGCTCATTAGCTCGATGGGCTTGCCCAGCACCTTGCCGCCAAAGTCATCAATCGCCATCTGGATGGCGGTGGCACCATGTTTGCCTTCTACGTCGGCATACAGGCTGGACATGTCGGTAATAAAACCGATTTTGACTTTGTCTGGCTCTTTGAATTGGGCCTGGGCGGCACTGCTGAACAGGCCCAAAGTGCACAAAGTGGCTGTCAAAGGCCAAAGACTCCAACGCTGCATACCTATCTCCTTAAATGGGGGAAGGCACAAGCGTGCGCTTGTCACGCGGCCGTGGCTACTAGGAGCATCCCACTGAGGGATTGCGCGCATAGTGCAGGTTTGCCCGCTGTGCGCAGGCTGGCAACTGTGGCTGCAACGCTCAGGGTGCGCTGGTGGTGCGGGGCTCGGACGAGGGCGAGGTGAGGGGCACCATGACCGGCAGGGCAATCGCTGGTACGCCGCCGCTGCGTGCTGCGGCCACTTCCTGGCCCAGGTCGTGCACGGCGGTGGCGTAGTAGCTGGACCAGTTATAGCGGGTGATGGTGTAGAAATTCTGCGTACCAACGATGTAGCTGGGCGGTGCGTCACCGTTTTTCAACTCAATCAGGGCCAGCAGGCCGTTGTGCTGCATACCATCTTCGGGGAGTACCCCCAAGCGGGCCATTTGGGCCGGTGTAAAACTGGGCAGGATATCGGGTGCCAGCAGCGTAGGCAGATCCAGGGTGTCAGTGTTGAACAGCGCGGGGTACCACACGGGCTGGCCTGTCACCCAGCCGTGGGCCTTGAAGTAATTGGCCACGGAACCAATCGCATCAGCTTGGCTGTTGAACAGGTCAATGCGGCCATCGCCATCAAAATCCACCGCCCATTTTGCCCAGCTGCTGGGCATGAACTGGCCCAGCCCCATCGCCCCGGCATAGCTGCCGCGCGGGCCTGTGGTGGCGGTGCCTGCCTGGTGCATCATGAGCAGGAACTGCTCAAGCTCGCCGCGAAAGTAGCGCTGGCGCTCGGCAGCGCGGGGATGGGCGGTCGGGAAGTCAAACGCCAGCGTTGCCAAGCTGTCGAGCACGCGCAGGTTGCCCATGTTTTGGCCGTAGATGGTCTCCACCCCGATGATGCCCACGATCATGGCGGCAGGCACGCCAAACTGTGCTTCTGCGCGGGCCAGCGTGTCGGCATGGCTGTCCCAAAAACGTACGCCCGCTTTGATGCGGATGGGGTCAATAAAACGGCGGCGGTAATCCGCCCAGTCGCGTGCCGTGGTGCTTGTTTTGGGGGGCGGTGTCATCAGCCTGGGCACTTGCACAAGAAACCGGGCCTGTGCCAGTTGGGCTTGTACCCAGCTGAGATCCAGGCCATTGCGCTCCGCCACCTCCTGCGCCCATTGCTGCGCATCAGCGCGCTGGCCGTAAGGCGTAGGCGCTTGCGCCGCACGCTTGGTGGCTGCGGCGGGGGTATTTTGAGCCTGTGCAGGAAGGTGGGCGGCACCAGCAGTAGCCAGGGTCAACAAAAACAACGGGGAGAGCAGGCGTTTCATGGAGTGCGGGGTCTGGGCCAAATCAAAGCGCGGTAGCTGCGGCGCAAAGCTGCCAAAGACGGGGTCTGGGCGCTATGCGGTGCATAGCGCCATTGTTCCATCTGTAGCAGCCACTGTTGCAGCGGCCGGGATTCATCCCCCCATTGTGCTTGGGCAGCTTGGGCCAAACCGCGTGGACCCAGATGGCTGGCATGGGTAATGCCAGCTTGCAGCAGTTGTTGGCGCGCTTGGCCCATCAGGCGCAACCAAGGGTCGGTCATGCGCTGTGTGCGCCAACGTTGCACGCTCAAACCCAGCAGCAGCGTGAGGGCAATGGCGCACAGCCAGGCGGCAATGTGGGTGACCTTCCAGTGCTCCAACCCCAGGTTACGCAGCAGGTTGTTTTGGTTGCTGCGCGAGTAGTTGAGGACCCAGTCATTCCAGCGGTGGTTGACTGCTTCCCAGTTGGCACGCAGCCGCTGCAGCACAGCGGGGCCAATGACGCTGTCCACGGTGCTTTCTAGCAAAGTGCTGGGTGCTGCCAGGCGCTGCAGTTGCTCGGTGCGGCTGGGTGCAACGGCAGTGGTGGGGTCAATCCGCATCCAACCTACGTTGGGTAGCCATACTTCGGTCCAGGCGTGGGCATCGCTTTGACGTACCGTCCACAGGCCATCTACCGGGTTGCGCTCTCCCCCTTGGTAGCCGGTGACGATGCGCGCGGGAATGCCGGCAGCCCGCATGAGCACCACAAAGGCCGAGGCAATGTGCTCGCAAAAGCCTTGTTGGCGATCAAACCAGAATTCATCCGCCGTATGCGCACTGGTGCTGACGCCGGGCTGCAAGGTGTAGGTGGAGCCGC
>NZ_CADEPJ010000198.1 GCF_902829245.1 Comamonas jiangduensis | reverse complement strand
CCTTTCACGTAGTAGCCTTTTTTGGGTTTGCGTGACATGTTTTTTCGATGGAAATAGGGTGGCAGCACATAGGGGCTGCAGTGCTGGGTATCATATCCGCCGCTATGAATAAACCCCGTACACGCTCCACAAGCACCACCGCAGCACAGGCTGATTCCGGCTTTAGCTACAGCCGTCCCTTTTTTGAAGGTCTGGTGGACCAGGCTTTGGCCCATGCCAAAAAGCTGGGGGCCACCGATGCCGGAGCGGATGCTTCCGAAGGCTGCGGCCTGAGTGTGAGTGTGCGCAAAGGGGAGCTGGAGACCGTAGAGCGCAACCGCGACAAGTCTCTGGGGGTGACGGTCTACATCGGCCAGCGCCGCGGTAATGCCAGCACGTCGGATTTCTCGGAAGCTGCCATCCAGCAAACCGTTCAAGCGGCTTATGACATCGCCCGCTTTACGGCCGAAGACCCGACCGCTGGTTTGCCCGATGCGCAGGATATTGCCCCTGTCGAAACCCACAAGGATCTGGACCTGTTCCACCCTTGGAGCGTGAGCAGCGAAGAGGCAGCGCGCATTGCGATTGAGTGCGAAGCGGCAGCCATGAAGACGCACAAGCGCATCACCAACAGCGAGGGTGCCAGCGTCTCGGCCCAGCAGAGCCACTTTTTCAGTGCGCACACCCGCGGTTTTCGCGGGGGGTATGCCAGCTCACGCCACAGCGTGTCGGTGGCGCCGATTGCCTCGTTGCCTGGCAAGAACGGCGAGATGCAGCGTGACTTCTGGTACAGCTCCATGCGGGATGCCGTAGAGCTGGCATCGCCGCAAGAAATTGGCCGCTATGCTGCCCAGCGTGCTTTGAGCCGTCTGGGTAGCCGCAAGATTCCCACCACCGAGTGCGCGGTGTTGTTTGAATCTCCGCTGGCGGCTGGTTTGCTGGGCGGCTTTGTGCAGGCCGTCAGCGGTGGCACGCTGTACCGCAAGAGCAGCTTCTTGCTGGATTCGCTGGGCACGCAAGTTTTCCCTTCGCACATCAGCATTGAAGAAGACCCCTTCATCCTGCGTGGCAAGGGCAGCTCGCCCTTTGACGACGAAGGCGTGCGTGTTGCAGCGCCGCCTGGTGGTCGACAGCGGCCGTGTGAAGGCTACTTTCTGTCGAGTTACTCGGCGCGCAAGCTGGGCATGAAGACCACGGGTAACGCGGGTGGTTCGCACAACCTGACGTTAACTTCCCGCCTGACCCGCCGTGGCGATGACCTGCAGGCAATGCTCAAGAAGCTGGGCACCGGCCTGTTTGTGGTGGAGTTGATGGGCCAAGGCGTGAACTATGTGACGGGCGACTACTCGCGCGGAGCCTCGGGTTTCTGGGTGGAAAACGGCGAAATCGCTTTCCCCGTGCAAGAAATCACGATTGCAGGCAACCTCAAAGACATGTACCAGGGCATTGAGGCCGTGGGCACCGACACGTACAACTACGGTGCCAAAACGGTGGGATCGATGCTGATCAACCGCATGAAGGTGGCCGGGAGCTAACGCGCTCTGTGCGCACCAGGTGCCCAATGTGAGCCCAAGGCATGCTGCATTCAGCATGCCTTTTTTTTATGGCAATAAGAAAATCTGAATTGATAGCTGCTTACGCAATATGTATAAGCACTAGAGGCTAAAAACATGCATAACAACAGCAAGGGTTTGAGCGGTGCCGATTGGGTCTTGGCCCTGGTCGTCATCGTGGTGTGGGGGGTGAACTTTGTGGTGATGAAGTGGGGCCTGGAAGAGGTCTCCCCCCTGCTGCTGTGCGCGCTGCGCTTTATGGCGGCATCGCTGCCGTTTATGTTGTTTGTGCGCCGCCCCGCAAGCCTGACGTGGGGGCTGCTCGCAGCCTATGGGCTGGTGCAAGGGGTAGGCCAGTTCGGCCTGCTGTTTGTGGGCATGCAACTGGGCATGCCGGCAGGTATGGCATCGGTGGTGCTGCAAACACAGGCCTTCATTACCTTGTTGATGGCCGCTGCGTTGCTGGGTGAGCGCCCGCAGCCTTGGCAGTGGGCCGGGTTGTGCATTGCCGTCGGGGGGCTGATCGTGATTGGCTCTGCCCATGGCGATGGCGCCACGCACATGACTCTGATTGGCTTTGTGTGCACCGTGGCTTCAGCCGCCATGTGGGCCGCTTCCAACCTGATTACACGCCATGCAGCCAAAAATGGCCCGTATGAACCCGTGCCGTTTTTGGTGTGGAGCAGCCTCTTTCCTGTGCTGCCTTTGCTGCTGCTGTCGGTGTGGCTGGAAGGCGGCTGGGCGGTGACGCTACAGCAGTTGCAAGCCATCACCGTGCAAGGGCTGGGGGCGGTGGCTTATTTGGCGCTGCTCTCTACCTTGCTGGGCTACGGCCTGTGGACCAAACTGCTGCAGCGCTACCCCACCAGTACGGTGGCGCCTTTGTCGTTGCTGGTGCCGGTGGTGGGTTTGCTCTCGGCGATGCTGTTGCTGGGGGAGTTCCCCACGTTGCTGCAGTGGCTGGGCACTGCAGGGGTGTTGCTGGGCATGGTGGTCAACCAGTTTGGTGGACGCTGGCACCGGGCCTAGGGCGCAAGAAGTGTCCTCCTTAATCGGTAGGTTTTGAATGCGGCCTGGGTGCGTATCATTCGTGCAGGTATCCACCACTCGGTCGTCGCGTTCTGATCTGCAGACTGGCCGCTGACCATGGCAAGCACCATGTCGCCCGTGGTGCCGCAGCACATAACAACATGAACATAAGGGGTGAGGCTATGGGAGAGCGCGAAGACGTGCACACGCAAGTCACTCGGTTCAAGGCTTTGGATCGGGTGATGGCGCTGGCGGAGTTTGACCTGGATGGGCGCTTGCTCCATGCCAACCGAACTATCGCCAGTTGCTCCAGCTGGACCAGACCGCGAGCTTGGCCGTAGCGCATCGAGATTTTTGCCCGCCCGCTTTGTTGGCCAGTGCCGCTTACCCCGCGATGTGGGAGCGCTTGCGCAACGGGCAGGCGTTTTCAGGCGAGGTGGAACGCGTGCGCAGCGATGGCAGTAGATGCTGGTTAGAGGCCACCTATTCGCCCGCGCTGGACGAGCATGGGCGCGTGACCCATGTGGTCAAGATCGCCTCCGATGTGACCGAGCGGCACACCCAGTCCCTGGCGCATCAGGCCTATGTAGAGCGTTTGGCCTTGGTGGCAGATGTCAGTGATACGGCCATCATCATCAGCGATGCCATGTCACGCATCCTGTTTGTGAACCGGGGCTTTAGCCGCATGTTTGGCTGGAGCCTTGCCGAGGTGCAAGGCCGCGCACCGATCGATTTGCTGGCCCCCCATCTCTCCGTGGGTTTTGCGGAACATTACCAAGCGGCATTGCGCGCCGGAGAGCCCGTGGTGCGCGAAGAGATTGTGGTGGGTAAGAACGGCCAGCGCTATTGGAGCAAGGTGCTGAGCAACCCCGTACCAGACGGTGATGGCGCGTGGCAATACACCGTGACCACATTGACCGATATCACCACTAGCAAGATGCATGAGGTGCTGCAACGCCGTGTGCTGGAAGCCATGGCACGCGATTGTCCGCTGGTGGAAGTGCTGGAGATGGTGTGCGAAGAGGTGGAGCGCATGGCCCCCGAGGTCACGGCCTCCGTGCTGGAGGTGGATGCGGACGGCAAGTTGCACCCCTTGGCCAGCCCCTGTTTGCCCGCGTCCTATTCCATGCAGCTGGATGGGGTGGCGATTGGCCCTTGTGTCGGCTCTTGCGGCACCGCCGCATGGCGCAACGAGCCTGTGGTGGTGCATGACATTGCCAGCGACCCTTTGTGGCAGGATTTCAAGCACCTGATTTTGCCGCTGGGCTACACGGGGTGCTGGTCGACCCCGATTGTGGGGGCTGAAGGCAAGCCGATTGGCACTTTTGCGTTCTATTACCGAGACCCCAGTATCGCGGTCGCCTCTGCCTACCACCAGCGTTTGGTAGATACCTGCATTGATTTGTGTGCTTTGGCCTTGGAGCGTGAAAAAGCGCGCTCGCGCATTCGCCAGTTGGCGTTCTACGATGGTTTGACAGGCCTGCCCAACCGCAGTTTGCTGCTCGCGCGGGCCGAGCAGGTGCTGGCCAGCGCAACCACGAACCATGAGCGGGTGGCGGTGCTGTTTGTGGATTTGGATCGTTTCAAGCAGGTCAATGATTCGATGGGTCATCCTGTGGGTGACGAGTTGCTGTGCGCGGTGGCTGAGCGCATCAAGCTGGTGCTGCGCAATGCCGATACCGCAGGGCGCTTGTCCGGGGATGAATTTGTCCTTGTGCTGTCCGAGGGCGACGCGGAGCAGGTCGGTCAAGTGATTGAGCGCTTGCAAGAGCAGTTGTCGGCACCGCTGACGCTGGGCGACACGTCGATGGTGATTTCCGCCAGCATCGGGGTGGCCATGTTCCCCGATGACGGGCGCGATATGGAAACCTTGCTGCACCGCGCTGACATGGCCATGTACCAGGCCAAGAGCGCCGGGCGCGGGCGTGTGAGCTTTTTCAGCAGCGAGATGAACCGCTTGGCCCAAGAGCGCTTGGCGCTGGAAAAAGCCCTGCGCGAAGCCTTGCACAGCGAGCGCGGATGCCTGCATTTGCACTACCAGCCCCAGGTGGATTTGAAGACGGGCAGCTTGTATGGCGTAGAAGCCCTGGCGCGCTGGACGCATCCCACACTGGGCATGATTGCTCCCGCGCGCTTTATCCCGCTGGCGGAAGAGTGCGGTCTAATTTCTGATTTGGGCCGCTGGGCCCTCAAAGAGGCATGCAGCCAATTGGCACAGTGGCGTGCGCAGGGGCTGGAGGTACCTGCCGTGGCGGTGAACCTGTCGCCCTCCAGCTTTCACAATCTGGATCTGCCGCGCATGATTTCTGCCACCCTGGACAGCCACGCCCTGCAGCCCCAAGACCTGACGCTGGAGCTGACGGAAAGCATCTTGCTGGACACCAATCCCAGCACCATGCAGACGATTCATGCGGTGCATGCCAGCGGTGTGCGCCTGTCCATGGACGACTTTGGTACCGGTTATTCCAGCTTGAGTTATCTGCGCCGATTGCCGGTGAGTGAGCTCAAGCTCGATCGCAGCTTTGTCTCTGATTTGGAGCATGACGAAGCCGCGCAAGCGCTCAGTCGTGCGATTTTGGGCATTGGCCAGAGCCTGGACCTGACGGTGGTGGCCGAAGGTGTGGAAACCCAGGTGCAGCATGTCATGCTGCGCGACCAGGGCTATCCCGTGGCGCAGGGCTACCTGTTTGCCCAGCCAATGGCGCCGCAAGACCTGGCGCATTGGCTGCAAACCCAGACCCATATGGCACCGCAAACGGCTGAAAAATATACAGCATAAAAACAGCTATAAACGCATACTAGGTATGCGCCTATAGCTATAAAAATTATTGGTTGTGCTGCCTAGCGTGCAGTATGCGGTGCGCGGCTTAAAGCAGCTGTGCCGCAATTGCTTTGCCGACTTCGGGCGG
>NZ_CADEPJ010000197.1 GCF_902829245.1 Comamonas jiangduensis | reverse complement strand
CTGCAGCAGGCGGATGGTGCCCAGGCGTACGCTGTCTTTGGCACGCATGGCGGTTTTCATGTCTTCGGTGATCTGGGCTTTCAAGCTCATAGCTCTCTCCTGAGGGAATGCCGTGGCGCTATCCAATGCGGGCTTGGCCGATCACGCTGGCCAGTACCTGTGTACTGCCTGTGCGCGGGCCGCGTGTCCTCGCTCGATGGCGCCGTGGCTGTGGAGGTCACTGCAGCAGTGCAGTGGCCAGAAAACAAAAAACCCGCGCCTGGCGTCCCGAGCGCGGGTTGCGGGGCCGGCTAGTCCTAATCAACGATTAGTACAGCTTCTTAGGCAGTTGCATGCTGCGAACGCGCTTGTAGTGACGCTTCACGGCAGCAGCCTTCTTGCGCTTGCGCTCGGCTGTAGGCTTTTGTAGAACTCACGAGCGCGCAGGTCTGTCAGCAGGCCCAGTTTTTCGATCGTGCGCTTGAAGCGGCGCAGGGCAACTTCATAGGGTTCGTTTTCTTTGACGCGGATAGTAGTCATTCAATTTCCAGATATATCTGTGCTGACAGCGGGTTCTCGGGAAGATCGGGCCTAAGAGCCATGTACAGCGGTTGTTCCCCGTCTCTATTAACTAGTATGGCCGACGGGGATATGCCAGCAAAGTCGAGCATTATAGCGAGTTTTCAGCGCGTGTCTGAAGTTGGCGCATTCCCAACCCCGATAGTGGCGTTATGCGGCAGTGGCTGCGTGCTGCTGGGCCATGGCCTGCGCGCAGGCAAAGGCACTGGCCCAGGCCCACTGAAAGTTGTAGCCGCCCAGCCAGCCGGTGATGTCCACCACCTCGCCAATCGCATACAGACCGGGCTGGGTTTTGCATTCCATGGTTTGCTGCGACAGCGCCTTGGTGTCAATACCGCCCAATGTCACTTCGGCTTTTTTGTAGCCTTCGGAGCCCGTGGGGATGATCTCCCAGCGCTGGAGCTGCTCGGCCAGCTTGGTCAGCGCTTTGTCGCTGGCTTCGTTGATGGGGCGCTGCAACTCGGGTTGCTGGCTGACCCAGGCATCGGCCAAGCGGGTTGGCAGGTGCGCGGCCAGCTCGTTGGCCACCAGTTTGCGCGAGTGGGTTTTGGCCGCTTGCAGCAGCGCCGCCATGTCGGTGCCGGGCAGCAGGTTGATGTGCAGCGGCGCGCCGTCTTTCCAGTAGCTGGAGATTTGCAGCACGGCCGGGCCGGACAGGCCCCGGTGGGTGAACAGCAGGTCTTCATGGAACGTCATGCGTTCTTTTTTGCTGCCGGTGCTGATTTCGACTGGCAGGGCCAGGCCTGCCAGCTGGGCATAAGGCTGCCACGCAGCGCCATCAAACGTCAGCGGCACCAAACCGGCGCGGCGCTCCACCAGGGGCAGCTTGAATTGCTGGGCCAGTCGATAGCCAAAATCCGTGGCGCCAATTTTGGGAATGGACAGGCCGCCCGTGGCCAGCACCAGGCGCGGTGCGTGTACAACGCCACGGTCAGTATGAACTTCATAGCTGCCTGCGCTTGATGTGTCTGCGCTAGATGGCAAAAACACTACTTTTTTCACGGCGCAGGGCTGCCAGCGTGTGACGCCACCGTCTGCACATTCAGCCAGCAGCATGCGAATGATGTCTTCCGCACTGGTGGTGGCAAACAGCTGGCCTTTGTGCTTTTCTTCGTAGGGAATGCCGTGCTTGTCCATCAACGCGATGAAGTCGGCCGGGGTGTAGCGCGACAGGGCCGAGCGGCAAAACTGCGGGTTCTGGCCCACGTAGTGCTTGTGCGGCGCGCGCACATCCAGATCGCGGTTGGTGAAGTTGCAGCGCCCGCCGCCGGAGATGCGGATCTTCTCGGCCACTTTTTCGGCATGGTCGATCAGCAGCACGTTCAGCCCCAACTGGCCTGCTTGCGCCGCACAAAACAGGCCCGCAGCGCCCGCGCCGATGATGATGGCGTCAAACGCTGTGGGATAGGCGGTGGCAGTGGGTGCAGGCATGGCGGAAGGTTGGGAATGTCAACAACAGGGGGCTGGCAGCGCACAGCCAAAACAGAGCCGGCAGTGTAGCCAAGGGTGGAAGCCCCGCCATGGACGTAGGTTGCATGCAAAGCTTTGCGCTCGATCAAAGTGCGGTTCTTACAATTGCGGCCCATGAATTTGCCTGAACACCAACTCAGCATGACCGTGCTGATGACCCCTGACATGGCCAACTTCTCGGCAATGTCCACGGGGGTGCCATTTTGAAAAAGCTCGATGAAGTGGCGTATGCCTGTGCCAGCCGCTATGCGGGGCGCTACTGCGTGACCTTGAGCGTGGACCAGGTGATGTTTTTGCAGCCCATCCATGTGGGCGAGCTGGTGACTTTCCTGGCTAGCGTGAACTACACCGGCCACTCTTCCATGGAAATTGGCATCAAGGTGGTGGCCGAGCAAATCCAGGACAAGGTGGTGCGCCACGTCAACAGCTGCTTTTTCACCATGGTGGCGGTGGATGCCGATCGCAAGCCGGTGTCCGTGCCTGCGCTGCAGCCCTCTACCGAGGAAGAAAAGCGCCGCTGGAATGCGGCCTTGGTTCGCAAGGACATGCGCAAAGAAGTCGCGCAGCGTTTTGCCCTGACACGCACCCCCGCTGCTGCGCAGTAATAGTAATCGCCGCATTTTTTGGCCGACGCAACAAAAAGCCGTGCAGGAGCGCACGGCTTTTTTTATGGTCTGGCTGCTAGGGCCGCCGGATGGCGCGGGGGCGCAGACCCGCGAACACCACCCTGCATACATCGTTGCTGCGCCTTGTCGTGCGCTTGTGCGGCTAGAGGCTGCGTGCTGCGCGTTTCCAGCGCACATCTGCGATTGGCTGGGTGGTGGGCGGTATCGGCGCTTAGAAAGTTTCCCAATCGTCTTCTGCGCTCCCTGCGGTGGCCGGTAGTGTGGCCGCCCGGGCAGAAGGGCTGGCCAAGCG
>NZ_CADEPJ010000196.1 GCF_902829245.1 Comamonas jiangduensis | reverse complement strand
GGCGGACGCCGCACCTGCTGCTGTGCCGCACAGCGACAACCCCGCTACCTTTGCCCCGTCGTCCAACCCCGTGCCCAGCTTGGCTCCGGCAGCCCTGTCGGGCGTCTACCAGCCCGCACTGGCAGCAGCGGTGCGCCACCACACGCAACCAACAGTGCGTGTGCGTTCGCAACTGCTGGACCGCCTGATCAACGAGGCGGGGGAGGTCATGATTGCCCGCTCGCGTCTGGATGAGCGGGTGGGTGGCATCAAATCGTCGTTGAACGATTTGTCTGCGAACCTGGACAAGCTGCGCCAGCAACTGCGCGATATTGAAGTGCAGGCCGAGTCGCAAATGCAGTCGCGCATGCAACTGTCCAAAGAGGCCGGGGCCGACTTTGACCCGCTCGAGTTCGACCGCTTCACACGTGTGCAGGAGCTCACACGGATGATGGCGGAGTCGGTGAATGACGTTGCCACCGTGCAGCGCAATTTGCAGCGCGACGTGGCCGGTGCGGAAGACGACTTGATTGCCCAGGGCCGCCAGGCACGTGATCTGCAGCGGGATTTGCTGCGCACACGCATGGTGGAGTTTGATTCGATTGCCGAGCGTCTGTATGCCGTGGTGCGCTTGACGGCCAAAGACACGGGCAAACAGGTCAAGCTGGATTTGTCCGGCGGCACGATTGAAATGGACCGTGGCGTGCTCGAGCGCATGGTGCCTGCGTTTGAACACTTGCTGCGCAACTGCGTGGACCACGGCATTGAGCAGCCCGCACAGCGTCAGCAAGCGGGCAAGTCTGCGACGGGAACCATCAGCATCCAGGTGCAGCAAGCAGGCAATGATGTGGCCGTGACCTTCCAGGATGACGGTGCAGGTCTGGATGTGGCGCGCATTCGCCAAAAAGCGCTGGAGCAGGGCCTGATTACGCCCGAGGAGGCCGTGGATGCGGCGCGCGCCGCGCAACTGGTGTTCATGCCCGGCTTCACCACGGCCCAGCAACTGACCGGTGTTTCCGGTCGCGGCATCGGCATGGACGTGGTGCGCTCGGAAGTGCAGGCCTTGGGCGGCCGTATTGAAACCGAGACAGAACCAGGCAAGGGTTCGGCCTTCCGCCTGGTGTTGCCTTTGACCACCGCGGTGACACAGGTTGTCATGCTGCGGGCAGGAGACTTTGCGGTGGGCGTGCCCGCCAGTTTGGTGGAGATGGTGCGCCGGGTGCACCTGCCGGAGCTGGAAGCTGCGTACCACAGCGGTGTGCTGGTGGATGGCGATGAGCGCATACCGTTTTACTGGGCCGGTGCGGTGTGGAGCCAGTCGCCGCGCAGTGTGGATGTGGGTGTAGGCAAAACCCGCCCGGTGATTATTTTCCGCAGCGCATCGCAGCGCATTGCACTGCACGTGGACGAAGTGCTGGGGCACCAGGAAGTGGTGGTCAAGAACTTGGGGCCGCAAATGTCGCGCTTGCCGGGGCTGACGGGTATGTCGGTGCTGGCATCGGGTGCGGTGGTGCTGATTTACAACCCCGTGGCGTTGACGGCCGTGTATGGCGACAAAATTCGCCAGTTGGGCGAAGGCTTGCCTGCGCTGCTGGACGAGCCAACGGCCAAGCAGCTGCAGCGCGCAGCGCAGCCGCAGGAGCCCGTCTCCGGCCTGGTGGCTGCCAGCCAGGTGCCTCTGGTGATGGTGGTGGATGACTCCATCACCGTGCGCCGTGTTTCGCAGCGCTTGTTGCAGCGTGAAGGCTACCGGGTGGTGACGGCTGCCGATGGCCTGCAGGCGCTGGAGAAGCTGCAGGGCGAGGTGCCATGTGTGGTGCTGTCGGACATTGAAATGCCACGCATGGATGGCTTTGACTTGCTGCGCAATATCCGTGCACAGCCAGCGCTGCAACAGCTCCCCATCATCATGATCACCTCGCGCATTGCGCAAAAACACCGTGACCATGCGATGGAGCTGGGGGCCAACCATTACCTGGGTAAGCCCTATTCGGACGAAGAGCTCATGGGACTGGTGCACCACTATGCGCTTGGCAAGCCCTTGCCTGCGGCGTCTGGTGCGGCACCGATTGCGGCAGCGCTGTCTGCAGCAGGAGCCTCCAGCGACGATTAAGGCGCTGCCGTATTAAAAAAGAGAGCTGCTTGCGCTTGTTTTGATTGGTTTTCAGATATGAATCATGCTGAAATCCATGTTTAACAAGCGCCAGCAGCTCTCTTTTTGTGTGTTGCCAGGGTATGCGGCTGTCCCTCAGGGGCAAATGCGGGAGTGTGAGCGTGGCCGTGGTTCGTCGCTAAAATATGCAGTTATGCCCGCTGAATCTGCGCCTATCAATTTGACGCACCACTTCCTGATCGCCATGCCTGGTCTGGAGGATGAGTCCTTTTCCCGCAGCGTGGTGTATTTGTGTGAGCACAACGAGCGCGGCGCGCTCGGGCTGATCATCAACAAGCCCTCCACGCTGAGCCTGCAATCCCTGCTGAGCAAGATCGATCTGCCCCTGGGGCGCGAAGACCTGCAAGCAGATATGGTCTTGCGCGGAGGCCCCGTGCAAACCGACCGTGGCTTTGTGCTGCACGACCCCATCATCATCGAAGGTGCCAAGGAGGATGAGTCCGCCTACGCCTCGACACTGACCATTCCCGGCGGCCTGGAGATGACCACCTCCAAAGACGTGCTGGAAGCGATTGCCCATGGCGCAGGCCCACGCCGTGTGGTGGTGACGCTGGGCTATGCCTCCTGGGGCGAGGGGCAGCTGGAGTCCGAGCTGGGTGAAAACGCTTGGCTGACCGTGAATGCCGACCCCCAAGTCATCTTCGACACGCCCGTGGAAGAGCGCTACAACAAAGCCATGGGCTTGCTGGGGCTGCAGCCCTGGATGCTGTCGCCCGAAGCAGGACACGCATGAATTCCGACACTTCGTCCACACGGCCCAGCAATGCTGCTGCGCAGGCCGTGGATTTTCCTGCGCACATTCAGCAGTTCCTGGCCTTTGACTTTGGCACCAAGCGCACGGGTTGCGCCTCGGGCAACCGTGTCTTTGGTGGTGCCAGCCCGCTGCCCACCATCAAGGCAGAGGGCGCGGATGCGCGCTTTGCAGCGGTTGAGCAACTGATCAAGGAATGGCAGCCGCAGGCGCTGGTGATTGGCGTGCCTTATCACCCCGACGGCGCGCCGCATGAAAACACCGTACGTGCGCTGAAGTTTGGCCGCCAGTTGCGCGGCCGCTTCAACCTGCCCGTGTATGAAGTGGATGAGCGCTACAGCACCACCGAGGCTTTGGCTGGTGGTGCCAAAGATGCCGATGCTGCATCGGCCTGCATCATCTTGGAGCAATTTTTGAGGAGTCTTCCATGAGTCTTTCCGCTGGTTCTTTGGTGCTGGACGCCGAAGCCTTGTACAAGGAACTGCTGCGCGGTGTGCGCAGCCTGATGGGCCCCGACACGCAACTGGCCGGTGTGGCCTCGGGCGGTGCCTGGCTGGCCGAGCGCCTGCACAAGGATTTGGGGCTGGAGGGCAAGCCCGGCGTGCTGTCCTCGGCCCTGCACCGCGACGATTTCGCCCAGCGCGGCATGGCGCAAAGCGTGCAGACCCAGCTGGACTTTGATGTGAACGGCGCCGACATCCTGGTGCTGGACGATGTGCTCTACACCGGCCGCACGGTGCGCGCCATCCTCAACGAGTTGTACGACTATGGCCGCCCAGGTTGCGTGCGCCTGGCCGTGCTGGTGGACCGCGGTGGCCGTGAACTGCCCGTGGCCGCCGAATTTGCCGCCGCGCGTGTGGCGCTGCCCGCCAGCCAGTCGCTGGCATTGGCGCGCACAGAAGACGGCACCTTCCAATTTGAAGTCAAAGAGGCATAACGTGCTGTACAAGCGCAACCCCCAACTGAACAAGAACGGTGAGCTGATCCACCTGCTGTCCACCGAAGGCCTGTCCAAGGACATCCTGACTCACATCCTGGACACGGCCAGCAACTTCGTCAGCGTCAACGACCGCGAAGTCAAAAGTACCCCTGCTGCGCGGCAAGAGCGTGTTCAACCTGTTCTTTGAAAACAGCACCCGCACCCGCACCACGTTTGAGATTGCGGCCAAGCGCCTGTCTGCCGACGTGTTCAACCTGGACATCGCGCGCAGCTCGGCCAGCAAAGGCGAGACGCTGCTGGACACCATCGACAACCTGAGCGCCATGGCCGCCGACATCTTTGTGGTGCGCCACAGTGAGTCGGGCGCGCCGTATCTGATCGCCCAGCACGTGGCACCCCACGTGCACGTGGTCAATGCCGGTGACGGTCGTCACGCACACCCCACGCAGGGGCTGCTGGACATGTACACCATCCGTCACTACAAAAAAGATTTCTCCAACCTGCGCGTGGCGATTGTGGGCGACGTGCTGCACTCGCGCGTGGCGCGCTCGGACATCCATGCGCTGACCACCCTGGGCGCGGCCGAAGTGCGCGTGGTGGGCCCCCGCACCTTGGTACCTGCCGATTTGGCCAGCATGGGCGTGCGCGTGTTCCACAACCTGGAAGAGGGCATCAAGGACTGCGACGTCATCATCATGCTGCGCTTGCAGAACGAGCGCATGAGCGGCGCGCTGCTGCCTTCGAGCCAGGAATATTTCAAGAGCTTTGGCCTGACGGAAAAGCGCCTGGAGCTGGCCAAGCCCGATGCCATCGTGATGCACCCCGGCCCGATCAACCGCGGCGTGGAGATTGACTCTGCCGTGGTGGATGGCCCGCAGGCGGTGATCTTGTCGCAAGTGACGTTTGGTATCGCTGTGCGTATGGCGGTAATGTCCATCGTCGCCGGTAACGAGGCGTAATTGTTTTGATAGCTGCTAGCGCTTGCTGGATAAGCGCTAGCAGCCAATTTGGTGTGAAACCATGAAAATCTTGATTCAAAACGGCCGCGTGATTGATCCTGCACGCGGCTTCGACCAAGTGTGTGATGTGGCGGTGGCTGATGGCCGCGTGGTGGCGATTGGCCCAGCGCCCGCAGGCTTTGAGGCCGACCGCGTGGTCGATGCGTCTGGCCAGTGGGGGGGGCCTGGTTTGGTGGACCTGGCCGTGCGCCTGCGCGAACCAGGCCATGAGCACGAAGGCATGCTGCAGTCTGAAATGGCCGCCAGCGTGGCCGGTGGCGTGACCAGCCTGGTGTGCCTGCCCGATACCGACCCGGTACTGGACGAGCAGGGCCTGGTGGAAATGCTCAAGCTGCGCGCCAAGAAGCTGCACCAGTCGCGCCTGTTCCCCATGGGTGCTTTGACCAAGGATTTGAAGGGCGAAGTGCTGACCGAAATGGCAGAACTGAGCGAATCGGGCTGTGTGGCGTTTGGTCAGGCGGACACGCCCCTGTCCAGCATCACCACGCTCAGCCGGGCGCTGGCGTATGCCAACACCTTCGGCTATGCCGTGTGGCTGCGCCCGCAGGACAAGGACTTGGGCAAGGCGTGGCCGCCAGCGGCGCGCTGGCCACGCGCATGGGCTTGGCGGGTGTGTCGGTGGCGGCAGAAACCATTGCCTTACACACGATTTTGAGCTGATCCGTGGCTCACAAACCCGCGTGCACCTGTGCCGCCTGTCCAGTGCTGCCGGCGTGGAGCTGGTGCGCAAGGCCAAGGCCGAGGGCCTGAATGTGACGGCGGACGTTTCCATCAACTCGCTGCACCTGACGGAAAACGATATCGGCTACTTCGACAGCAGTGCGCGCTTGGTGCCTGTGCTGCGCCAGCAGCGTGACCGCGATGCGCTGTCTGCGGCACTGGCCGACGGCACCATCGATGCGCTGGTGTCTGACCACTGCCCGGTGGATGACGACGCCAAGGTGCTGCCGTTTGCCGAAGCGGAACCCGGTGCCACGGGCGTGGAGTTGCTGCTGTCGCTGGCCGTGAAATGGTCACAAGACAGCAACGTGCCTTTGGCGCGTGCGCTGGAGGTGGTGACTGCGGCCCCCGCGCGCTTGCTGGGCAGTGCGTTGGGAACCTTGCAGGCCAGCCTGGGTCAGTTGGTAGAAGGTGGTGTGGCGGACTTGTGCGTCGTCAATCCGCAGGCTGCCTGGACCGTGGCTGCCGATGCGCTGGTCAGCCAGGGCAAGAGCACCCCATTCAATGGCTATGAGCTGCCCGCGCGGGTGCAGCTGACGCTGGTCAACGGCCATATCGCTTTTGAGCGCCAGTAACCGGCGGCGCTAAGTGGGCTGTGAGGGGGATGTAGTCGCAACAAGGTAAGGAGGAGGGGCCGGATGGCTGGAACTTGGCGTGCAATAGGTCGTTTTGCGCAGATGCTGCGTCATGCATTGCACGGCGTGCGTGTGGCGCGCCGTGAATTTCACCAGTTGGATGCCCCCAACCAGCAGCGCGCGGTTGAGCGCTGGGCCCGTGAATTCTTGCAAGCAGCCGGTGTGGCATTGCGCATTGAAGGCCAGCCCGTCACGCAAGGGCCGGTATTGCTGGTGGCCAATCACCAGTCATGGCTCGATATTCCCACGCTGCATGCCGCGCAGCATTGCCGCTTCGTCTCCAAAGCAGAAATTGCCCTTTGGCCTGTGGTGGGGCGCCTGGCCGGTGCGGCAGGTACATTGTTTGTGCGGCGCAGCTCCCGCCGAGACACGCAGCGCACCGTGCAAGCCATGGTGCAAGCGCTGGAGCAGGGCGATATTTTGGCGGTGTTCCCCGAAGGCACCGTGGGCACAGGGCGCGAGCTGCTGCCGTTTCACGGCAATATGCTGCAAGCGGCAATCGATGCGGACGTGCCGGTGCAGCCTGTGGCCCTGACCTTCATGGATGCCCGCACCGGGCAAGTCTCGCTGGTGCCGTGCGAGGCCTACCCCGATGAAGCCATGCTGCGCAGTTTGTGGCGCACGATTGGCACCGCCCATCTGGTGGCGGTGGTGCGCTACGGCACGCCAGAAAAATCCCAGGGCCGTGATCGCCGCACTTGGGCGCAAGACCTGCAAGCCCAGGTACAGGCTTTGCGCCAAGTACCTGTGCAT
>NZ_CADEPJ010000195.1 GCF_902829245.1 Comamonas jiangduensis | reverse complement strand
TATCGAAGGCGTGATACGCCTGAGGCAGCAAAAACGCGAAAAAGGCAAGGATGTGGCCGAGGGCCGTAAAGCGGCGCAAGAGCGCGCCAAGGTGCTGGAAGAAGAGCGTTTTGAGCACGAAGACAGCCACCATGAGCCGGTGCTGATCATCACCCCGCAAGCGCCGCCTGCGGTGCCCAGCGAACGCGTGGCCAAAGAGCGCCAGCATGCGTTGTTCAAGGATTCGCAAATGCCCGAAGCCGGGCTGCCACAGGTGGATTTGCTGGATGCCGCACCGGCCAAGCAAGAAACTGTCTCGCCCGAGACGCTGGAGATGACCAGCCGCCTGATTGAGAAAAAGCTCAAGGACTTCGGCGTGGAAGTACGCGTGGTGCAGGCCACGCCGGGCCCCGTGGTCACACGCTACGAGATTGAGCCCGCGACCGGCGTGAAGGGCTCGCAGGTGGTGAACCTGGGCAAAGACTTGGCACGTTCGCTGTCGCTGGTGTCGATCCGCGTGATCGAGACCATTCCCGGCAAGAACTTCATGGCGCTGGAGTTGCCCAACGCCAAGCGCCAGTCGATCCGCCTGTCCGAGGTGCTGGGCTCGCAGGTCTACCACGAGGCCAAGAGCCTGCTGACCATGGGTCTGGGCAAGGATATTGAAGGCAAGCCCGTGGTGGCCGATCTGGCCAAGATGCCGCACGTGCTGGTGGCTGGCACCACCGGCTCGGGCAAGTCGGTGGGTATCAACGCCATGATTTTGTCGCTGCTGTACAAGGCGGAGGCCAAAGACGTGCGTCTGCTGATGATTGACCCCAAGATGCTGGAAATGTCAGTCTACGAAGGCATTCCGCACCTGCTGGCGCCCGTGGTGACCGACATGAAGATGGCCGCCAATGGCCTGAACTGGTGCGTGGCCGAGATGGAACGCCGCTACAAGCTGATGAGCAAGCTGGGCGTGCGCAATCTGGCGGGCTACAACGTCAAGATTGGTGAAGCCAAGGCAAAGGGCGAAATCATTGGTAACCCCTTCAGCCTGACGCCGGAGTCGCCCGAGCCCCTGGATCGTCTGCCGCACATCGTCATCGTGATTGATGAACTGGCCGACCTGATGATGGTGGTGGGCAAAAAGATTGAAGAGCTGATTGCCCGCCTGGCGCAAAAGGCGCGTGCAGCTGGTATCCACCTGATTTTGGCCACCCAGCGCCCCAGCGTGGATGTGATCACGGGCCTGATCAAGGCCAACATTCCGACACGTATTGCGTTTCAGGTGTCATCCAAAATTGATAGCCGAACCGTTCTAGACCAGATGGGTGCCGAAAGCTTGCTGGGCATGGGCGACATGCTCTACATGGCCAGCGGTACCGGCATGCCCATTCGGGTGCACGGCGCGTTTGTGTCAGACGATGAAGTACACCGTGTGGTGAGTTATTTGAAGGAACAAGGCGAGCCCGATTACCTCGAAGGGGTGTTGGAGGCGGCCACCTCGGAAGACGGTGGTGTGGACGGCGAAGGTGGTGAAGGCGGTGAAAAAGACCCCATGTACGAACAGGCCGTGGAAATTGTTTTGAAGGACCGCAAGGCCAGTATTTCGTACGTGCAGCGCAAGCTGCGCATTGGCTACAACCGCTCGGCCAATCTGCTGGAGCAGATGGAGCAGGCGGGCTTGGTGAGCAGTCTCACCAGCAGTGGTCAGCGCGAAGTGCTGGTGCCTGCGCGCCCTGAGTAATTCCTTGCAGCCTTGGCTGCAAGGCGAAAGGAAAATGGATGAAAAAGTCTTTGTTGGCGCTGACTGTGTGGGCCACGTTGCCGCTCGCTGTGTGGGCCGATGGGCTGCAAAGCCTGGAAAACTTCATGCGCACCGCCAAGGCGGGGCAGGCACAGTTCACGCAGACGGTGACCGCGCCCGCCAAGGAAGGGCAAACCGCGCGCACCAAGACCAGCAGCGGGCAGTTTGAGTTTCAGCGCCCGGGCCAGTTCAAGTTTGTCTACACCAAGCCGTTTGAGCAAACCATCATCGCCGATGGCAAGACCGTGTGGCTGTATGACGTAGACCTGAACCAGGTCACACAGCGCAAGCAAGCCGATGCGCTGGGCAGCACGCCCGCCGCAATTTTGCCCTCGGCCAATGATCTTGCGGGGTTGCATAAACGCCTTGATCTCCAGTCTGTTCCCCACGCTTGTGGCTTGCAGCGGGGAGCAGCCAAGCCCAAGGCGGCCGATGGTCAGCTGAAAAATGTGCGCGTGGGTTTTCAGGGCGACACCTTGGCGGCCATGGACATCTTGGATGGCTTTGGTCAGCGCTCGTTGATTCGCTTCAACCAGCTGAAGGTGTTGCCTTCTTTGCCCGCAAGCCACTTCAAGTTTGAAGTGCCCGTGGGCGCGGACATCATGCAGCAGTAATGTTGCAGGGTGGTTGGAAGTGAATTAGATAGCTGGTAGCGCTGGTCAACCAATGGTTTCAGGCATTTAAGTTTGAATGCTTGATAGATAAAGCGCTAGCAGCTTCTTTTTTGATGAATAGGTTGCTGCACTGCGCTTTACCGCTGCTTCCTGCCCATGAAAAAGCCCTGTAGCTGATGGCCGCAGGGCTTTTTTGTGGGCGCCTTGCAAACGCGGCGCCCAGGCGGTGAATGGGCTTTTAGGGGGCCGCGCGGGCGCGGTCTGCCACCGTGGCAACCACCAGCACGGCCGTCACAGGCAGCAACCAACCCAGCCCCAGTGCGCTGCCGGGCAGGCTGTCCAGCACGGCGGGGATGAGGGAGCCAAAGCCAGCAGCTTTGATGGCGTCCACAATGCCAAAGACCAAGGCCACGCCCATCACGGGGATGAAGACACGGGCTTTGTGGCGGAACAGCTTGGACATCAGGCCCAGTGCAATCAGTGCCATCGCTACCGGGTAGATACCCACCAGCACGGGCACAGCCACGGCAATCAGCTGCGCCAGGCCTTGGTTGGCCACAGCGGCGCTGAAGACCGACATGATGACCACCACCGTGCGGTATGGGATGCCCAGCAGTTCGCTGAAGTAGGCCGAGCAGGAGCTGACCAGGCCCACGCCGGTGGTCAGGCAGGCCAGCAAGATGACGGCTGCCAGCAGGAAGATGCCTGCCGTGCCAAAGGTGCTGTCCACATAGTGGTTCAAGATGTTGACGCCGCTGGCGCCGGCTTCCACCACGGTGCCGCTCATGCCGCCCAGATAGACCAGCGAGACATACACCAGCCCCAGGCCGGTGGCGGCAATCAAGCCGGCATAGATGGTGTAGCGGGTGTGCAAGCGGGTGTCCGTCACGCCAGCGGCCTTGATGGCCGCCACAATGATGATGCCGAAGACCAGCGATGCCAGCGCATCCATGGTCTGGTAGCCCTGCAAAAAGCCTTGGGCCAGTGCCTTGCCTGCCGAGGCATATTCCGCTGCGGGGGTGGCCACGATCTCGCCGGCGGGGGCGACAAAGGCTGCAATGCCCAAGATGGCCAGCACCACAATCAATGCGGGGGTGATGATCTTGCCGATGTTGTCCATCAGCTTGCCAGGGAACAGCGACAGCACCATCACCAGCGCAAAGTAGGCAATCGTGAAGATCAGCAGCGCTTGCGGCGTGTTGCCGGTAAACGGCGCCATGCCCACTTCAAACGACACCGTCGCTGTGCGCGGGGTGGCAAAGAAGGGCCAATCGTCAGGTAAATGGACAGGCCCATCAGGGTGCCTGCCGCTTTGCCGATGGGGCTGGTCAGTGTGTCCAAGCCACCGCCGACGCGGGCCAGTGCCACCACGCCCAGCAAAGGCAGGCCCACGCCGGTCAGCAAAGCCCAGGGCGGCAGACCACTGGAATTCGCCAGCCGCCAGGCCCACGCTGGGTGGGAAGATGATGTTGCCAGCGCCCAAAAAGAGCGCAATGTCATGAAGCCGAGGGCAAAAATGTCCCGCGTCTTGAGAGTTGTCATGGGAAAACCTAAAACCAGAAAGATGCTGCACAGGGGCAGACAGACTTTGTTGCAAACGACGAATGCGGATTCCGTGCGGATACGCTGAGGGCCGGATGTCGACGCGCTCAGGGGCAAGGCGCTTGCTGACCAAGGGTTGCAGTGGCCGCAAGTGGTGAAGGGTTCCCGTGCCGATTAAGCTTGTGGCTTCGGTACAGAGAGCTACAGGCGGTATGAACGGCGCTGGTAAGCATCGTGCATTGCGTGTAGTGATCCGCTGAATCACCTATTTTGATGCAGATAAAGTTCTGTTATATGGCTATTCCAAAAACAACCCCTCAGGCTGATGTTGATTTGTCCCAGCGCAAAGGCGGCGGTCACCGCCCCGCACTGCACCAGCCTTTGCCAGAGCGTTTGCGCCCGCGCACGCTGGGGGAGGTGGTGGGCCAGCAGCAGGTGCTGGGCGCGGGCATGCCGCTGCGGCTGGCGTTTGAGGCAGGGCGCCCGCACAGCTGCATCTTCTGGGGGCCGCCGGGCGCGGGCAAAACCACCATCGCCCGGCTGATGGCCGATGCGTTTGATGCGCAGTTCATTGCCATCAGTGCCGTGCTGGGCGGGGTCAAGGACATTCGAGAAGCCGTAGAGAAAGCCGAAGCGGCGCGCAGTGGGCTGATGCCGCAGCGCACCATCGTGTTTGTGGATGAGGTGCACCGCTTCAACAAAAGCCAGCAAGACGCGATTTTGCCGCATGTGGAAAGCGGCTTGTTCACCTTCATCGGGGGTACTGGCTGGTACGCATGCTCGATGGCGGCGCCGATCCGCGCTACATGGCGCGGCGCATTGTGCGCATGGCCTGGGAAGACATTGGCCTGGCCGACCCGCGTGCCTTGCAGATCGCCAACGACGCGGCGGCCACGTATGAGCGCCTGGGCAGCCCCGAGGGCGAGTTGGCGCTGGCGCAGGCGGTGATTTACCTGGCCATGGCTCCCAAGAGCAATGCCGGCTACAAGGCCTACAACCAAATGAAGGCCTTGGTCAAAACCGAAGGCACGCGCCCCATTCCCATGCATTTGCGCAACGCGCCCACCAAAATGATGAAAGATCTGGATTGGGGTAAAGGCTATCGCTATGCGCACGACGAAGAGGGCGGCTTTGCGGCCGGGGAGGACTACTTTCCGGAAGGCATGGACAACCCCCACTTCTACCAGCCTGTGCCGCGCGGCCTGGAGATCAAAATTGGGGAAAAGCTGGCGCATTTGCAGCAACTCAATGCAGAGGCCGCCGAAAAGCGCAAACCCTGACCTCCCCTTTTTGGTGCATTTTGTTGCTGCAGTGCAACAAAAATAGGGGTGGCAAGCGTCATTTTTCTGTTTTTTCACAGGCATAGACAGCGAAAGCCTGAAGAAAAGAGCGTGCGCTCACGTCTGATGGTTTTTTACAAGATATGTCACACAACTGTCATAAAAATTTAATTAAATCTTCATGGCGTTGTCATGGACAATTGCCGGAAATGCACGGTTGCCCAGGGTGGTGACGGTGCTTTTTTGCCTTTGGCAAAGTGTTGCGTAGCAAGCGGTCTGGCTGCAGTGAGCGGCACAGGCGGTATTGCCGCTCATCCCAAATTTTTACAGCCTACGCAGTGTTCTGCGTAGGCTGTTGACCATTCAAACCCTCTCCCATTGAAGGAGCGCTCATGCTGTTTGGCAAGCTCTTGCCCCGCGAAGGCAATTTTTTCGAAATGTTCAACCAACATGCAGACCGCATTGTGGAAGCCGCACGTGCTTTTTCACAACTGGTGTCGAACTACAGCGACCCGCACCTGCGCGAAAAGTACAACAGCGATGTGGACAACGCCGAGCGTGCTGCTGACCGTGTGACGCATGAAGTGAGCAAGACGCTGCATCAGACCTTCATCACCCCGATCGACCGTGAACACATCCACAGCCTGATCAATGGCATGGATGACGTGGCTGACCTGATTCAGGACTCGGCCGAAGCGATGGCGCTGTATGACATCCGTAGCATGACGGACGAAATCCACCGTCTGGCGGATCTGAGTCTGAAGTGCTGCGAGCGCCTGCGTGACGCCGTCAAGATGCTGAGCCATATTGCCGACGCAGGCACTGCGGAAGCAGCGCTCAAGACGTGCGAGGAAATCGACCGCCTGGAGTCCGACGCTGACCGCGTGCTGCGTGCCGCGATGAGCAAGC
>NZ_CADEPJ010000194.1 GCF_902829245.1 Comamonas jiangduensis | reverse complement strand
TCGCGTACCTGCGCAGGCAGCCGTGCTGGTGCCGTTGGTGGTGCGGGATGAGTTGATGGTGTTGCTGACGCAACGCACCCAGCATTTGTCCACCCATTCGGGGCAGGTAGCTTTTCCCGGGGGCAAGCAAGACCCGGAAGATCAGGATGCCGTAGCTACTGCACTGCGTGAAGCCCATGAGGAAGTGGGCTTGGAGGCGGCGCAAGCCGAAGTGCTGGGCAGTTTGCCGGTGTATGAAACAGGGACGGCTTTTATCGTGACGCCGGTAGTGGCACTGGTGCAGCCTGATGTGGCTTTGAAGCCCAATCCCTATGAAGTGGCGGAGGTGTTTGAAGTGCCGCTGCGCTTTTTGCTGGATCCGGCCCACCACCAGCGGCATCGCCTGCACTGGCAAGGGATGGAGCGTGAATGGTGGTCCATGCCTTATGACGATGGCGGGCATGAGCGCTATATCTGGGGTGCGACTGCGGGAATGTTGCGCAACTTTTACCGTTTCATGGCCGCTTAAAGCAAAGTGCAAGGGTTTGGGGTGGCGCTGAGAATGCTTGCCAGTATCATCAGCCTATGAGTTTCTTTGCCATCTTGCTTGCCCTGTTGTTGGAGCAAGCCCGACCGCTGTCACGCGAGAATCCGGTGCACGCAGGTATTCGGGCTTGGTCTGTGTCTGTGCGCCGCAATTTTGATGCGGGGCGAGAGCACCATGGCTGGGTAGCCTGGGGATTGGCGGTGGTGCCACCTGTGCTGCTGGTGGTCGGGGTGTATTGGCTGCTCATGCGCTGGGTGGGCTGGCCTGCCGCCATGCTCTGGAATGTGGCGGTGCTTTATGTGACGCTGGGCTTTCGCCAGTTCAGCCACCATTTCACGCGCATCCGTGATGCACTCGACAGTGGCGATGAGCATGCGGCCCGCGAAGCACTGGCCGAGTGGCGCCAGGTTGAGACCACCGAGGTGCCGCGCAGCGAGATGGTGCGGCATGTGATTGAGTATTCGGTCATCAGTGCGCACCGCCATGTGTTTGGGGTGCTGTTCTGGTTCGCGCTGCTCGCAGCTGTGGGCCTGGGGCCTGCGGGCGCGGTACTCTACCGTGTGGCAGAGTACCTGTCGCGTTACTGGTCGCGCAACGCGATTGCCGGGGCCGCGCCGGTGAGTGAGCGGCTGCAGCAGTCGGCCAAGCAGGCGTGGCTGGTGATTGACTGGCTGCCTGCGCGGATGACGGCGCTGGGTTTTGCGGTGGTGGGAAGCTTTGAGGAAGCGATTGATGGTTGGCGCTTCCATACCAAGCACTTTCCCAATGACAACGATGGTGTGATCTTGGCTGCAACGGCAGGTGCCATCAATGTGCGTTTGGGTGGCAGCGGCTTGAAGATGCGCGAGGAGCTCACCACAGCCCCGATTTACGACGATGAAGACGCATGGCAAGAGCCGGGCGTCACGCCTGGCCGGGAGGCGGAGATGGGGCACCTGCGCTCGGTGGGGGGCTTGGTGTGGCGCAGCGTGGTGGTGTGGATGCTGCTGCTGGCGCTACTGAGCTTGGCGCGGTTGCTCGGATAGTATTTTGATAGCTGCTAGCGCTTTCTGGATAAGGGCTAGAGCAATATTTGATATATAAAAAGCCTGCGATGAAAACCGCAGGCTTTTGCTTTTTTGGGTGGGCTAAAGTGTTGACTTAGTACTTGTAGCCCGCGTTCAACTCTTCAGACAACTCGGTGTAGATGCGGTAGCGGTTGGGGTGGATGTAGTGCGGGCTGCCCTCGTTGTCTACCTCGGCCATCACGGCGCAGCCCGGCTCGTGCAAGTGGGTGCAGTTGTAGAACTTGCACTGATCGGCCAGCGCGCCAATGTCGGGCATGCACCGGGCAGGTCCGTCGCTTTGATGTGGTAGAGGCCAAACTCCTGAAAGCCAGGTGAGTCAATGATGGCGGTGGTGCGTGCTTCGTCCATCCAGTACCAGCTGGTGGTGGTGGTGGTGTGCTTGCCAGTATTGAGGACCCGCGAGATTTCGTTGGTGGCAGCTTGCGCACCGGGCACCAGCAGGTTGATCAGTGTGCTTTGCGCCACGCCGGAGGGCCCAGCACAAAGGTGCGTTTGCCAGCCAGCAATTCCATCAAGGCGGCTTTTTGCTCCGGGTCATCGCTGGTCAGGTTCAGCGGAATGATGGGGTAGCGCTCGCTGCCGTCGGCATTGAGGATGCTGCGATAGGCCTCCAGCCGCTGCCAAGCCATGGCAAAGGCTTCTTCCAAGTCAAACTTGTTCAGCGCAATGATGGGGGTGATGCCGGCGTCCTCCGCAGCAATCAAGGCGCGGGCCAACTGGCTTTCCGAGAACACAGGCTCTGCGGCAATCACGATCAGCACCTGGTCGAGGTTGGCAGCAAAGGTTTTGGTGCGTATTTCATCCTGACGGTACAGCACATTGCTGCGCGCCAGCACTTGCTCGATCGTGCCTTCTTCGCCTTGACCAGGTGGCGCTGCTTGCCACAGCACACGGTCACCAACGACGGCCTGGCTTTTCTTGCCGCGTGGATGGCAGATGCGGCGCTCGCCGTCCGCTGTTTCTACGATGCAATGGCGGCCATGGCTGCCTACGACCAAGCCTTCGGTCGATGCGGCAGCAGACGCCACTGCGGATTTGCTATGTCTGCGGCTCATGCGGCACTCGCTGACTGAGGGGTTGCAGGGGCTGGAATGCGCGCAAGGCGCTCGACTGCCGGCGGGTGCGAGTAGTAGTAGCGCGCATAAACGGGGTCTGGGGTGAGGGTGGAGGCGTTGTCCTCATACAGTTTGAGCAAGGCGCTGGCCAAGGCACTGCCTTGGGCTTGCTGCATGGCGTAGGCATCGGCCTCGAATTCATCGCGGCGCGAAAAGTGTGCCAACAGCGGGGAAGCCCAAAACGTAAACACAGGCATGGCCAGCATGAACAGCAACAAAGCCAAAGCGTTGTCGTATGCGGGCCGTGGTCTGCGCGTAGCCAACGTGGTCGGCGGCATTCCTTACCAGCTGCAAATCGCCAAGCTGCAAAACGCTGACCTGGTCGTGGCCACACCTGGCCGTCTGCTGGATCTGCAGCGCTCCATGCAAATCAAGCTGGACAAGGTCCAGTTCTTGGTGGTGGACGAAGCCGACCGTATGTTGGATCTGGGTTTCTCGGACGACTTGGCTGAAGTTAACCAAATGACTTCGCAGCGCAAGCAAACCATGATGTTCAGCGCTACCTTCGCTCCCCGCGTTCAGCAGTTGGCCATGCGTGTGATGCATGACAACGGTGCTGGCGTGAAGAAGGTGACTGTTGATACCCCTCAGGAAAAGCACAACAACATCAAGCAAGTGCTGTTCTGGGCTGACAACGCTCAGCACAAGCGCAAGATGTTGGATCACTGGTTGCGTGACGAAACCATCAACCAAGCCATCGTGTTTGCTTCGACCCAGGTCGAGTGCGACGGTTTGGCTACCGATCTGCAAGAAGCTGGCTTCTCGGCTGCTGCTTTGCACGGCGCGCTGAGCCAAGGTTTGCGTAACCGCCGCCTGATGGCGCTGCGCAATGGCCAAATCCAAGTATTGGTGGCGACTGACGTGGCAGCCCGTGGTATTGACGTGCCTACGATCACCCACGTGTTCAACTACGGCTTGCCCATGAAGGCCGAAGACTACACCCACCGTATCGGTCGTACCGGTCGTGCAGGCCGCAGCGGTATCGCTGTGACTTTCGGTGAGTTCCGTGACCGTCGTCGCATCTTTGATATCGAAGCCTACACACGCCAGCAATTCACTTCCGAAGTGATTCCTGGTCTGGAGCCCCAGCAGCGCTTCCCTGCAGCCGGCGAACGCGATGGCCGCCGTGGTGGTGGCGGTGGTGGCCGCAGCTTCGGCGGCGGCGGTGGTGGCCGTGGTGGTGAAGGCTATGGCCGCAAGCCAGGTTTTGGCGACCGTGGTGGCTTTGGCGGTGGCCAGCGTCGCGAAGGCGGTGGCTTTGGTGGTGATCGCCCTCGCTTTGGCGGTGGTGACCGTCCTGAGCGCGGTGGTTTCGGTGGTGATCGTCCTCGCTTGAAGATCGCGGTGGTGACCGTCCAGCATTTGGTGGTCAGCGTCGCGAAGGTGGTTTTGCGGATCGCAAGCCTGCGTTTGGTGATCGTCCGAGCGCGGCGGCTTTGGCGGTGGTGACCGTCCCCGCTTTGGCGGCGGCGAGCGTGAGCAGCGCAGCTTTGGTGGCGCTGACCGTCCCCAGCGCGAAGCCCGTAGCTTTGGTGGCGGCGGCGATCGTCCTCGCTTCGAAGACCGTGGCGATCGCGGCGGTTCGGTGGTGCGCCCGTCGTGAAGCCAAGCCTTTGGGCGGCCGTGACGAACGCGGCGGCTTCGGTGGCGAGCGTCGCAAGACCTTCTCGCGCGACCGTTAAGCACGGCATTCCAGCAGTCTGAAAAGGCTGCGGTGCTCAAAAACCGGCTTTATGCCGGTTTTTTGTATCTGCCGCCTATCGAGTTATTGAAAAATATAGCTGCCGGCGCTCTTCTGTTAATAATTTCCAGTGCTTTTCTATGGGAAAGTGTTGTTGATGAAGCGCTGCAAGCCATTATTTTGGCGCGTACAGGCAACAAAAACCCGCCTTGTTGCCAAGACGGGTTTTGTGTGGTGGGCCCTGAGTGATTCGAACACTCGACCAACGGATTAAGAGTCCGCTGCTCTACCAACTGAGCTAAGAGCCCTTGAACGGGAGAATCAATGCGCAACGCAGTGAAAGAAAATTTGGTGGGCCCTGAGTGATTCGAACACTCGACCAACGGATTAAGAGTCCGCTGCTCTACCAACTGAGCTAAGAGCCCTTCGGAATTTTCCGAAGTGCCAATTTGTTGAAAAACAAACCAGCAAAAAAGTGGTGGGCCCTGAGTGATTCGAACACTCGACCAACGGATTAAGAGTCCGCTGCTCTACCAACTGAGCTAAGAGCCCACTTTTGTCGCTTGCAACGAAGCGAAGCCGCAATTATGCACCAATTTTTTCCGGCCTCAGGGAAAGTACGTGCTTTTTCCTGGGTGCGGCTACAGGTTTTTATTGCATGGCGTTGCGGCTGGCCAGCTCCACAAACAGGCCACTGTGGTCCAACGCACCCAAGCCGTGCGCCACACCATCGGCATACAACTGCTCGAACAATGCGGTGATGGGGGCGTCAAAGCCGATTTCCTGCGCCGTCGCCAAGGCATTGCGCATGTCTTTGAGTTGCACCGTCATCTTGCCGCGCGCCGCAAAGTCGCGCTCTACCATGCGC
>NZ_CADEPJ010000193.1 GCF_902829245.1 Comamonas jiangduensis | reverse complement strand
AAATAAAATTGCCCAGGTAGAGCCCCGGTTTGAACGAGGGCGGCACCCCGCCGACACCGGCCGATGGATTGCCCGCTACAAAGTCGCCCACGAGTTGGCCGGGGGCATTGTAGTTGCGCCCGCCCAGCAGATAGGCTTTGGACTCCAGCTGGCGCTGGAACACCACGCCTGACAGCGGGTGGTAGCTGCCGGGGGCTTGGTTTTCCACGCCGAAAGTTTTGCCGTCAAAAGCCCATGCAAACGATTTGGCGTCTTGCGGATAGTCCGACGGCTCAATCGCACACACCATGCCCGCGTTGGCATTGCGCTCGGCACGCGAGTACTGGCTCATGCCGTTGGTGACGACGCGTTCGGGCTCGCTGGTCGCAGCCACCACTGTGCCGCCGGGGCACATGCAAAAGCTGTAGACCGCGCGGCCATTCTTGGCGTGGTGCACCAGCTTGTAATCGGCCGCACCCAACAAGGGGTGGCCAGCGTGCTTGCCCCAGCGCGCTTGGTCGATCACGCTTTGTGGATGCTCGATGCGAAAGCCAATCGAAAACGGTTTGGCTTCCATGTACACGCCACGTTCGTAGAACATGGTGAAGGTGTCACGTGCGCTGTGGCCCAGTGCCATCACCACCTGATCGGTAGTCAGCGTGTAGCTGTCGCCGGTGGCTTGGTTCAAGACCTGCAGCGCAGACACCTTGCGCGCATCGCCTTCGCCCTCGACCTCGACGGTGATGTCGGTTACCTTGGACTCAAACCGAATCTCACCGCCTAAACGGCAGATTTCCTCGCGAATGCCTTCTACCAGCTTGACCAGCTTGAACGTACCAATGTGGGGGTGGGCGGCATACAAAATTTCTTCGGGCGCGCCATAGGTCACAAACTCGGTCAGCACCTTGCGGCCCAGGTAGCGCGGGTCTTTGATCTGGCTGTAAAGTTTGCCATCGGAGAACGTCCCTGCACCGCCTTCGCCAAACTGCACGTTGGACTCAGGCGTCAGCTCGCGTTTGCGCCACAGGCGCCAGGTGTCTTTGGTGCGTTCCCGCACGGTTTTGCCGCGCTCCAGCACGATGGGCTTGAAACCCATCTGCGCCAACACCAGCGCAGCAAACATGCCGCAAGGGCCAAAACCCACCACGACGGGGCGGTGCTTCAGATCCGCAGGCGCTTGGCCTACCGGCGTCCAAGTCATGTCGGGCGTGGGATTGACGTGCGAGTGGTCGGCAAACTGCGCCAGCAAGGCGGCTTCTTGGCTTTCATCAACCAAGCGGATGTCGACGATGTACACCGCCAGCAATTCGGCTTTTTGGCGGGCGTCAAAGCTGCGCTTGAACACGTGCAACTGCGCAATTGCGTCGGTGGCGATACCCAGACGTTCTGCGGCCAAAGCGCGCAAACGGGCTTCGGGAAGGAATTCGGTGTGGTTCTCGGGGTGGTATTCCAGCGCCGAGAGAGGGAGTTTGAGTTCTGCGAGGCGAATCATGGCTTGTAGTGATCAAGCAATAAGAAGCCGCTGATCGTAGCGGGAACCGGCCCAACGCGCAGTGTGTAGCAGTGGTGCTGGTGCTGTGTTCACGGATTTAAATTCAGGAGCTATCAGCGCAATCTGCATAAGGGCTAGAAGTCAATTTCGCTTATAAAAAGCAACACCTTGTGGTGCACGGTGAAAGCAGCCATGCTGCACAATGGCGCGGTGATTGCCTCTTCTTGCTTGCCCATTGTGGCCACTTCTTTGCTGCGCATCGACGCAGCCGCTGACCAAGCACCACTCAGTGCGCAGCAGCAACTTTTCAACGCTTGGGTACAACGCATTGCGGATCAGCGAGCTTGGCTGCTGGCCTGGGATGAGGCCGTGCAAGCCTGCCGCACCCGCTTTGCACGCGATGGTGTTCCTTTGCGCACCCGTTACCTGGATCTACAAGCGGCCTTGGCGCTGTACCTGGATCAGCAAAGTGCCCGCAAGCTGTCCAAGCTGGAGCGCCAGCTGCTGGAAAGCTGCTTGCTGGAGTCCGCGCAGCAAGTGGCGGATCTGAGTGATACACCTGCACAGCGTGCCGCCATGGAAGAGTTGGTACGCCGCTACACCCCTGAAGAAGAGGACGAGGAGCGCGAAGACGATGCGTCGCAGGCTGCGCCCAGCTGCGGCAGCCAGTGCCAGTGATGACATTGACTGGCAAGACCCGGAGGCCGTCGCGCAGTTCTTGAAGCCAAGAGCAGCTGCAGCCGCTCAGGCCGAGCGAGCCCGTGCGCAGCACCACGCCAAGCGCCAGCAACGCAAAGCGCAGCAAGCCCAAAAGCCAAGGGGCCAACGGCGGCTGAATTGGCCAACCAGTCGTTGCGGGAGGTGTACCGTCGTTTGGCCAGCCGTTTGCACCCCGATCGTGAGCAAGACCCGGTGGAACGCGCGCGCAAAACGGCGCTGATGCAGCGGGTCAATATTGCCTATGAAGCCAGTCGCTTGATGGAGTTGCTGGAGCTGCAGTGGGAAGCCGAACAGATGGACCCCGCCAAGCTCGCACAGCTGAGCGATGCACGTTTGGCCCCTTACAACCGCATGCTGGAAGAGCAATGGAACGACCTGCAGCGCGATGTGCAGGCGCGTACGCAAGCGTTTGCGCGGGAGTTTGGTCTGGATACCGCCAAGCGCTTGCAGCCTGCCAAGCTGATGGCGCAGGTGCGCGAGCGGCTGCAGCAACTGCAAGCAGGTGTGGATTATTTGCGCCAGCTGCTGCAAGCGCTGGAAGACGATCCCGACACCTTGAAGCAGTGGCTCAAACACGAGCGCACCTGGGCGCGCCAGCGCGATCAGTAAAACAGCTTGGAGTGGCCCACGCCACCGGCCTTGTCCACGCGAATTTGCACGGGGATGCGCTCTTTGAGTGCTTCCACATGGCTGATGATGCCAATCATCTTGCCGCTGGCATTCAAGCTGTCGAGGGCCGCCAAAGCGGTTTCGAGCGTGTCACCATCCAAGGTGCCAAAGCCTTCGTCGAGGAACAGCGAGTCGATGGAGGTTTTGCGGCTGACCAAGTCCGACAGCGCCAAAGCCAGTGCCAGACTGACCAAGAACGACTCCCCCCCGGACAGGGTGCGCGTGTCGCGCGCCGCATCGCCTTGCCAGCTGTCCACGATGTCCAACTCCAGCTCCCCTGTGGCTTTGCGCTGCAAGCTGTAGCGGCCATGCAGGCGCAGCAGGTGTTGATTGGCCAGATGAAGCAGGTGGTCCAGCGTCAGACCTTGGGCAAATTTGCGGAATTTGTCGCCTTTGGCGGAACCAATCAGGCCGTCCAGACGTTGCCAGATTTCGCTGTCTTGGGCTTGCTGCTCAATCTGTGCGAGCAACGCCTGCTGTGTGGCCCGGTGTTGCGCATCGTCGTGCAAGCGGGCGCGGTGTGCGCCCAGCTGCTCCGTGCATTGCGCACGCTCGGCGTCTATCTGGGCAATGTGGGCCACGACAGCCTCGGGCGTGGCATCGGACAGTGCTTGGGCTTGCAATGTGGTCAAGCGCTGCTGGGCATCGGCCAGCACCGTATCCGCACGCTGCACCTGCGCGTGCAACTGTTCGCTGAGCGCTTGCAAGCGCTGGAACGTCTGCTGCGGCAGCAGTGCCGCCGCAAAATCTTCTGCACGGGCAAACGGGCTGGCCTGTAAGGCCTGCTGCCATGCATGTTCAGCTTCTTGCATTGCGTGCTGCAGCTGCAAGCCGCGCTGCTCGGCTTGCGTGATTTGCCCTTGCAAGCGGGAGATGGTTTGGGCGGTGGCTGCAATGCGCGTAGCGCAGTCCTCCAAATTGTGCGGAAGGGGCACCTGGCTGGCTGGCGCATTGGCGGGCAGGGTTGGCAAAGCCTTCGCACATGCTTGCCAGTGCGCGGCTGCTTCACTGGCTTGTGCATGCTGGGTGCGCAGTGCCTCCACGCGGCGCTCCAAGGTTTGCAGTTGCTGCTGTTGTTGCGCCCATTGCTGTACCTCTTGCTGGCGTGCTTGCAGCCAACTGTCGGTGGCTGCATTTGCGGGTAGGGCATAGCCCAAAGCATGCAAGCTGGCTTGCAAACCGTGTTCTAGCGCTTGGGCTTGCTGCTGCAAGGCCCCCAGTGATGCGCTCGTGCGCTCGTGTTCGGTTTGTAGGGCTTGCAGGGCCTGCAGGCTACTGCTGTGGGCAAACGTTGCTTGTTGTTGCGCCAAGATTGCAGCTTGCCATGCGGCTTGGCTGGCTTGTAGTTGTCGCTCGCCTTCTTCGACGGCATGCAGCATCCGCTGCAGCTCTTGCTCCGCTTGTTCGGCATGGCGCTGGGCATCCGCCAAGCTGCGCAGATCCTGCCAAGCTTCAGGGAGCACCGGCGTGCTGCTGGCGCTGCAAAGGGCATTCCAGCGCTGTTCCCAACGTCGAATGTCTTGGGCAATCGCTTCGTGCTGAGTTTGCAGCGCGCGCAGTTCGGCGTGTAAGCCCGCGATTTCGGCATTCAACTGCTCACCCTGGCGCTGCAGGGCATCCCGTTGCGCGATGGAGTCGCGCAACGCCATTTCTGTAGCGGATACATCCAGCGCTGCATAAGCGCTGACTGCAGGGTGCTCTAGCGATCCACACAGCGGGCATGCCTGGCCCGGTTGCAGGGCGTGGCGATGGTCTTGCAGGCTTTGGATGCGCTGCTCTTGCGCCAGCAAGGTTTGCTTGTCTTTTACGCGCTCTTGCAGCACGACGTACTGCTGGCGCAGGCTGGCGAGCTGTTGCTCCAGCGTGGGTAGGCGCTGCTGGCGTTCATTCAAGGCCTGTGCGCACTGGGTGTGTTGCTGTGACAAGGGGGGGCGCAATTGCGCATGGTCCAGCAAGTGCTGCCAGTGTTGCTGCTTGCGTTGTGCAGCTTGCCAGTGGTCACGCAGAGGCTGTATGTGGCCTCCATGGTTGGCCAAGCGTTGCTGCTGTGCATGCTGTACAGCAGCGTGCTGTTGGGCGGAGAGATCGACTTTGGCTTGGGTTTGCTGGGCCGCCTGCGCTTGCATGTGAGCTTGCTCTTGCGACTGCTGGGTTCGGCGATCCAGGGTGGCAAGCTCTTGCACGGCCATAGCGCATTGTTGTTGCAATTGTTGGTGCCTGCAACTGCGCCTGCCGGCCGCTGGGGCATGCTCCCAGCGGCGCGTAGCTGGCCTGGGCTTGCATCCCGTGCTGTGTGCAAGTTTGGTCTGACACCGCCGCTTGCCAGTCACAGCGGGCTGTATCTTTGGCTTGGGCACTCAGTTGCTGGGCGTGTTCGTGCAACTGCGAATGTAGGCGGTGGTGCTGCAATACATCCGTGTGCAACTGCTGCGTTTGCACTTGCTGCAAGGCATGTTCTCGCTGCACCTGCAGCCATTGGCTATGCAGCGGTGCTATCGCTTGGGCGGGGGCGTGGGCTTGCAGGCGCTGCAGATCAGCGCTGGCCTGCGCCAAGGCCTCTTGCGCTGCAGAACGCGCGTTCTGTGCCTGTGCTACCTCGGTGCGGGTGCGCGCGGTTTGGCTTTGCCAGTGGTGGATCGCTTGCAACTGCACATGTTGCTGCTGCAGATCTGCCAGCGTCGCTTGCAACTGGTGGGCCTGCATTGCCAGATCCATACGTGTGGCGGCATCCAGCAATTGCATGCCCTGGGCCTGCGCTTGCTGCTTTTCCAGCGCTTGGCGTGCATCGCGTGCACGCTCAAATACCGCCTGAGAGATCTGCCCGTAGATTTCGGTGCCCGTCAGCTCTTCCAGCAATTCCGCGCGGTCGTTGGCGCTGGCATTCAAAAATGCCGCAAAGCCACCTTGTGCCAACAGCATGGACTTGGTGAAGCGGCCAAAGTCTAGCCCTGTGATGGCGGCGATGCGTTTGATTTTTTCATTGCTGTGTGTGGTGAGGATGTGCCCTTCACCACTGGCCGCCTCCACCTGGGCCAGTTCCACCTTGGGGGATTGCAAAGCCCCATCGACTTTGTCGCGCGCGCGGCGCTGGCTCCAAAACGCGCGGTAGGTAATGCCTTTGACCTCAAACTCCACCTCGGCCAAGCAATCAGCGGTATGGCGTGTCATCAGGTCATTGCTGGCACCGCCCACACTGCTTAAGCGCGGTGTCTGGTGGTACAGTGCCAAGCAGATGGCATCCAGCAACGTGGATTTACCAGCCCCCGTAGGGCCGGTGATGGCAAACAGGCCGTTATCGAGGAAAGGTGGCTGGCGAAAATCGATCGTCCATTCGCCTTTGAGGGCGTTCAGATTCTTCAGGCGCAGGCTCAGAATTTTCATGCGGCATCTCCTGCGTGCACGCTGGCCAGCACCTCTTGGTAGCGGAGGTGCAGAGCTTGGTGGACATCGGCAGACACCGTCTTGGGCCAATCTGCGCGCAAACACGTCGCTGGGGTGAGGGCCTCCAAAGATTCACCATGCTCGGTAAAAGCTGGGGCATCGCCGTGCCGCGCTGGCGTTTGACGCGCAGCACCTGCAAGGGCAGCCCTTGCGCCATGGCGTCGATGCGCGCTGCCACATCGGGCAGGTAGTCGTCTTCTTGCACCGTCACTTCCAGCAACGCAGGGTGGTCTGCGCTGCTTTGTGCTGCCAAGGCCTGCAGCTGTACGGGCAGACTGGCCAGATTGCCGGTGAGCGAAGCCAAAATTTGGCACACAGGCGTAGCCAAAGGGGTGAGGGCTTGCAGGCCGTGCGCATTCAAGTCGACCAGCAGTACTTCTTTGGTTTGCTTGGCTTCATCAAACCCCAGTGCAATCGGTGAGCCGCAGTAACGGATGTGTTCCAGTCCACCCACTTTCTGTGGTTTGTGGATGTGGCCCAAGGCGATGTAGTCCGCAGGCGGGAAGGCAGAGGTCGGGAAGGCTTCCAGCGCACCCACATAAATTTCTCGCACGGATTCGTTGCTGCTGGCACCTACCGTGGTCAGGTGGCCGGTGGCCACAATCGGTACGCGTGTGCCATGCGCTGCCTGAAGCTGCGCTTGCAGGGCTTGCGCTGCCGCAAACACTTGGGCGTAGGTGTCTTGGATGGCACTTTGTAGGTTGCGCTGTTTGTCTTCAGCGCTTTGCCCGGCCTGGCTGGTGAGCACATCGCGTGGCCGGATAAAAGGCAGTGCACACACAATGCAACCGGGCTGCGTGCTGCCTCTTACAGGCAAAGTGATCACATGCTGGGCCGCGTCACCGGTGGCCGCGATGACGGTGGTGTTCAGGTGGTGCAGCAGGGGCAAGCTCTCGCTGAGCACGCTGACGGAGTCGTGGTTGCCGCCCAGCAGCAGCAAGGCCACTTTGCGCTGGTGCAGTTGCGCAATCAAGCGGTAGTACAAGGCGCGGGCGTAGCTGGGAGACAGAGCGTCAGCAGCACAATCCAGCCGCGCATGCCACGCGTACAGGACCACAAAAAAGCAGCAAAACCTGCGGGCGGCTGTTGGGGCTCAGCCGCAGGGTAGGGGGGGATACGGTTTTCAAAAAAGCGAAACAAGATGGCAACTCTCCTTGCCCTGGCGATGGTAGGCCAGTGGCATGACCTGTGCGCAGCGCGGGCAATAGGTGCTTAAATTAATAGCTTTTGGCGCAATACTGATAAGGGTTAGAAGGTTTTTTTATTGCTTGTTATTGGCGGGCCAGCATGGCGCGGTTGCCCCATCAGGGCGTTGCGCAAGCGCAGTTCGCGCTGCAAATAAAAAGCCGCTGGGCTTGCGCGCAGCGGCTAGGCGTGGGGTGGCTAGCGGTTTAAGCGCTGGGCAAAAAGCCTTCCACCGACAAATAACGCTCGCCCGTGTCGTAGGCAAAGCCCAGCACCTTGGCACCGGGGGGCAGCTCGGGCAGTTTTTGCGCAATGGCTGCCAACGTCGCGCCGGAGGAAATACCCGCCAGCAGCCCTTCTTGCGCGGCCGCACGGCGAGCATATTCGCGCGCGGGCTCGCCTTCCACCTGAATCACGCCGTCCAGCAAACTCACATCCAAATTCTTGGGAATAAAGCCTGCACCAATGCCTTGGATAGGGTGGGGCGCCGGGGCGCCGCCTGAAATCACGGGCGAAGCGGCAGGCTCTACCGCATACACCTTCAGATGCGGGAACTGGGACTTGAGCACCTTGGCCACGCCCGACAGGTGGCCGCCCGTGCCCACGCCGGTGATCAGCACGTCCAGCCGTCGGGGAAGTCGGCCAGAATTTCTTGCGCCGTGGTGGCCTCATGCACCGCCACGTTGGCCGGATTTTCAAACTGCTGCGGCACCCAGGCGCCGGGCGTTTGTGCGGCCAGCTCTTCGGCGCGGGCAATCGCGCCCTTCATGCCTTTTTTCTTTGGGCGTTAAATCGAATTTCGCGCCGTAGGCCAGCATCAGGCGGCGGCGCTCGATCGACATGCTTCGGGCATCACCAAAATCAGTTGGTAGCCCTTGACGGCGGCCACCAGTGCCAGGCCTACGCCGGTGTTGCCGCTGGTGGGCTCAATGATGACGCCGCCGGTTTCAGGGCACCCGATTTTTCAGCGGCTTCGACCATCGACAGGGCAATCCGGTCTTTGATGGAGCCGCCGGGATTGCCGCGTTCGGACTTGATCCAGACATTGGCGCCCGCGCCAAAAATGCGGTTCATGCGGATGATGGGGTGTTACCAATGGTCTGCAGGACGTTGTCAAATTTCATGGCGTCTCCTTGGCGGAAATGAGTGCGGATGGTGGCATTTTGTCGCACTTGTTCCAACGTATCGCCATATGCATATGGACGGCACGGATAAGCGCAGTGTTTCATTGGGCCATTGAGTGGTGCTTCAAATGGCTGCAGTGATCGTTGATACTTTGATGCATTCCAAAACAGAATTCAAAGAGAAGGGAAGTTCTTTATGTCACTTTTGCACTTCAATATGGCTGCCATGACGGCCGTGTGCGTGGCCTTGCTGGTGGGCTTTTCGTACCGCGACTCGCGCTTTGGCGGTGTGCTCATGATGTTGGGAGTGCTGGGCTTGATGGCCGTGATCGTCTACGACATTCGGGTTCTTTCCGAACTTCGCTGAAAACTGCGGGGGCATGGACGATAATTGCGCCCGTGAAGTTCGGCAGACTGCCGCTGGTGCGATCGTGGAAACACGGCACTGGAGGAACGTCCGGACTGCATAGGGCAGCGTAGCAGCTAACAGCTGTCCACCGTGAGGTGAGGATCAGAGCAACAGAGACGTAGTCTGTCAGGAGTGCCCGCAAGGGTAGACCGGACAGGGTGAAACGGGCAATCTCTACGCGCAGCAATACCAAGTAGGCACACGTTGACGGGGCCCCCGGAGTGTGCGGGTAGGTAGCATCGAGCCAGTGGGGCGACCCCTGGCCCAGAGTAATGGCAGTCACGCAGCGGGCAACCGCTGTGCACAGAATCCGGCTTATCGGCGAACTTCACACTTACACATTTCCAAGGCTGGGTGCGTGCACCCAGCTTTTTTTATGGCCAGCGCCCTGCTCCGATGCGACAGCGCGGTGGCAAAGGCTGCATTAATAATGCGGCCCATGCTGCGTTCTGACCAATACCTGTATCCCCAGTGCACACCGCCCCAGCCCTTGCTGGCGGCCACTTTGCTGCTGTTGCGTGACCGCGCACCAGGCGGGTGGGAAGTGCTGATCTCTCGGCGCTCCGAGCGCGCCAGCTTCGCGCCCGGCATGTATGTCTTCCCCGGTGGCGGTATTGAGGCCCAGGATGCCGCAGCAGGCCACGATGTCGTGCAGTTTCGTGCCGATATGGACGACACAATGCGCACGGCCGCGGTGGCAGCCTTGCGCGAAACGCTGGAGGAGATGGGCGTGCTGCTGGCGGTGAACGCGCAGGGTGCAGCCGTAGATCCTGCTGCGGTGCAGGGGCTGGACCGCAGCACGGCCTTGTGGCCCCAGCTGGCCGCTCAGGGGCTCAAGCTGGATGCGGCGGCGCTGTGGCAAGTGGGGCATTTCACCGCCCCACCGCATTTGCCCAAACGCTTTGCCGTGCCGTTTTTTGTGGCTCGCATGCCGCACGGGCAAACGCCGGAACCCGATAACAGTGAGCAGTTTGAAGCCGTCTGGGTAGAGCCCCAACAGGCACTGGCAGCGCACAAAGCCCGGCAAATGCCCATGATGCTGCCCACCGTGCGCACGTTGACGTATTTGGCCCAGTTCCCCAGTGTGGATGCCATTTTGGCGGCGGTTGCCCAAGGCCCGCTGTGGAAGTTTGCGCCGCGCTTTGCGCTGGAAAACGGCAAGGAGCGCTCCTTGCTCGACAGCGATGCGGCCTACGGTGAGGCGGCCATGGTCAGCCCCGATGGGCAGGTGGTGCACGAGCTGGCATGGCAAACCGAGCGCGCTGTGCCGCTGCGCAAGAACGTGCTGCGCCTGACGGCGCCGAATGCCAACGTTATGACCGGCCCCGGCACCAACAGCTATTTGGTGGGTGAGCCTGCCACGGGCTATATCGCCATCGACCCCGGCCCTGCCGATGCCGGCCATGTGGTGTCGGTGTCGTGCGTGAACGGCAGCACGGGCATGCCGCAAGACTGTGTGGAAGCCTCGGCGCGCGCCGCCAAGCTGAAAAAAGTGGGCAAAAACGTAGGCGGCAATGTGATTGTGGTGGAGGCACAAACGCCGCGCGTGATTCACCCCGAAGCCCGGGGCGACAACATGTCGGGCTGGGAGGCGCATGTGCTCGACATCTTGCAGCGCCTGCTGCAAGAGCCGCGTGGGCGCGATGCCCGCGCGCTGGACCATGTCTTCAAGGCCTACCCGTTTTTTGAGGTGCTGTTTGAGCTGGATGCCCAGGGCGTGCAAACCTGTGCCAACTGGATCAACCCCGCCATGTACGGCCGCATTCGCGCAGGCGGTGCCGGGGCCAACCGCAGTGGCCAGTCCTACTTTGCCCATGTGCGGGACAGTGGGCAGGCTTTTGTCTCCCCCATTTACCTGTCCAGCGCCACCGAAGACTTTTGCCTGACCATTGCCGTGCCGATGTACGGCACCAGCGGGCGCTTTACCGGTGTTTTGGTGGGGGACTTGAACCTGGCCTCCATGGCCAGCCTGCTGGAAAACCGTGTGGTTGCCTGAGGGTGTATTAATATTGATAGCTACCAGCGCTTTCTGTATAAGCGTCAGAGCCTTAAAACACTAAGAATTGGCACATCCCTGCTGGGGCCATGTGCTTGCTGCACTGGCTACACTTTCGGCCTCTGGCGCGCGGCCATCGTCGGCTGAGCGCTTGGGCTTTGATTAATCAGCAAGCTGCACGGCTGCAGTTTGCACATTGCGACAAGGTTGTACTTCCATGGCACTCATTCCCGTCAGCATCCTCACCGGCTTTTTGGGCGCGGGCAAGACCACGCTGCTCAAGCGCGTGCTCAGCGAGTCGCACGGCATGAAGATCGCTGTGATTGAAAACGAGTTTGGTGAAGAAAACATCGACACCGACATTCTGCGCGCCGAGTCCACCGAGCAAATCCTGCAGATGAGCAACGGTTGCATCTGCTGCACCATCCGCGAAGACCTGCGCGAAGCGCTGCAACTGCTGGCCGCCAAGCGCCGCAAGGGCCTGGTGGAATTTGACCGCATCGTGATCGAAACCACCGGTTTGGCCGACCCAGGCCCCGTGGCGCAAACCTTCTTCATGGACGATGAGATTGCGGAAACCTACCTGATCGACTCCATCTTGACCTTGGTGGACGCCAAGCACGCCAACCAGCAACTGGACGACCGCCAGGAAGCGCGCCGCCAGGTCGGCTTTGCCGACCAGATATTCCTGTCCAAGACCGATCTGGTGACCGAGGCAGAAAAAGACGCGCTGATTCACCGCCTCAAGCACATGAACCCCCGTGCCCCCATCAAGGCCGTGCCCTTTGGCGTTGTGGCCCTGAACGAGGTGTTTGACCTGCGTGGCTTCAACCTGAACGCCAAGCTGGACATCGACCCCGACTTCCTTAAGGAAGATGACCATGGTCATGACCACGATCACAGCCACTGCGACCATGACCACGGCCATTGCAGCCATGAAGGGCATGACCACGAGCATGCACACGGCCACGACTGCGGCCATGACCATGCGCACGGTGAGCACTGCAACCATCCGCACCATCACCACCATGACGACGATGTGAAAAGCTTTGTCTACCGTGCGGACAAGGCCTTCGATCCCGCCAAGCTGGAAGACTTTCTGGGTGCCATCGTGAATATCTACGGCCCCAAGATGCTGCGCTACAAAGGCGTGCTGCACATGCAGGGCACCAACCGCAAGGTCATCTTCCAGGGCGTGCACCAGTTGATGGGCAGTGATTTGGGCCCAGACTGGGC
>NZ_CADEPJ010000192.1 GCF_902829245.1 Comamonas jiangduensis | reverse complement strand
GCACCCCCGCTGCCAGTGCTTCATCTATCGATCCCGACAGTCTGAGTGCACGTGAAGTGCTGCAAGAGTCGATGGTGCGCAAGCGCCGCAATGAGGCCATACGCTTGCATGAGTTTGCCCAACTGCGGTTGCTGCGCCAGCGCAATGAAGTTGGGGGGCAAGTCAGTGCCAGCCAAGCCGCCAAGGATGATGCACTGTCATCCCTGCTCGGTCAGGAAACCCGCAGTACCGAAACCCTGCAAAAAATTGATGCCATTGAGGCACAAATGTCTGGCCAGTGGTGGCGCAGTTCTGCGCAAACTGCTGCCAAGGTAGAAAAAACCGCCACACCACGACCTTCCACGGCGCGCCCGCTGGGTGACATTCCTGTGCTGGGTGAAGACAGCGTGGTGCAGCCCCCAGCCCCTGCGCCGGTAGCACTGCCCTCGCAGGTGGTGCCTATGTCCCCTGCGCCCGCTGCCGCGCTATCGCCCGCAGCGCCTGCCGCTGCATTGCCCGTTTTTCAACCCCATCCCGACTTGGAAGAAGCCGCCATCTTGTTCGCCCATGGTGATATGGACGGTGCGCGCACCCGTTTGCTCGAGCAGTTGGTGCAGGTGCTCAGTACGGAGGCGGTGGATGAAGACAAAGCCGCTGTGCTGTGGCATGCCGTGCTGGACTTGTGCCGCGCGACCGGCGACGAAGAGGCTTTTGAACCGCTGGCCATTGACTATGCGGAGCATTTTGGGCGTTCGGCCCCGCTGTGGTCGTCGATTCCTGAGCGTATGGGCTTGCCTGCTTTGCATGGCGCGGCACGGCCCCATGCGCCTAAGCGACAGTTCCAATGGTCTTGCCCCTCGATGTTGACGGTGGGCTCGGTCACGGCGTTGCGTGCGGCGCAGGCAGAAGCTCCGCAGCCCTGGAGCATGTCGTGGCTGCGCTTGCAGTCCGTGGATGAGGCTGCACTGACGCCGTTGACCCAATTGCTGAATGCCTGGTCTGACGGCGAAGGGCAGTTTGTCTTGTCTGATGCGGGCAAACTCTTGCAACTGCTGGAGCGGCACACACCTGTGGGGAATGCCGCCACCTGCGCTGCGTGGTGGGAATTGCGTATGGCAGTGCTGCGCATGATGGATCGCATGGACGATTACGAGCAAGTGGCGCTGGATTATTGCGTGACCTACGAGGTGTCTCCTCCATCATGGGCCAAGCCGCAATGCCATTGTGTGGTGCAGGAAGAGGGGGAGGCGGATATCTCCATCTTGCAAGAGGCCTCGCTGCACTCTGCCCATGCACAGGCCAAGGGGCTGGTGCCCGTTCCGGTGGCTTCGGCCATGCAGGGACTGGCAGGCGTGATTGAAGGCGACCCACAAGTGTGGCTGGATGCCTTGACTGCGCAGGCCAAGCCCGGCCAAGTGCTGGAAGTGGCGTGCGACAACTTGATCCGCCTGGATTTTGTGGCCGCTGGTGGTTTGCTCAACTGGGCTGCAGAGATGCAAAACCAAGGCTATATCCTGCGCTTTACGCAGTTGCACCAGCTGGTTGCGGTGTTTTTTCACGTGATTGGGATTCACGAGCACGCCACCGTGCAGGCGACGCTCGCCTGAGTGCCTAAAAAATGCAGAATGGGCGCTTGTATTCACAGGCGCAGCCCTTATCTGCATTGGCTATGGAACAGTATCACGGCACCACCATCATCAGCATCCGTCGCGAAACCCCCGAGGGCGTGCAAGTCGCCATTGGCGGCGATGGCAAGTCACTCTGGGGCACATTGTGGTCAAGGGCACCGCGCGCAAGGTGCGCAAGCTCTACCACGGCAAGGTGCTAGGCGGGTTGCCGGCGCTACCGCCGATGCGTTCACCCTGTTTGAGCGTTTTGAAGCCAAGCTCGAAAAACACCAAGCCACCTGACCCGTGCAGCCATTGAGCTGACCAAAGAATGGCGCACCGATCGCGTACTGCGCAAACTGGAAGCGATGCTGGCCGTGGCCGACCACTCCGCTTCGCTCATCATCACGGGCAACGGCGATGTGCTGGAGCCCGAACAAGGCATTGTGGCAATTGGCTCGGGCGGTGCGTATGCCCACTCGGCGGCCAAAGCCTTGCTCAATAACACCGACTTGTCCGCAGAGGAAATCGTGAAAAAGTCGCTGGAAATTGCGGGTGAGCTGTGCATCTACACGAACATGAACCACACCCTAGAGGTGTTGCCCACCACGCCGCGCTGATTGGCTGTGAAATATTAATAGCTGCTAGCGCTTTCTGGATAAGCGCTAGAGCCTGATTTGACTGATATTTGCTTATGTCCTCCATGACCCCCCAGGAAATTGTTTCCGAGCTGGACAACCACATCGTGGGCCAGTCAGCGGCCAAGCGTGCCGTGGCTATTGCCTTGCGCAACCGCTGGCGTCGCCAGCAGGTGGCGGATGGCCTGCGCCAAGAGATCACGCCCAAAAACATTTTGATGATTGGCCCCACTGGCGTAGGCAAGACCGAGATTGCCCGCCGTCTGGCACGTTTGGCCGATGCGCCTTTCATCAAGGTGGAGGCCACCAAGTTCACCGAGGTGGGCTATGTGGGCAAGGACGTGGACTCAATCATTCGCGATTTGGCGGAAATTGCCGTCAAGCAAGCGCGCGAGAGCGAAATGAAAAAGCTGCGCATGCGGGCGGAAGACGCGGCCGAAGACCGTGTGCTGGATGTGCTGCTGCCCCAGCGCGCACGGGGATGCTCCCGTGGAAGACAACAGCACGCGCCAGATCTTTCGCAAAAAGCTGCGCGAGGGGCAACTGGACGATAAAGAAATAGAAATCGACTTGGCGGAAGCCAAGCCCAGCTGGAGATCATGGGCCCTCAGGGCATGGAAGAGATGACCGAGCAGTTGCGCGGCATGTTCAGCCAACTGGGCCAAGAGCGCCGCAAGACGCGCAAGCTCAAGATCAAAGATGCCTTGAAGCAGTTGGTGGACGAAGAAGCCGCCAAGCTGGTCAACGAAGAAGAGACCAAGGCCCGCGCCCTTGCCAACTTGGAGCAAAACGGCATTGTCTTTATCGATGAGATTGACAAGGTGGCGACACGCCAGGAAGCCAGTGGTTCTGACATCTCACGCCAAGGGTGCAGCGTGACTTGCTGCCGCTGGTGGAAGGAACGACGGTGTCCACCAAGTACGGCATGGTCAAGACGGACCATATCTTGTTCATCGCTTCGGGGGCCTTCCACCTGTCCAAGCCCAGTGATTTGATTCCGGAGTTGCAAGGGCGCTTTCCGATCCGCGTGGAGTTGCAATCGCTGTCGGTGCAAGACTTTGAGGCCATCCTGACGCAAACCCATGCATCGCTGACCAAGCAGTACCAAGCGCTGCTGGAGACCGAAGGGGTGCAGCTGCACTTCACCCCAGATGGCATCACCCGTTTGGCCTACACCGCTTTTACCGTGAACGAGCGCACAGAAAATATCGGCGCGCGCCGTTTGTCGACGGTGATGGAACGTTTGCTCGATGAGGTGAGTTTTGATGCCGTCAAATTGGCAGGGCAGACCGTCACGATTGATGCAGCCTATGTGGATGCACGACTGCAAATGCTGAGCCAGGACGAAGACTTGTCGAGATACATCCTGTAACCAAATCATTGCCCGCACATCCCCCTTGGTGACGCCTTGTCACCAAGGGGGATTTGTTTTGATAAAGAACGTAAAAGGGCTGTAGGACAGCATTGTTCTGCTGATGAGCGGTTAAGTGATTGAAAGTAAAAGACTTTTTGGTTTTTTGGTCGATTTTTTACTTTCTAAGTCATTGATTTCATTGCAAATGTTTGTGAAGGCCCTAATAGCGTGGCCCGAATTTGCTGCTACAGTGCAAAAAAGTGCAATTAAGTGGTGCAAATTGCCTGAAACGCCCTGTGAAGGGCGCTCAAGGCCCAAGTAAACGGGGTGTGATCGATCGTGTTTCAAGGGGCTTCTTCGCTGAATCTCGACGGCAAGGGCCGGTTATCCATACCGACCCGGCATCGTGACGCCCTGATTTCCCAAGCACAAGGCCAGATCACTATCACCAAACATCCCCACGGATGTCTGATGCTCTTTCCGCGTTCTGAATGGCTGCTGTTTCGTGAGCGCATTGGCCAATTGCCCATGTCGGCGCAGTGGTGGAAGCGCATCTTCTTGGGCAATGCCATGGATGTAGACATGGACGGCACGGGCCGCGTGCTGGTCTCTCCAGAGTTGCGCCAAGCAGTAGGCCTGGATCGAGAGGTGATCTTGCTTGGCATGGGCAATCACTTCGAGCTTTGGGACAAAGCCACTTATGAAGCCCATGAGGCGCAAGCCATGCAAGCGCCCATGCCCGACGTATTTCAAGATTTCGCTTTCTAAAGGGTGCGCTTTGAATCAGCCCCTCCAACACATCACAGTTTTACTGAACGAGGCGGTAGACGCCTTGCTGGGAAATGATCCGTCTGCTGCGCATGGCACTTATGTCGATGGCACTTTTGGCCGTGGAGGCCACTCGCGACTCATCCTCTCCAGGCTGAGCCCGCAGGGGCAGCTGATTGCGTTTGACAAAGACCCGCTGGCGATTGCAGAAGCCGGACGTATCCAAGACGCCCGTTTTTCTATTCGTCACCAAGGGTTCCGCAATATCAGCGAATTGCCAGATGCCAGTGCCGATGGCATCTTGATGGATTTGGGGGTGAGTTCCCCCCAGATCGACCAAGCTGATCGCGGTTTCAGTTTTCGCTTTGATGGCCCTTTGGATATGCGCATGGACACCACCGGGGCCAAAGCGTGGCCGAGTGGCTGGCAGATGCCGAGTGCAGCAGATCACGGATGTCATCCGTGATTACGGTGAAGAACGTCTCGCTTACCCGTGGCCAAGGCGATTGTGGCGCACCGCGAGACCCATGGCCTGCAAACCACCACCGAATTGGCACAGTTGGTAGGCAAGGTGGTGAAAAGCCGCGATGGTCAAAACCCCGCGACACGTACTTTCCAGGCACTGCGCATTTTTATCAATGCGGAGTTGGTGGAGCTGGAAGAGGCGCTGGCGGCCAGCTTGCGCGTGCTCAAACCGGGCGGTCGTTTGGCGGTCATTAGCTTTCACTCGCTGGAAGACCGTATCGTCAAGCAGTTCATCGCGGAGCACTCCAAAGAGGTGTATGACCGCCGCACCCCATTTGCAGAACCCAAGCCCATGCGCTTGAAGGCGCTGGAGCGTATCAAGCCCAGCAAGGCGGAAGTCGATGCCAACCCGCGTTCTCGCAGTGCTGTGATGCGTGTGGCTGAACGTACCGAGGTGCCTGCATGACAGCCCGTGTACGGCTGCGCCAGACAAGGAGGGCGGCATGCTGCGCCTGAACTTCTTGTTGCTGGTCTCCGTGATGTTGAGTGCACTCTATCTGGTGCAAACCCAGTACGAGTCGCGCCGACTTTTTACAGAGCTGCACCGCGCCACCAATGAATCCCGCAATTTAGAGACGGAGTACCAGCGTCTCCAAGTGGAGTTGCGTGCCCAGTCTTCACCCTCGCGCATCGAAGCATTGGCGGTTGCACAGGGCTTGCAAGGCGCTTCGCCCGCTATCACGCACTATGTGCATGACACCCAGCAAGTTGGGGGTGTGCAGTGAGGCGCGGCCTGAATTACGCATCCAGCCCTTTGCTGGCCAGCAAAACGCCCGCTTGGCGCAGCAAGTTTGTGATGGCTTGCGTGGTGTTTGCATTCGTCGGTTTGGCTGCGCGCGCGGCCTGGGTGCAGGTGATTGACAACGACTTTTTCCTGCGCCAAGCCGAGGTGAGTTTTACACGCACCTTGGAGCTGTCCGCGAATCGCGGCCGTATTTTGGATCGCAATGGCTTGATCCTGGCATCCAGCGTGCCTGCCGCCAGTATCTGGTCGATCCCCGAAGACGTAGAGAAGAATTCGCCCGAAGACTTGGCCAAGTTGCCCCAGTTGGCGAAGTTGATGGATATGCCTTTGGATCAACTGAAGAAAAAGTTGGCGGAGGACAAGAGCTTTGTTTGGCTCAAGCGTCAGCTGGACTGGGACGTGGGCATGCAGATCAAGGCCTTGGGCATCAAGGGTATTTATCAGTCTCGTGAGTACAAGCGCCAGTACCCTGACAAGCCCATGCTTGGCTGCGTGCCCGCGTGACAGGGCAACTGCGTACAGACAGCCGCCTGGTGCAGCCTGGTGACGGGTTTATTGCCTGGCCGGGAGGCGTGACGGATGGGCGAGAGCACGTGGCATCCGCATTGGCACGTGGTGCGGTGGCATGTCTGGTAGAGCACAAAGGCATGGAAGCCTTTGATTTGCAAGGGCCCGTAGCTAGCTTTTTAGGTTTGAAAGCTGCCACTGCGGAGATCGCAGCCCTCTGGTGCAAGCATCCCTCAGCGCAGTTGCAAGTGCTGGCCGTGACGGGGACCAACGGCAAAACATCGACGGCGTGGTGGCTGGCGCATGCTTTGGCGCACTACCAGCAGGGAGCACGCAAGGGCTGCGCCATGGTAGGCACCCTGGGCATTGGCGTGCCGCCGAAGGTGGTGAGTACGGGCATGACCACGCCTGACCCGGTATGCTTGCAGTACGCTTTTGCAGACTATGTGCAGCAAGGCATTGCTGCGTGCGCGATCGAGGCTTCTTCAATTGGCTTGGAGGAACACCGCCTTGATGGCACGCAGATGCACACAGCCATCTTTACCAATTTCACCCAAGACCACTTGGACTACCACGGCAGCATGCAGGCCTACTGGCAAGCCAAGGCCAAGCTGTTTGCATGGCAAGGCTTGAAAGCAGCTGTGATCAATGTCGATGATGCGCACGGCATGGGTTTGGCCGCCCAGCTGCAAGCCGAAAACCGCCTGGATGTGTGGACGGTGGCGGTAGAGAACCCCGCACGTCTGCAAGCACGCCATGTGCGTCATGGCTTGCGGGGCTTGAGCTTTGAAGTGCAAGAAGGCACCCAAGTTTTCACGATGGAAACCGGGTTGATTGGCCAGTACAACGTGAGCAATATGCTGGGCGTGCTGGCCACCTTGCGCACCCTGGGCGTGAGCTTGGCAGATGCCGTGAGCACCTGCATGGATTTGGAGCCGGTGCCCGGCCGCATGCAGCAAATTGCCCAAGCACAGCAGCCCCTGGTGGTGGTGGACTACGCCCATACGCCGGACGCTTTGGAGCAAGCCTTGAAAGGCTTGCAACCCGTAGCGCAAGCGCGTGGCGGCCAGCTGCATTGCGTGTTTGGCTGCGGCGGCAACCGCGATGCCACCAAGCGCCCCTTGATGGGCCAGGCCGCGCAGCGGCAAGCCGATGTGGTCTGGGTCACCAGTGACAACCCCCGGGGTGAGGTGCCTGCGGCCATCGTCGCAGACATCACGGCCGGTATGCAACTGCAGGGCGTGCATGTGGTGGTGGATCGCGCCCAAGCCATTGAGCAAGCGATTGCCCTGGCAGGACACCGTGATGTTGTGCTGCTGGCAGGCAAGGGGCATGAGGACTATCAGGAAATTCAGGGTGTGAAGCACCCGTTTTCTGACATGGACAAGGCGTCTCAAGCCTTGGCCCAGCGAGAAGGACAGAAGTAATGATGACTTTGCAACAGGCATGGCAGTGGATCCAGGCCTTCCAGCCGCAGGCGCGACTGGTGGGAGATGGCGCTACGCCCGTGCTGCGTGTGCATACGGACAGCCGCACTTTGCAAAGTGGTGACTTGTTTGTGGCGCTCCAAGGCGAGCGCATGGATGCCCATGCATTTTTGCCCCAGGTCAAGGCGCAGGGCTTGGCTGCGGCTGCGTTGGCACATGGTGGTTTGGACGCTTTAGGTTTGCCTGGCATTGAAGTGCCAGACACCACCCAAGCCTTGGGTGCTTTGGCCGCAGGTTGGCGCAGCATGTTTGGCCTGCCCTTGATTGCCGTGACAGGTAGCAATGGCAAAACCACGGTCACGCAAATGATTGCCAGCATCTTGCACGCGCAAGCGGGTGATGCGGCGTTTGCCACCCAAGGCAATTTCAACAATGCGATTGGTGTGCCGCTGACCCTGTTTCGCCTGAGTGCCGCGCACCAGCTGGGCGTGGTGGAACTGGGCATGAACCACCCGGGCGAAATTGCCGAGCTGGCACGCATTGCCCAGCCGACGGTGGCGCTGGTGAACAACGCCCAGCGTGAACACCAAGAGTTCATGCACACCGTGCAGGCGGTGGCGGAAGAGAACGGTAGCGTCTTGGGCTTTTTCCCAAGGATGGCGTGGCCGTATTTCCTGCCGATGAAGCATTTACCCCGCTGTGGCACAAGCTGGCCGCAGGCCGCAAGGTGCTGACGTTTGGCGGCGAAGCGGCCGACGTGCGCAGCACCAAGGCGCAATGGGCCGATAGCGCCTGGCAGGTGCAGGTGCAAACGCCACAAGGCAGTTTTGACTGCGCGCTGCACAGCGCAGGCCGCCATAACGTGCGCAATGCGCTGGCCGCTACGGCATGTGCCTTGGCTGCAGGCGTGCCCTTGGCGGCGATTGCGCGGGGTTTGAGTGCATTCAGCCCTGTCAAAGGCCGCTCGCGCTCGACCTCGGTGGTCTGCGCGGGCCGGCGCATTGATGTGGTGGATGACACCTACAACGCCAACCCTGACTCGGTGCAAGCCGCGATTGCGGTGCTGGCAGAGCTGCCTGGGCCGCATCTGCTGGTGCTGGGTGATATGGGCGAGGTGGGCGACCAAGGCCCCGCCTTTCACGCCGAAGTCGGTGCCCGTGCCCAGCAAGCGGGTATTGAAACTTTTATGGCCTTAGGCCCAAAAATGCAGCATGCCGTTGCTGCATTTGGGCGGGTGCTAACATTTTGAAGATATGGCAGCGTTGATCGCAGCGGTGCAAGCCCATATGGGGCAAACCGGCAGTGTGCTGGTTAAAGGTTCGAGAAGTATGAAGATGGAACAAGTGGTGCAGGCGCTGGAGCGTGCTTGTGGGGAGGGCGCAGCATGCTGCTGATCTTGGCGGAATGGTTGCAGTCTCTGTCGCCTGACTTTAGTTTTTTGCGGGTGGTGCAGTACATCACCTTCCGTGCGGTGATGGCTGCGGTGACGGCACTGGCCATTGGTTTGTATGTGGGCCCCAAGGCCATCCGCATGCTGACGGCCTTGAAGGTGGGGCAGCCTGTGCGTGGCTATGCCATGCAAACCCACTTGGTCAAAAACGGCACACCGACCATGGGTGGCGTGCTGATCCTGTTTGCGATTGCCACGTCTACCCTGCTGTGGTTTGACCTCTCCAACCGCTTTGTCTGGATTGTGCTGCTGGTCACCATGGGCTTTGGTGCCATCGGCTGGGTGGATGACTGGCGCAAAGTGGTCAACAAAGACCCGGAAGGCATGCCCTCGCGCGAGAAGTATTTCTGGCAGTCGGTGATTGGCCTGATTGCTGCGGTGGCCCTGGTGTTCAGCATTTCGGAGAATTCCAACAGCCGCGTGTTTGAGCTGTTTGTAACCTGGGTGCAATCGGGCTTTTCGATGGATTTGCCGCCGCAAGCAGGTCTGCAAGTGCCGTTTTTCAAGGAAATCAGCTACCCGTTAGGTGTGCTGGGCTTTGTGATCTTGACGTATTTGGTGATTGTGGGCGCCAGCAATGCGGTCAACTTGACCGACGGCCTGGATGGCCTGGCCATCATGCCCGTCATCATGGTGGGCACGGCACTGGGCATTTTTGCCTATGTGACCGGCAACGCCAATTACGCCAAATACCTGCACTTCCCCAGCATTCCCGGCACGGGCGAGCTGATGATTTTCTGTGGCGCCATGGCCGGTGCGGGCTTGGCGTTTTGTGGTTCAACGCCCACCCTGCGCAAATTTTCATGGGTGACGTGGAGCGCTGGCGCTGGGCGGCGCGCTGGGCACGATTGCCGTGATCGTGCGCCAGGAGATTGTGCTGGCCATCATGGGTGGCATTTTTGTGGCCGAGGCGGTGTCGGTGATGCTGCAGGTGATGTGGTTCAAGTACACCAAAAAACGCTACGGCGAAGGCCGCCGTCTGCTGAAGATGGCACCTTTGCACCACCACTTTGAAAAGAGTGGCTGGAAGGAAACGCAGGTGGTGATCCGCTTCTGGATCATCACCATGCTGCTGTGCCTGATTGGCCTGTCCACGCTGAAGCTGAGGTAAGCAACATGCAGACCGAAGACTTCCCACCCAGATGCCACCGGCAGACTTCCCAGCGGCAGCCGCAGATGAAGCGCTGTTGCAGGCTGAAAATTTAGGAGCTGCTAGCGCTGAAGAATCCTTAGTTTCAGGTCTAAATGATGCTGAATGTCAGGAAGAGCAAGCGCAAGGCGCTCCTAAAACGGAAGTTTCTGCAGCCTGGGCCGTACCGGTGCCTGATGTAGCCACCTTGAGTGCGGCCAAAGACGCAGCGGCTTTCGTGGCGCAAATTTTTACCGACCCCAGTGTTTCGGATGAGGCCGATGCACCGGTCACGGCGGCGCAAGCGGTGCCGCAAGAACCCCAGGTAGAACTGCCTCCCGTGCCTGCGCAATGGCCATTGGGCCAAGCCCAGCACCTGCAAGGTCAGCGTGTGCTGATTGTGGGACTGGGCGCATCGGGCATGGCCATGGCCCGCTGGTGCACACGCGCGGGCGCACGTCACGGTTGCGGATACGCGCGAAGCGCCGCCGCAGCTGGCCGCGCTGCACGCCGAAATGCCTGACGCACGCTTTGTCGGCGGTGCGCTGTCAGCGGCGTTGGTGCAGGGGCAGAACCTGACATCGGTTTACCGCTCACCAGGCTTGTCCCCTGAGGTGATGGCGCCCGTGGTGGATGCGGCCCGTGCCATCGCCTGCCGGTGGGCGGGAGCTGATTTATTTGCCGCCGCTTTGCAAGGCATGGCCACGCCCACGGCTACGCGCCCAAGGTGCTGGCAATTACCGGCACGAACGGCAAACCACCGTCACATCGCTGACCGGCAATTGCTGGAACACGCAGGCATCAGCGTGGCAGTGGCAGGCAATATTGGCCCCACCTTGCTCGATACGCTGAGCGCCCGGATTGATGCGCACGATTTGCCCCAGGCCTGGTGCTGGAGTTGTCCAGCTTTCAGCTCGACGGTGTGCAGGGCTTTGAGCCTACGGCGGCCGTGGTGCTCAACATTACCCAAGACCACCTGGACTGGCATGGCAGCATGCAGGCCTATGCCGCAGCCAAGGCGCGCATTTTTGGTGAGACCGGCTTGATGGTGCTCAACCGTGACGACCGCGTGGTGATGGAGATGCTGCCTGCCCGTGAAGGTCAAGCTGCACAAGCCGCAGTTGCGTGCGCACCTGACCTTCGGTGCAGACCTGCCGCGCAACCCCGGTGACTTTGGCATTGAAGTGGTCGCCGGAATGGCTTGGTTGGTGCGTGCCATGGACGTGGACAACGCGGGCCGCAAATCCCGTGATCCTCAGGAAGACCTGGTCATTCAGCGCTTGCTGCCTGCCGATGCGTTGCGCATTCGCGGTCGCCACAACGCCACGAATGCACTGGCGGCGCTGGCCTTGGCGCAGGCTGCAGGGCACCCTTGGCGCCCATGCTGTATGGCCTGCGTGAATACCGTGGCGAGCCGCACCGGGTTGAGCCCATCGGTATGGTCAACGGCGTGGAGTACTTTGACGACAGCAAAGGCACGAACGTGGGCGCCACCGTGGCCGCCCTTACCGGGCTGGGCGCCGACCGCCGCATCGTGCTGATTTTGGGCGGACTGGGCAAAGGCCAGGACTTTGCGCCGCTGCGCCCCGGTGGCACGCTACGTGCGTGCCGTGGTACTGATTGGCCGCGATGCACCCCTGATCCAGCAAGCGCTGCAAGGCGAGGGGGTGCCCCTGCTCCATGCTGCCGACATGGCGCAAGCCGTGCAGTTGGCTACAGCCCACGCCAAAGAAGGTGATGCGGTGCTGATGAGCCCTGCATGCGCCAGCATGGACATGTACCGTGACTACGCCCATCGTGCCCAGGCTTTTATCGATGCGGTGCAAGTGCTGGCTGATGACGCCGGCCAAGTGCTGGAGGGCCACGCGGGATGAACGCCAAGCTGATCCAAGTGCGCGAGCGTGTACAGGGCTGGTTCCGCGGAACGGTGGACAAGCCCGTGGACGTTTTGCCGGTGCGCGTGGGCGGTACGGAATACCGCAAAACACGTGCGCTGCCCCCGACAGCGCTGGGCTTGGATCAATCGCTGATCTGGGTCGTCATCGGTTTGCTGGCGTGGGGCCTGGTGATGGTGTATTCCGCATCGATTGCCATGCCGGACAACCCCCGCTTTGGCAAGATTGAGCACTATCACTTCTTGCTGCGCCATGCGCTGGCGCTGGGCGTGGGCTTTGTGGCGGCGTTGCTGGCGTTTCAGATATCGATGAAGACCTGGGAGCGCCTGGCGATCCCCATGTTTTTGCTAGCGCTGTTTTTGCTGGTCATGGTGCTGGTGCCCGGGGTTGGCCTGGTGGTCAATGGTGCGCGGCGCTGGTTGCCACTGGGCATCATGAATTTCCAGCCCTCAGAGCTGGCCAAGTTTGCGGTGCTGGTCTATGCCGCGGACTACATGGTGCGCCGCATGGATGTGAAGGAGCGCTTCTTTCGCGCTGTGCTGCCCATGGCGGCGGCGGTCTTCTTTGTTGGTGTGCTGTTGCTGGCAGAGCCAGATATGGGCGCTTTCATGGTGATTGTGGTGATCTCCATGGGCATTCTGTTTCTGGGCGGGGTGAACGCCCGCATGTTCTTCCTGATGGCTGCGCTGGTGGTGGGCGCTTTCATGCTGATGATTGCGTTCTCCCCGTGGCGGCGTGAGCGCATCTTTGCGTACCTGGATCCTTTTTCGGCCGATCACGCGCTGGGCAAGGGCTACCAGCTGTCGCACGCCCTGATTGCCATTGGTCGTGGCGAGATGTTTGGCGTGGGCCTGGGGCGCAGTGTGGAAAAGCTGCACTGGTTGCCTGAAGCGCATACCGACTTTTTGCTGTCGGTGATCGGCGAGGAGTTTGGCTTTATCGGCATTCTCACTTTGATCATCGCCTTTGTATGGCTGACCCGGCGCATTACAGAGATTGGCCGTGAAGCGATTGCATTGGATCGTGTGTTTGCGGGCTTGGTCGCGCAAGGGGTGGCGTTGTGGTTCGGCTTTCAAGCCTTTATCAACATGGGTGTGAACCTGGGGCCTTGCCACCAAAGGCCTGACCTTGCCGTTGATGAGTTTTGGGGGGTCGGCCATTTTGATGAATTTGGTGGCGATTGCCGTGGTGCTGCGCGTTGACTACGAAAACAAGTTGCTCAGCCCGAGGATGAGAAAGTAATGAAAGATAAAGTCGCTTTGATCATGGCCGGTGGCACGGGTGGACACATCTTCCCGGGCTTGGCTGTGGCACAAGCATTGCGTGAGCAAGGCTGGCGCGTGCACTGGTTGGGCGCGCCTGAGAGCATGGAGTCACGGCTGGGGCCTCCGCAGGGTTTTCCACTGGAAACCATTGAGTTTGGTGGCGTACGCGGCAAAGGCATGGTGACGCTGGCGTTGCTGCCGCTGCGTTTGCTCAAAGCTTTCTGGCAGGCGCTGGCGGTGGTCCGCCGCGTCAAGCCCGATGTGCTGGTGGGCTTTGGCGGCTACATCACCTTCCCTGGCGGAATGATGGGTGTGCTGGCGGGTAAAAAACTCGTGCTGCATGAGCAAAGCTCGGTGGCAGGTGCTGCCAACAAAGTGCTTGCTGCGGTCGCGGATCGCGTCTTTAGCGCATTCCCCGGGGCCTTGAAGCAAGCGCAGTGGGTGGGTAACCCGCTGCGTGAAGCATTTTTGCGGCAACCCGATCCGGCCCAGCGCTTCGACGGCCGAACAGGGCCGCTCAAGGTGCTGGTGGTGGGAGGCAGCTTGGGTGCCAAGGCGCTGAATGATGTGGTGCCGCAAGCGTTGGCCTTGATTCCAGAGGCATCGCGCCCCAGCGTTGTGCACCAAAGTGGCGCCAAGCAGATTGAGGCCTTGCGGGCCAACTATGCAGCCGCTGGCGTGCAAGCCGAACTGACCCCTTTTATTGACGACACGGCGCAGGCATTTGCCGACGCCGATGTGGTGATCTGCCGGGCAGGTGCCAGCACCGTTACAGAGA
>NZ_CADEPJ010000191.1 GCF_902829245.1 Comamonas jiangduensis | reverse complement strand
GTACGTGTTGCAGGCCGCGTAGAGCCCATTTTTATTGAGAAAATAAGCGATTTGCCCCAAGTCATCGCGGACAATGCGCGATCGGGCGATGTGGTGCTGTGTATGGGCGCTGGATCGATTGGCGCTGTGCCTGCGCAACTGGTTGAAATGCTAGAGAAAAAAGAGCTGCAAGCGCAGAAGGGGTCTGCGTTATGAGCAAAAACATGAAAAATATCGACGTGCACGCTTTGGGTAAGGTCGCGGTGCTGATGGGAGGCCGTTCGTCCGAGCGCGAAGTCTCGCTCATGTCCGGGCAAGGGGTGCTGGACGCCTTGCGCTCGCAAGGGGTGGATGCCCATGCATTTGACCCCGCCGAGCAAGAGCTGGGCGCCTTGAAGCTCCAAGGTTTTGACCGCTGTTTCATCGCTTTGCACGGCCGTTTTGGTGAAGACGGCACCGTGCAAGGTGCTTTGGAATTGCTGGGCATTCCCTACACCGGCTCTGGTGTGATGGCTTCAAGCATGGCGATGGACAAGGTCATGACCAAGCGCATCTGGCGCTTTGAAGGCTTGCCCACGCCGGACTGGCGCATGGTGGCCAGCGCTGAGGAAACCTGCGAGGCCTTTGCCGGATTGGGTGCGCCCATGATTGTCAAGCCTGCGCGTGATGGCTCCAGCATGGGCTTGACCAAAGTGACGGATGCCAGCCAGTGCGCTGCCGCTTATGCCTTGGCTGCCAAATACGACGATGAAGTGCTGTGTGAGCAGTTCATTGCCGGTGAGGAAACCACGTGCGCGGTGCTGGGTGAAGGCCGTTTTGCCAAGGCTTTGCCGGTAATTCGCATTGAGGCGCCCGATGGTATCTACGATTACCAGAACAAATACTTCAACGATGTCACGCAGTACCACTGCCCCAGTGGCCTGCCTGCAGAGGAAGAGCTGCGCATTCAGCAGATTGTGGAAAAAGCATTCCGCACGCTGGGCTGCCGTGGCTGGGGCCGTGCAGACGTGATGATTCGCCAAAGCGATCGCCAGCCGTTTTTGCTGGAAATCAACACCTCTCCAGGGATGACCAGCCACTCACTGGTGCCGATGGCTGCGCGCGCCCAGGGCATGAGCTATGAGCAGTTGTGCCTGCATCTGGTGGCGCAAGCATCGCTGGACAGCGATTTACATCAGGAGCGCGCAATCTGATGAGCTACTCCATGTCAGCACCTTTTGACGTCAAACTCATGAACGTGACCGCTACGGCCATGTTCGCGGGCGTGGCCGTCTTGTTGCTGGCCGTGGTGAGTTGGTGGGCACTGCGCCATCCGGCTTTTTCGATTGCACGCATCGTCGTAGAGGGTGAGTTGGTGCACAACAATGCCGTGACTTTGCGGGCCAATGTGGCGCCGCACCTCACCGGTAATTTCTTCACCATCAATCTCAAAGAGGCGCGCGAGGCCTTCGAGCAGGTACCTTGGGTACGCCAAGCAGAGGTACGCCGTGAGTACCCCAACAGCCTGCGGGTGATCTTGCTTGAGCATGAAGCCCAGGCCTATTGGGGACCTGACACCGGCACCTCCATGGTGAACACCATGGGCGAAGTTTTTGAGGCCAATGTCGGCGAGGTAGAGCGAGAAGGCTTGCCTCGCCTTTCTGGTCCTCAGGGCTCGGCTGCGGATGTGCTGCGCATGTTCTATGCCCTTGAGCCTGCGTTCAAAGACATGGGCGCGCCACCGATTGATGCCCTGACGCTGCGCGATGGTGGCAGCTGGCTGGTGCAACTGGACAATGGTGCGCAGATTGAATTGGGTGGCGGTAAGGAGCAAGACGTGCTGCAGCGCATTCAGCGCTTTGTACGCACCTTGCCGCAAATTACCCAGCAGTACCAACGGACAACAGAAGCTTTGGAGTACGCGGATTTGCGCTACCCCGATGGCTATGCCTTGCGACTGCGTGGCGTGACGACGGTGTCACGCGAGAAGGCGCTGGAGATGGCGCGTCGCCAAGCTGCAGCGCAACAACAGGATAGTAAAAAAACACGACCTACTGAGGGCAGACACTGATATGGCAAGAGAGTACAAAGACGTCGTCGTCGGTTTGGACATTGGCACTGCCAAGGTCATGGCCGTGGTCGCCGAAGTCATGCCCAGCGGCGAGCTCAAGCTGGCAGGTCTTGGCGTGGCGCCGAGCAATGGCCTCAAGCGCGGCGTGGTGGTCAATATTGAAGCCACCGTGCAAAGCATTCAGCAAGCGCTGAAAGAAGCCGAGCTGATGGCGGATTGCAAGATCCAGCGTGTCTATACCGGTATCACCGGCAGCCACATTCGTGGCTTGAACCAAAGCGGCATGGTGGCGATCAAGGACAAGGAAGTCACACCCACCGATGTGGCGCGCGTGATTGAAACGGCCAAGGCCGTGAGCATTTCTTCGGACCAGCGACTGCTGTTGGTGGAGCCGCAAGAGTTTGTGATTGATGGCCAGGATGTGCGTGAACCCGTGGGCATGAGCGGGATTCGCTTGGAAGCCAAGGTGCACATCGTGACCGGCGCACAAAGTGCAGCGGAGAACATCATCAAATGCGTACGCCGCTGCGGCTTGGAAGTGGAGCAATTGTTGCTGAACCCGCTGGCAGCCAGCCAGGCTGTGCTGACCGACGATGAGCGTGACCTGGGCGTGGCCTTGGTCGACATCGGCGCCGGCACTACCGACGTCGCCATCTTCACCGGTGGTGCGATCCGCCATACCGCCGTGATTCCGATCGCCGGCGACCTGATCACCAGCGACATCGCCATGGCACTGCGCACCCCCACCAAAGATGCCGAAGACATCAAGGTGGAAAGCGGCTATGCCAAGCAGATGCTTGCCGATCCCGATAGCCAGGTGGAAGTGCCTGGCTTGGGCGATCGCGGCCCTCGCATGATCAGCAAGCAGGCGCTGGCGGGCGTGATTGAGCCCCGCGTGGAAGAAATTTTCTCGTTGGTGCAGCAAGTCATTCGTGAGTCGGGCTACGAAGAGGTGCTCTCTTCGGGCATCGTGCTCACCGGTGGCAGTGCTGTGATGCCGGGCATGGTGGAATTGGGGGAAGACATTTTCCTCAAGCCCGTGCGCCGTGGCGTTCCCAAGTATTCCAGTGCATTGGCCGATATGGTGGCTCAGCCCCGTTCCGCCACAGTCATGGGCTTGTTAGAAGAAGCGCGACAAGGAAGGTTGCGCGGTTTCAAGGTGGCACAAAAGAGTGGGTCTGTGAAGACTGCTTTTGGTCGATTTAAAGACTTCATTGTGGGAAACTTCTAACTATGTGCTCTCGACGCATGCGCATCACGGGTCCTCCCACCGATTTTCGATACCGACGCCGAAGAGAAGCCCCCATACAGCTATAGCGAACCCAGTTAAAAATTTCCAGGAGCACCAACATGACCATCGAAATGATCGAAGCCGAAACATTCAATCAGGGCACACAGATCAAGGTGATCGGTGTCGGCGGCGGCGGCAGCAACGCCGTCGAACACATGATTGCCTGCAACGTTCAAGGCGTTGAGTTTGTCAGCGCTAACACGGATGCACAGGCGCTGATTCGCAGCAATGCACACCGCACGATTCAACTGGGTCAAAGTGGTTTGGGCGCTGGTAGCAAGCCTGACAAGGGGCGTGAAGCTGCAGAAGCTGCCGTGGACGACATTCGCGCGGCCATTGAAGGCGCACACATGTTGTTTATCACCGCCGGCATGGGCGGTGGCACAGGCACGGGCGCTGCGCCCGTGATTGCGCGCGTGGCCAAGGACATGGGCATTTTGACCGTGGGTGTGGTGACCAAGCCTTTCGAATGGGAAGGTGGCCGCCGCATGACCAATGCTGACGGGGGCCTGGCCGAGTTGGAGGCGAATGTGGATTCGCTGATCGTGGTGCTCAACGAAAAGCTGCTGGAAGTGCTGGGCGATGACATCACCCAGGAAGAAGCTTTCGCGCAAGCCAACGATGTGCTGAAAACGCCGTGGGCGTATCGCTGAAATCATCAACGAATACGGCCACGTGAACGTCGACTTCGAAGACGTGCGCACTGTGATGGGTGAGCCTGGCAAGGCCATGATGGGGACAGCCCGCGCTTCCGGTCCTGACCGTGCCCGCATTGCTGCGGAGCAAGCCGTGGCCTGCCCCTTGCTGGAAGGCATTGACTTGTCGGGTGCCAAGGGTGTGCTGGTGCTGGTGACGGCCGCCAAGGGCAGCCTCAAGCTGGCCGAATCGCGCCTGGCCATGTCCACCATCAATGCCTACGCTTCGCCTGAAGCGCACGTGATTTATGGTGCGGCTTACGATGACTCGCTGGGTGATGACATCCGCGTGACCGTTGTGGCAACCGGCTTGTCGCGCCCCGCGGCACGACGCCAGGCCATGTCGGTGGTGCAAGGTGGTTTGCGTACCGGTACCGATGGCGACTTCGCCTATGCAGGCTCGCCCACGAATGCAATGGGTGGTGTGACCATGGGCGCTGCAGGTGTTGCGCCCACCATGGGTGCAGCCACGGGTGGCATGGGCGGTGGCTATGGCGATGTGAGCGTGCCCAGCGTGTGGCGCACCAACCGCACGCAAGCGGCTGCGCGCGTGGATGCCCTGTCTTCGGGCGGCATGGATGATCTGGAAATCCCCGCATTCCTGCGCAAGCAAGCCGATTAAGCGCTGAGCAAATCCACCTAAAAACCGGGCCTAGAGGCCCGGTTTTTTTATGTGCGAGTGCCCGGCACAAAACAGGGGTCAACGGTCTCTGGCAATCGGCGTTATAAATATTTCCAAGACCTTCTAAGGGCAGCAAACAGCCCCTCACCAGTAAAATCACGCCATGCTTCAGCAACGTACCATCAAGACCATCACCCGTGCCGTCGGCATGGGCCTGCACAGCGGCCAACGTGTCGAGATGACACTGCGCCCTGCGCAGCCTGATACGGGCATTGTGTTTCGTCGCGTGGACTTGCCAGAGCCTGTGGATATGCCCATCCATGCCCAAGCGATTGTGGATACGCGCATGGCGTCCACCATTGGTGTGGGCAATGCCAAGGTGCACACCATCGAGCACCTGATGTCAGCCCTGTACGGCTTGGGTATTGATAACTTGTACGTAGATATCACGGCCGAAGAAGTGCCGATTTTGGACGGATCTTCTTCCTCCTTCGTGTTCTTGCTGCAAAGTGCTGGCATTGAGCTGCAAAACGCTGCCAAGAAATTTATCCGCATCAAGCAGCCCGTGGAAGTGCGTGAAGGCGAAGGCAAGAGCCTCAAATGGGCGCGCTTTGACCCCTACCACGGCTTTAAGTTGAAGTTTGATATTGACTTCTCGCACCCTGCGGTGGACTCCACCGGGCAGTCGTTTGAGTTCGACATGGGCGAGGGCAACTACATGCGCGATATTGCCGCGCCCGCACCTTTGGCTTTACCAAAGACGTGGAGATGCTGCGCACCAATGGCTTGGCGCTGGGCGGTGGCCTGGACAACGCCATCGTCATGGATGACTACAAGGTGCTCAACAGCGACGGCCTGCGCTACGACGATGAGTTTGTGAAGCACAAAATTCTGGATGCGATTGGCGACCTGTACGTCATCGGTCACCCGATCTTGGGCGCCTACAGTGCTTTTCGCTCCGGTCACGGCATGAACAACCAGTTGATTCGTGCCGTGCTGGCTGAGGATGCCAACTGGGAATTTGTCACTTTTGAAAATGAGCGCAAAGCTCCCGCAGGCTTTGCACAGACGGCACTCGCTTGGTGATTGGCAGCAGGTCTTGCCCGGCCTGAATCACGGTATAAAGCAGCCATGCTGATTTTTCGCTGGCTGCTTTTTATTTTGCTGATTGCCTCGGCACTGTGCTTTGTCTTCTTTCTGGGTACAGGCATGCCCCACTACAAATACTGGGGTTTTCTGATCTTGAAGTGGGCAGTGATTGCCGGGCTGGCGTTTTTTGCGGTTCTGGGGCTGTCGCGCTTTTTGATGATTTAGCCCGTTCGCACTGCAAGTTGCCTCATGGCGGGCCGCGCCACCATGGGCTACCACCGCATGCGCAAGGCCCGCAGCATGGCCCTCACTCTGGCTGGCAGCATGGCCCGCGTCCACGCCCGCAGCCGCATGGGTATTACGGCCACCGGCCACCACCGCCCGCCGTGCACCATTACCGCGGCGCTGGCCCGCGGCATAACTGGGTGCGGGGCTCTTATTTGCCGCCGCAGTACCGCGCGCCCCGCTATGTGGTACATAACTGGCGCGGTCACCGTTTGCACCAGCCGCCGCGTGGCTACCACTGGGTGCAGTATGGCGGCGACTACATGCTGGTGGCCATCGCTTCCGGCGTGATTACGCAGCTCATCATCAACGGCGTGCGTTAAAAAGCAGAGCTGCTAGCGCTTGTCAATTCATGGTTTCAGATGGTTTTATATCTGAAATCTATAAATATCAAGCGCTACAAGCTCACAAAATGAAAGCGTACAGGGCCTTCTGTGCTGCCGTAAAAAAACGCCTCGCAAGAGGCGTTTTTTGTTGGTCGGCGTATGCGTCTGTGCGTGCATGTGCCCGTGTCGTGGCAACTTGCTCAATATACCCGCCCGCCTTTGAGCATGGCGTGCTGCCTGCGTTGCAGCGTGGATTCTGCTGCCAGCTTGCTCAGGATGGAGCCCGCGTGCGCATGCGTGATGGCCAGGCCCAGGGCATCGGCCGCGTCGGTGCCCGGCAGGCCCGGCAGGCTGAGCATGCGTTTGACCATTTCCTGGATTTGCGACTTGGCGGCACGGCCATGGCCGGTGATGGCTTTTTTCATCTGCAGCGCCGTGTATTCAGCCACCGGCAAATCCTTGGTGACCAAAGCCGTCAGCGCTGCGCCACGCGCTTGCCCCAGCAGCAGGGTGGACTGCGGGTTCACGTTCACAAACACGATTTCCACCGCTGCGACCTGCGGCTCGTAGCGCGCAACGACTTCGCTGATGCCCTCGTACAAAATCTTCAAGCGCGCCGGCAGATTACCCAGCGCCACCCCTTCGGTGCGCGTGGTGCAAATGGTGCCGCTGGCCACATAGCGCAGCTGCTGGCCATCGCGCTCAATGATGCCAAAGCCAGTGGTCTGCAAGCCAGGGTCGATACCAAGAATTCGCATGAAGAAAAAGGAGCTGCTTGCGCAGTCTGTATAAGCGTTAGGGGGCAATAAGGCTGGTCATCACTACGCCTCAAGCCCAAGGTGGGCAGGCCATGATACGCCGCTTGGCGTGGAGCGCGGCAAGGGGGCGCCGCCAGGTCATGGCAATGGGGTTGCCGCCATGCGCCGCACGATCGCCTGGGTGCGCGATTGTAGATAGCGTGATTGGGGGTTGACCTCGTAGTAACGCGGGCGTGGCAGCATCACGGCCAGGCGTGCCGCCTCGGTGGGGGTGAGCTGTGCGGCATTTTTGCGAAAGTAGTGCGCGCTGCGGCTTGCGCACCAAAAATGCCTTCGCCCCATTCCACGTTGTTGAGGTAAATCTCCAAAATCCGCTGCTTGCTCAAAACGCTTCCAGCGTACGTGCCAGCAGCAGCTCTTGCCCTTGCGCAAAAAGCTGCGCTCACCCGACAGCAGCAGGTTTTGGCCAGTTGTGGATGGTGGAGCCCCGTAAATTTTGGGCGGCTTGGCGTTGGGGTGGGCCTGGGCTTTTCCTGGGCTTTCTGGTTGCGCTCCCAGGCGCGTTCAATGGCTTCCCACTGCACGCCGTCGTGCTCCACAAAGCCATCGTCCTCGGCCGTCAGTACGGCGCGCTTGAGGTGGGGGGAGATCTGGGCGTAATCCACCCATTGCTGCTGCCACGTGCGCTGCAGGCCGCTTTGCTGCCAGATGCGCCACATCTCAGAGCGTTGCAAGCTGGTCGATTGCGGGTCCCACCACGCAGCCAGCGCAATGCGCAGCACAAAAAACAGCTGCAGCGCCAAAGCCGCGCACAGCACCAACAGCAGCCAGCGCTCCAGGGCTTTCATGCCAGCGCTTCTTGGGCCAGCACGGCGCGCAGCTCCTGCAGCACTTGCTGCGAGGGCGGGCGCACGCCACTCCACAGCGCAAACGATTCCGCAGCCTGCTCCACCAGCATGCCCAAGCCATCACGGCCGACCGCGCCATGCTGCTGGGCCCAGTCCAAAAAAGGCTGCGCGGCTTGGCCGTACATCATGTCGTAGGCCAGAGAGCCGGGGCGCAAGACGCTGGCTGGCACCGGAATGCCAGCGCCTTGCAAGCTGGCGGCAGTGCCGTTGATGATGATGTCAAAACTGCCACTCAAGCCTTGCTGCTCTTGCGCTAGCAGCTCTACTTTTTGTGATTGGGCGAGGGTGGCATGCGCATCCACCAAGGCCTGAGCCTTGTGGAAGGTGCGGTTGCACACCACCACTTGGCGCGGCTGCTGCTCCAGCAGCGGGCCCAGCACGCCAGCAGCGGCGCCCCCGGCGCCCACCAGCAAAATGGCTTTACCAGCAATCGCTACCCCTGCGTTGCGGGTGATATCAGCCACCAGCCCCAGGCCGTCGGTGTTGTCCGCATGGATGTGGCCATCTGCGCCGATCACCAGGGTGTTGGCGGCACCAGCCAAGGCCACGCGCGGGCTGCGGCTGTGCGCCGCCTGGGCGGCATCCAGCTTGAAAGGCACGGTGATGTTGCAGCCTTTGCCACCAGACTGCAGCAACTGCTGCAGGTCTGCGGCAAAACCGTCCAGCGGCACCAGACGGCGCTGGTAGACCAGCGGCTGCTGCGTCAGCTGCGCAAAGCGGGCGTGGATCCACGGGAGCGGCTGTGGGCACGGGTTGCCCATGACGCAGTACAAATCGGTGGCGGTACTTGGCATGTCGTAAGCAAAACGCCGCAGGCTGCGGCGTGGGGCGGTGAAAGCCTTAGCGGACGTTGGTCTCCAGCGTCTGCTCACGGGTGAAGTTAAAGCGCGAAACCACGGCAATCTGGTCGGCCTTGGCACGCATGGCCGGGCCAAAATGGCCGAAAGGCCCTGCCGCGCGCGCAATCGCCTGGGCGCGGGTGTCGAGCTGGCGGTTGCCAGAGCCTTGCACGATTTCGGTCTCCAGCACGCGGCCGTCGTGGTTCACGGTCAGCACCATGACCAGCTCGCCATAGAGCTTTTGGCCTTTGTACTCCGGAAAGTTCTCCGTGCCCTTGTCTTCCACCTTGCGGCGCAGGCCGTCGTAGTAGACGGCATACACCTCTTCGCGCGTGGCGGGGGTCATGTAGCGCTCTTTGGGGCGGGCGGTTTCTTCGTTGGTCCCCTTTTCAATCTCGGCCAGCAGCTTGATGAGCTGCTTGCGCTTTTGCTCTTGCTGCTCGCGGTCTTGCTGGGCCGATTGCTCGCGCGGATCAAACTGCGGCATGGTGGAGATTTGCTTGCGCAGCTGCGTCAGCATGACGGCTTGCTGCTCTTGCAGCGCATCCAGCTTTTTTGCCGCTCTTCAAAATCATCGCCAATGGCGGTGAGGGCCGAATAGGGCAGTGGGCTGGTGGCGCGGCCCTGGGCGGCATCGCCGCCGCCGGCCAAGGCCGCCTGGGCAATGGCCTGCGCTTTTCCGGTCGCTCCTGCGTGTGTGCATTCACCAAGATCACCTCCAGCGGCGTGTCTTGGAAGACGCGATTGAACTGCTCGGGCGCAACAAAGCGCACGGTCAGCAAACGGCGTGAATGGCAATCGACACCCCCAAGGTGAGGGTGAGGGTGGACATGGAGCGGAACGCGGCAGGAAGTTTCACGGGTTGGAATTATCAGCGCTGGTGCTATCGGCTTCGTTGACATCTACCGCAATCGCGATGGGGCCGGCTACGCCTTCCTCCTCGTCGTCTGCTGCATCGTCAAGCGGAGCATCATCGCTGGCATCGTCGGGATCGTCCAGCCGCTCGGTCACGGTGCCGTGAATATCCAACGTGATTTCATCAATATCACCCAGTTTCACCCGCACGCGGGCGCCACGCGGCACGGCGGTGCCCGCGACGCTGATGACCAGCGGCAGCGTGTCGGCCCGCACCAGCACGCCGTTGGGGCCGTTGTCTTTGATGACGGCGCCGTCCAGCTCGGTGATGGCGTTTTGCTCCAGGTACTTCAGCGTCCAGAAACGCTCCATGCCCTGCTGGTAGCCGTTGTAGGCGCTGTAGGCGCCGTCAAAGCTGCTGATGATGCCAAACAGCTCCGCATCCTTGGGCTTGAAGGGCGCGGCCAGCGCAGCGGTAGCACCGTGGCGTGCGCAGGCAATGATTTGCCATTGGTTCACAAAGTCCACATAACGGCGCAGGGGCGAGGTGGCCCACGAATAGCTCTTGACGCCCATGCCCGCGTGGGCAAGGCCTTGGTGGACATGCGCACCTTCACGCCGGGTGCCATGCTGGCCTGGCTGCGGTAGATGCCGGGCACGCCCAGCTCGGCCAGCCAGCCACCCCAGGTGCTGTTGGCCACGATGGCGGCTTCGGCCACGATCAAATCCAGCGGCGCGCCGCGCTTGCGCGTGGTGATGCTGACGATCTCTGTTGCCTTGCGGCTCTTCACCGTCATTGCCTTCCAGGCGGAAGGTGTAGTCCGGGCGCGAGAAGTTCTCGGGCTTGCCGCGTACTTGCTCGCGGTCGGCCTTGAGTTGCTGCGCCAGGCGGTGCAAAAACATCAGCTCGCTGCGGCGCTCTTGCAGCTCCGGGGGTGTGCCTTCTACGTGCAGCGAAGGGGTGTGCAGCCATTCTTCGGTGACGATGTGGTCCAGCTTGTCGTGGCGGAAGTTCACGGCCACGGGCACGCGCTCTAGTTTGGTGACCTTGTTTTTGACTTCCAGCGTGGCCTCGTCATAGGTCACGTACAGCGACACGGCGGGGTTGGCACGGCCTTCGTCCAGCGTATAAATCTGCACCACCTCGTCGGGCAGCATGGTGATTTTGTAGCCGGGCATGTAGACGGTGGACAGGCGGGCGCGGCCCAGCTTGTCCAGCTCAGAGCCGGGCGTGATCGCCAGGCCGGGGGCGGCAATGTGAATGCCCACGGTGACGGTGCCGGTGCCCAGGCCCTGCACGGACAGCGCATCGTCGATTTCCGTGGTCATGGAGTCGTCGATGGAGTAGGCCTGCACATCGGCCAGCGGCAAATCGTCCGGTGGCTGGGGTGCAGTCACGTCCGGGAAGCGTGTGCCCTTGGGGAAGTTCTCAAACAGGAAACGCTTCCAGTGGAACTGGTAGGCCGAGTCGATGGCGCCGGCGGCTTGCAGCAGCTCCAGCGGCGCTTTTTGGGCGCTGCGGCTGGCTTCGACCACGGCCTTGTATTCGGGTGCGTTCTTGTCGGGTTTGAACAGGATTTTGTACAGCTCGTCGCGGATGGCCTGGGGCGTAACGCCCGCGACCAACTCTTGCGCCCAGGCGTCAATCTGCGCCTGCAGCTGCTTTTTCTTCTCAATCGCCACCAGGGCCTGCTGCAGGATTTCGGCCGGCGCTTTTTTGAAGCGGCCCTTGCCTGCGCGGCGGAAATAGTGGGGGGCGCCGTACAGCGCAAACAGCATGCCGGCCTGCTCGCTCAGCGGGCGGACTCGGAGAAATAGTCGCGCGCAATGTCGGCAAAGCCAAATTCTTCGTCGGGCGCGAACTCCCAGGCCAGGTCCAGTTCAATGCTGGCGGCAATCGCTTCGGCCTTGGCAATCAGTTCTGCGGGTTCGGGCTTGTCAAACTTGAGCAGGATGTGGGCGGCCTTGACCTTGACGCGCTTGCCAGAGGCCAGCTCGATTTGGGAGGAGGCATCGGCCTCAGACAGGATACGGCCGGCCAAAAATTTACCGGCATCTTCAAACAATGCGTGCATGGGGTGATTGTCCCATGCCGCGTATTTCCCCCGGAGGTGTTTGCCTCCAGCGCGCAGCACAGGGTGGGGTGTTTAAAAGATGTAGCTGCTAGCGCAGGTTCAATAAGAGTTTGAACATATAAAGTGCTTGAAATCTAGAAATATCAAGCGCTAGCAGCTCTTGTTTTGAGTGCTGGTTGGGGGGTGCGCAGCTCAAGCCAAATCCAAAAATCCAGCACGCGCGAAATATGGGTTTCAAAATCACTGAGGGCGTGGTCGCTGCCTTCCAAAATCACGTGCTCGGCCTCCGGGTAGCGCGCCACCATCTGGCGCCAGTCCAGCAATTCGCCTTTGGCAAAATGCCCAGCTGCGGCGCTGGGCGACATCGGATGTGGCCCTTAAGTCGCGCAGCTCTTGGATGTATTCAGGCCGAAAGAAAAATGCTTCCTCGGGGTTGTGCCAGCTGGTTTGCTCGCCAATGTATTGCTCCAGCGTTTGGTCGGGGAACACGGCGGGTTGAGCAACACGGCTTTGCATTGCTTGTGCTGGGCCACCCACGTGGCGTAGTAGCCGCCCAGCGATGAACCCACCACCGCCATGTGCGCGCTGGGCCAGGCTTGCACGGTGTCCATCACCATCTCCATGGCGGCTTTGGGGAGGGCGGCAGTTGGGGCACCACCATGTCACGTTGGGGTGCTGGGTCTGCACGTAGTGCGCCATGGTGCGGGCCTTGTTGGATTGTGGCGATGAGCGAAAGCCGTGCAAATACAACAAGTGGGTGGTGGGCATGGTGGTGGGGTTCTCACAAACTTCGGGGCAGGAGATGGGCCGCATTCGGCAGACACAGCGCTCAGCAGATAATTGCGCGCTATGCCCGCAGAATTTGATAAGCCCAACATTCTTCAACGTATCTTGCCGATGTTTCGCGGCTTTGATCCTATTTTGCTGCTCGTCATTGCCTGGCTGGCGGGGATTGGGTTGGCCATGTATTCCGCAGGATATGACCACGGCACACGTTTTGTCGATCACGGACGCAACATGTTGCTGGCCGCCGCCATTTTGTTTGTGGTGGCGCAGATTCCGCCGCAAAATTCATGATGGTGGCCGTGCCTTTGTATGCCCTGGGCGTGGCGCTGCTGGTGGCGGTGTTGCTGTTTGGCATTACCAAAAAGGGGCAACGCGCTGGGTGAATGTGGGGTGGTCATCCAGCCTTCGGAGATCTTGAAAATTGCGGCGCCGCTGATACTGGCCTGGTGGTTTCACCGCCGTGAAGGTGCGTTGCGCGCGATGGATTTTGTGATCGCCTTTGTGCTGCTGGCCTTGCCCGTGGCGCTGATCATGAAGCAGCCGGATTTGGGCACCTCACTGCTGGTGCTGGCGGCGGGGTTGTCGGTAATCTTTTTTGCCGGCCTGCCCTGGAAGCTGGTGGTGCCTCCGGTGGTGCTGGCCGTGGTGGGCATTACCTGGCTGATCTGGAACGAGCCCTGGCTGTGCGTGGATGGGCAAAGCTGGTACTTGTTGAACGACTACCAGCGCACCCGGGTCTGCACGCTGCTGGACCCCATGCGTGATCCCTTGGGTCGTGGCTTTCACATCATTCAGGGGATGATTGCGATTGGGTCGGGCGGTGTATGGGGCAAGGGCTTTATGGCCGGCACGCAAACCCACCTGGAGTTCATTCCTGAGCGCACCACCGACTTTATCTTTGCCGCCTATTCCGAAGAGTTTGGGCTGCTGGGCAATCTCGCTCTGATCGTTGGATTCTTGCTGCTGGTGTGGCGTGGCCTGGCCATTGCCGCCAAATCGCAAACCTTGTTTGGCCGCTTGATGGCCTGCGCGGTGGCCATGATTTTCTTTACCTACGCCTTCGTGAATATGGGCATGGTCAGCGGTATCTTGCCGGTGGTCGGCGTGCCCTTGCCGTTCATCAGCTATGGCGGCACCGCCATGGTGACGCTGGGGCTGGCGCTGGGCGTGTTGATGTCAGTGGCGCGCTCGCAGCGGCAGTCGCTCGCCGAGCCCAAACATACTTTGTAAATATTGGTGATAGCCATAAATACGCGTTGTTTTTGGATGCACATCCGCTGAACAATGGGGGTAGGCACAGTGCCAGTGCTAATCCTCAGCGCTAATGCTGTGTCTGCCCCTCATTTTTCAAGGAGTGTGTGATGGCAGCTAAGTACGTGCTCAAAAAAGCCAAAAACGGCAAATTCTTTTTCAATCTGCAGGCATCCAATGGGCAGCCTATTCTGACCAGCGAAATGTATGACGCTGTGCAGAATGCTTTGGATGGGGTTGCGTCGGTACGCAAGAACGGCGTGGTCGAAACCAACTTGGACAAGCCATCCAGTCGGCCAGCCACGGGCACCATTTCTTGTCGGTTCACAAAAACGGTCAAGTGGCCATCGTGCACACCACGGGCAACCCTGATTGCCATGTGATTTTGCGTGGCGGTAAAGCGCCCAACTACGACGCAGCCAGTGTGGAAGCCGCATGCGCTGATTTGGAGAAGGCGGGCTTGCCAGCCAGTTTGATGGTGGACTGCAGCCATGCCAATAGCCTGAAGCAGCATGAGCGCCAAAAGCAGGTGGTGGCTGATATTGCGGCGCAAATCGCGTCGGGCTCACAACGCATCTTTGGCGTGATGCTAGAGAGCCATTTGGTAGCCGGCGCGCAAAAGTTCACGCCTGGCAAGGATGACATCTGCGGTTTGAACTACGGCCAGAGCATTACCGATGCATGCATCGGCTGGAATGACACGCTGGATGTGCTGGAACAACTGTCGGGCGCAGTGCAGGCACGCCGCACTCTGGCGGGTGCCTTGCAGACCGAAGCAGTGGCATAAGCCTGGGTTGGGGCGGGTCGCAAGACCCGCCCCCAGGTAGCAAATGTCTTTGGGGTGACTTTTGCCTCTAAGGCTTATGGGCATTGCATGAGTAGCTCTTATTTTTTCACTGATTTATGTGGTGATTCAGGTACATCACCTCTTAACGCGGGGGCTGCCTGTCGCTAAGCTGTAGCCATGTTTTTCTTGCATTGCTTGCTATCCCGAAAGGCCCAACATGATCAGTGAAGTCATTGTGCAATTGAGTACTGAACAGCAATTCCGCGCTGCGGTCGATCGGCTCGCTCCCATGGGCAATGAAGAGGCACGCCGGTGGCTTGATGAGCAGTTCACCGTGCTGGAGTGCGAGCCTTTGCGCCCCAGCGGCAAGGTATTGCTGGCCGATAAGGTGCTGGTGGTGGCACGTGAAGCGGGTGAACGCCGTTTGTCTGATGAGGCATGGTTTCAGACCTATGCGCGTGCAGCGCATGCGGTGCTGGGGCGCCCCGTGATCAAGGTGGATGTGGCCGCCATGACGGTGAGCTACTGAACGCGTCACCACGTGCAAAGTGGCTGGTAAGGGTTGGTGTGGTAGACAGCCCTTCAACGCCAGCCGTGCTATCAAAAAAGCCGACTGCATACAGTCGGCTTTTTTATGGGGGTATGGGGGGGCGCCTTTAGGCGGTGGCAAATTGGTCTTGCAACGCCGTGAGCAGCTTGCCGTGGATGCCGCCAAAGCCACCGTTGCTCATGCACACGATGTGATCGCCGGGGCGGACATGGGCCAAAACTTGGCGAACCAGAGTGTCGATGTTGTCCGTGGTGAAGGCTGCATCGCCCAAGGCTTCCAAGGCTTCGGCCGCGTTCCAGTCCAGTCCGGCAGTGTGGCAAAACGCCAGGTCGGCTTCCTTGAGCGACCAAGGCAGTTGCGCTTTCATGGTGCCCAGTTTCATGGTG
>NZ_CADEPJ010000190.1 GCF_902829245.1 Comamonas jiangduensis | reverse complement strand
CCCCCCCCGGCCAAGCTCCGCGCCGTCAAACAATTGGGCTTGCCCGCCCGCACATCGCTGCCGGACAACGAGGCTGTGGAAGCGGCGGTGCGGGAGTACATCGAAATTTTTTGTGCCGAAACCCAGCCGCAGGAGCTGCGCGCCTTGCGGGAGTTGGCCTTGACGTGGATGGAGCGTTTGCAGGAGTTTCGCCCTCACCTGTCAGGCGCCGTGTGGCGCGGCACGGCCACCCGCATGTCAGATATTTATATAGGGCTGTTTTGTGATGATTCCAAATCGGCCGAAATCGCTCTGATCAACCACAACGTGCAATACGACGTGACGGAGGTGGTCGGATTTAACGGGGAAGTGGTGGATGCCTTGAGTATCAGCAGCTTGTGCCAACCTCTGGGTGAAACCATTGGCGTACACCTGATGGTGTACGACTATGACGATCTGCGTGGTGCTTTGAAGGCTGACGCGCAAGGCCGTACCCAGCGAGGTGATACCCAAGCCTTGCGCCAGCTGTTGCAGATGGAGGATGCGCAATGACCGACTCCATCATGTCTGCAGAGCGCCGCCGCTGGCTGGCGGGTGGGGTGGCGTTGGCTGCTGCAGCCGCAGGTGCTTGGGTGGCTTGGGAGCAAACCCGGGACATGTCTACCAATGATGAGGCGCTGCAAGCGTTTTGGGATTTGCAACTGATGCAGCCCGATGGCGGGCAGATGGCGCTGTCGTCACTGCGCGGCAAGCCTGTGCTGGTGAATTTTTGGGCCACGTGGTGCCCGCCTTGCGTGCGGGAAATGCCGCTCATCAACCAGTTTGCCCAAAGCCAGGCCGCGCGTGGCACGCATGCAGTGCAAGTGCTGGGGATTGCCGTGGACCAAGCGGCCAACGTTAAGCGCTGGATTGCGCGCCAGCCCTTGGCATTTCCCGTGGTGCTGGCCGGTGCGGGAGGCGTCACCATGACGCGAACGCTGGGTAACATCAGCGGTGGCTTGCCGTTCACGATCTTGTTCGATGCCCAGGGACAAGTGCAACAGCGTAAAATCGGCGAACTTTCCGAGCAAGATCTTGCGCAATGGGCATCATTTGCCTAGCGCATGGAACGCTAAAGCCGGGGGCTGGATCAAAAAACCGCTTTAGTGATAGCGAAAAATATCTCACAAAGCGCGCAGAAGGGCGAATTTGGGGTAAATTCGCGCCCTTATTTAGTTTTAGCCGTTGGAGCTTCCATGGATCTGCGTAAACTCAAGACCCTTATCGACTTGGTGTCCGAATCGAATGTGTCGGAACTCGAAATCACCGAGGCTGAGGGCAAAGTCCGCATCGTCAAGAGCGGTGGTAATGTGGTGCAGCAGTTTGTTGCTGCCCCCATGCAAGCTGCTCCCGTGCAAGCCGCCGCTGCCCCTGCTGTTGCTGCAACCCCTGCAGAACAAGCAGCCGCATCTGCCGCCGCTGCTGCAGCTTCCGGTCACCAAGTGAAGTCGCCCATGGTGGGCAGCTTCTACCGCGCTGCCAGCCCTGGAGCCAAGCCTTTCGTTGAGGTGGGTGACACCGTGAAGGAAGGCGACACGCTGTGCATTATCGAAGCCATGAAGATCTTGAACGAGATCGAGGCTGACAAGTCGGGTACCGTCACCCGCATTCTGGCCGACAACGGCCAAGCCGTGGAATACGGCCAACCGCTGTTCGTGATCGAGTGATATCTGGTCAAGCCCCTGCGATAGCACAAGGGCTTTCAGATTGAACGATTCGCCTCGTCAGAGGCGGTGAACAACGAGGACTTCCATGTTTAAGAAAATTTTGGTTGCCAACCGGGGCGAAATTGCTCTGCGCATCCAGCGCGCTTGCCGCAGATGGGCATCAAGGCCGTAATGGTCTACTCCGAGGCAGACCGTGACGCCAAGTACGTCAAACTGGCCGATGAGGCCGTGTGTATTGGCCCTGCAGCTTCGCCTTTGAGCTACCTGAACATGCCTGCCATCATCTCGGCAGCTGAGGTAACCGATGCAGAAGCCATCCACCCCGGCTACGGTTTCCTGTCGGAAAACGCAGATTTTGCCGAGCGTGTGAGCAAAGTGGCTTCAAGTTCATTGGCCCGACCGCTGAGTCCATCCGCATCATGGGTGACAAGGTATCGGCAAGCAAGCGATGATCAAGGCCGGTGTGCCTTGCGTGCCCGGCTCGGACGGCGAATTGCCCGACGATCCCGCACAAATCAAGCGCATCGCCAAGGCGATTGGCTACCCTGTGATCATCAAGGCCGCAGGCGGTGGCGGTGGTCGCGGCATGCGCGTGGTGCACACCGAAGCTGCGCTGGTCAATGCTGTACAGATGACCAAGGCAGAAGCTGGTGCGGCTTTCGGCAATCCTGCGGTGTACATGGAGAAGTTCCTCCAGAACCCCCGCCACGTCGAAATCCAGGTGATTGCTGATACGCACAAGAACGCCGTGTATCTGGGCGAGCGTGACTGCTCCATGCAGCGTCGCCACCAGAAGGTGATCGAAGAAGCACCTGCGCCCGGCATTCCTCGCCGTTTGGTGGAGAAGGTGGGCGAGCGTTGCGTGGCTGCTTGCAAGAAGATCAACTACCGCGGTGCGGGCACGTTCGAGTTTTTGTACGAAAACGGCGAGTTCTATTTCATTGAAATGAACACCCGTGTGCAGGTGGAGCACCCTGTGACCGAAATGATCACCGGTGTCGATATCGTGCGCACCCAGATCATGGTTGCGGCGGGCGAGAAGCTGCCTTTCACCCAGCGTGAAATCAACAACCAGATGCGCGGTCACGCCATCGAGTGCCGTATCAACGCGGAAGATCCCTACAACTTCATGCCTTCGCCTGGCCGCGTGAATATGTGGCACATGCCTGGTGGCCCCGGCGTGCGCGTGGATTCCCACGTGTACAGCAATTACTTTGTGCCACCGAACTACGACTCTATGATCGGCAAGCTGATCGTGCACGGTGACACCCGTGAGCAGGCGCTGGCCCGCATGCGCACTGCGCTGTCGGAAGTGGTGATCGAAGGCATCAAGACCAATGTGCCTTTGCACCAAGACTTGATGGTGGATGCTGCTTTTGCTGAAGGCGGCACCAATATTCACTATCTGGAACACTGGCTGGAACAGCGCAAAAAGCGCTAATCACCAGACGTTGTTGACCAGCTATGCTGGCCCTTGGAAACGGGGGCCAGCATTTCGTTTTTAAAAGCTTGAAGGAACTGCCTCATGCATGAGCTCAGCCTAATGCGCCCGGAAGAGCGGGTGGAAGATGTGAGCGATGCGCTCGATGCACTGGATGCCTTGAGCGTGTCGGTCGAGGACATGGATGCACAAACCGAGTCCGAGCAGCCGTTGTTCGGCGAGCCTGGCATGCCTGTCCCCAAAGAAGGCTGGAACCGCAGCCGCATCGTGGCGCTATTTCCTAACGAAGAAGCTGCCAGCCAAGCCCAAGCCTTGCTGCAATTGCAGGACTTTTTCGAAGGCTGTCAGGTGCTGGGTGTTCAAGAGATAGAGCCCCAAGACTGGGTGCGTTTGACCCAGTCGCAGTTTCAGCCGGTGGACATCACCCCCGAATTCTGGATCGTGCCCACCTGGCATGAGCTGCCTGAAGGCGCCAAGATCAGCATTCGTTTGGACCCTGGCCTGGCCTTTGGTACGGGTACCCACCCCACGACCCGCATGTGCTTGCGCTGGATTGCGCGCCAGCCCCAAGGTTCGCTGGGACGCACGCTGGACTATGGCTGTGGCTCGGGCATTTTGGCGATTGGGGCTGCCAAGTTCGGCGCCGTCGATATTGATGCGGTGGACATCGACCCAGATGCGGTGACATCGTGTGAGCTCAATGCGCAGGCCAATGAAGTGACGCTCAAGGCCGGTTTGCCAGATAAGGCGGTGGGCGAGTACCAGACCGTGCTGGCCAATATTTTGGCAACGCCACTGAAAATGCTGGCACCGCTCCTGGTAAGCCATGTGCAAGCCGGTGGCCATCTGGTGCTGGCAGGCATTTTGGAGCGCCAGGCCGATGAGCTCAAAGAAGCCTATGCCCCCTACATCAAGCTGGATGTAGCCGACAGCGAAGACGGCTGGATTTTGATGACGGCCCACAAGGCCTAACACTGCAGGTCGCGGGCAGCCCAGCGTGTGTCGAAACTGTCGATGCACGCACTGGCTGCTTGCAGCTCCTCCTACAATCGACGCTCGATGAGCCTCATTACCTGCTGTCCTTCTTGCGGCACCAAATTTCGTGTGGTGGCCGATCAATTGCGCATCTCCGAAGGGTGGGTGCGCTGCGGGCGTTGCCAAGAAGTATTTGATGCCACGCAGGCGCTGGAGGAAATGCCGCTCACCACGGCAGCACCCGTGTCTGCGTCTACGGCGCAGCCTGCATTGCAGGAGCAGGCGGTGACACAGCCCCCGATCGTGCGTGGTGGGGATGAACCTGTGGTGGAGGCACCGCAGCCGCCCATCACCCACCCACTGGTCAATACTTTGCCAGAGCCAGAGCCGAGCCAGAGCCAGAGCCAGAGCCAGAGCCAGAGCCAGAGCCAGAGCCAGAGCCAGAGCCAGAGACCAGAGCCAGAGCCAGAGCCAGAGCCAGAGCCAGAGCCAGAGCCAGAGCCCTTGGTGGGTGGGTATATTACCAGCCCCGGACGTGGACCAGGATGAAGCTTGGCTTGATGCGCCAGTGGCACCCGATGTGCCGGGGCAAGAGTTCGCCTCGATTGCGCGGCGCATGCAAAGTGCCACAGAAGCCAAAGAGCCCGCTTGGGATGAGGTGCTTTGGACACCGCAAGCTGTTGAAGCCCCTGCGTTGCAGGATCTCCCCGAGGCTGCCCCTGCAGCCACTGCAGGTGTGGATGCTGAATTTGCCCAACCAGATACGTTGTCTGGGGAGATTGCACCCGTAGCGTTGGAGGAGGGGCAGCCTGCAACCGAAGGGGAGCCGTTTGGGGCGGATGTGCATGCCGAGCAGCCCGCTATGCAGGAGCCCCTGGCAATCTCTATGGCTGCACCAGCCCCAGCGCTTGTGCAGCCAGGGGAGGTGACGCCGCTGCAGCCTGACGCCCCCCTGTCTGCAGACTTTGCGCCGGTTGGCAGCGACGGTGACGGAGACAGGGGCGTGGGGGAGCACGAGCAGATCCCTGAATTTGTCAAGCAAGCGCAGCGCAAAGCATGGTGGAGCCAACCTGCTGTGCGCTTTGCGATGGGCATGCTGGTGATTTTTCTGCCCATTACGCTGCTACTGCAAGTGGCCATCCATGAGCGCAACACCCTGGCTGCATGGAAGCCGGAATGGCGCCCCGTGTTAGAGACCTTGTGTGTGGCCCTGCGCTGTGAGTTGGCGCCGCGCAAACACATTGCTTCGGTGGTGCTTACGGGCTCTTCTTTTGCCCATGAAGCGCGTCCTAACCACTATCGCCTGGATATCAGCATCCAGAACCAGTCTTCTCTGGCAGTTGCCACTCCTGCGGTGGAACTAACGCTGACGGATGCGCAAGACCAGGTGCTGGTGCGCAAGGTGCTGGACTTGTCTGAAATTGGCGCACCTGCAGAGCTGGCTGCGCGCAGTGAGTGGAACGGCACGCTGCCCGTGATGACACAAGGCCTGAACTTGCCGGTATCGGGATACCGGGTGATGGCCTTTTACCCCTGATTTTTCTGAAGAACGGAAGTTTGACTATGGCAGCCCTGATCTGCGGCTCTTTGGCTTTTGACACCATCATGAGCTTTGAAGGCAAGTTTGCGAACCAAATCTTGCCTGAGCAACTGCACATTCTGAATGTGTCGTTTTTGGTGCCATCGCTGCGCCGTGACTTTGGTGGCTGTGCGGGCAATATCGCCTACAGCTTGAAGCTGCTGGGCGGCAACCCTTTG
>NZ_CADEPJ010000189.1 GCF_902829245.1 Comamonas jiangduensis | reverse complement strand
TTCGGCATAGGCATATTCCAGGTCCACGGCCTTGCGGAACAGGGCGTTGATTTCTGCCTTGAACTCGGGTGTCCACAGGTGGGGGTTTTCGAGCTTGAGCTGGTTGATCAGGTCGATGCCGAAGTTGCAGTGCATGGACTCGTCGCGCAGGATGTACTGGTACTGCTCGGCCGCGCCGACCATCTTGTTCTGGCGGCCCAGGGCCAGGATCTGCGTGAAGCCGACGTAGAAGAACAGGCCCTCCATCAGGCAGGCAAAAACGATCAGCGACTTGAGCAGGGTCTGGTCGGTTTCGGGCGTGCCGGTGTGGAAGTGGGGGTCCATGATCGCTTCGATGAAGGGGATCAGGAACTCGTCTTTGTGGCGGATCGACGGGATCTCGTTGTAGGCGTTGAAGATCTCGCCTTCGTCCAGGCCGATCGACTCCACGATGTACTGGTAGGCGTGAGTGTGGATGGCTTCCTCGAAGGCCTGGCGCAGCAGGAACTGGCGGCACTCGGGCGCCGTGATATGGCGGTAAGTCCCTAGGACGATGTTGTTGGCAGCCAACGAGTCGGCCGTGGTGAAGAAGCCCAGGTTGCGCTTGACGATGCGGCGCTCGTCGTCGGTCAGTCCGTTCGGGTCCTTCCACAGCGCGATGTCGCGCGTCATGTTTACCTCCTGCGGCATCCAGTGGTTGGCGCAGGTGGCAAGGTATTTCTCCCAGGCCCATTTGTACTTGAAGGGCACCAGCTGGTTGACGTCGGTCTTGGCGTTGATGATGCGCTTGTCGGCGGCATTCACACGCTGGTGCGTGCTGGCCGATGTGGTGTGGTTGGGGTGGGTGGTGGACGAAATCTCGTCATCAAAAGTCAGCATGTCGTACTCCCTGCAATCTGCAAAAAAGTGAGCTGGCTGCGCAGTGCAGACAAAGGTTTCAAGCGATGAGGCTTGAAAGACTTTGTGGTCTGCGCGCTGGCTGCTATGAAATCAATGGGTGCCTTACTGGCAGGCCTCGCAGCCCGGGTCGTCGATGGCGCAGAACTTCACGTCCGTGGCGGGAGCCCCGGTGCTGGCCCGTGCGGCGGCGGCGGCGCGGGCCCGGGGCTGGCTCTTTTACACCTCTCCCGGCCCACGGGACCCCGGGGGATATCGTATGCCGGCTTCTTCTTG
>NZ_CADEPJ010000188.1 GCF_902829245.1 Comamonas jiangduensis | reverse complement strand
ACCAGCAACTGCACCAAGGTGCCAAGCCAGCATCGAACTAAGGAAGTGACCGGACATGGATATTATTTCCGACAAGGGTAAGACTACGCCCGCTTTCAGTGCCAAAGTAGGAACAGCACTCGCCGTGGCTTTCTGTGCCATTCCTTTGGTGGCTGCCCTCGGTGGTATTTTTTACAGCATCCCCGATACACCGCGCGCGCAGCGCGCAGCCGCAGCAGAAGCGGCCCAACAGGCCAAGCTGGCACAAGCAGCAGCTTTGGCTGCAGGCGGTGGCATGCAGTCAGTGGCTTACAGCGTGCCCGGCGCGCAAGACATTCCAGATACCAAAATGGGTGAGTGGATCCAGCGTGGTGAAGCCATCTTCCTGCGCACTCCAGAAAATGCCAAAGGCTTCTCGGGCAATCCACTCAGCTGCGCCAATTGCCACCTGGATGCGGGGCGCTTGAACAATGCAGCGCCCATGTGGGGTGCTTACCCCATGTACCCTGCTTACCGTAAAAAAACCGACCACGTCGATACCTTTGCCGAGCGTGTGCGCGGCTGCTTCATGTACTCCATGAACGGCAAGGCGCCGGATGATGGTCACGACATTCTGGTGGCGATTGAAGCCTATTCCTACTGGCTGGCACAAAAGGCACCAACAGGCGAGAAGCTGCCGGGTGCCGGCTTCAAGAAGGTGCCAAAGCCTGAGGTGGCCCCCACGTTTGCTGCTGGCCAGAAGGTCTATGAAGCCAAATGTGCCCTGTGCCATGGTGATAACGGCCAAGGTCAGAAAAAAGATGGTGTGACAGTGTTCCCAGCACTGTGGGGCAAAGAGTCTTACAACTGGGGCGCTGGTATGCACGAAATCGATAAGGCCGCCAGCTTCATCAAGTCCAACATGCCTTACGGCCTGCACAACGATTTGACGGATCAAGAAGCTTGGGAAGCCGCCACCTATATCAACAGCTTTGAGCGCCCGCAAGATCCACGCTTCAACGGCGATATTGCCAAGACCCGTGAAATCTTCCACAACTCGCCCAATTCGCTGTATGGCGTAGAAGTCAACGGCAAGATGCTCGGTAAGGGCGTTTAACGCCCCGCTTTTGAGGGCCGCAGTACAAAGCGCACAGGCGCATCGCCTGTGCGCTTTTTTGTGTGCGGGTGCTTGCTATGCATGCGTTGGGAGCGAGCAAATTTATCAGTATGTATCGAAGGCGCTGTCTGACAGGGTATGGCCTTGGCGCTCCTGAAAATGAGTCAATGCTGACCATGGGGGTGCGGCAAACTGAACTCAGGAGGCATTTGGAATGCGAACAAAATTTCTAGCAACCACAGGCGCTGCGTTGACTGCATTGACGCTGTCGACAGCAGCCATGGCGGATGTGGGCTGGGGTGCAGGCCTGACGTGGACTTTCGGGGGGCCTAAGCCCAGTGCAGGCCCCGCTTTAGGCATCAAGATGTTCTCCACAGACAAAGAGAAAAAAGCTGCCGGATATTTGGGGGTGGACTACTCGTTCAGCGACCGCGGCTTTCGCCCCAATGTGGGCGTGGCCTACTTGGGTGAGAACAATGTGTACGTGGGCGCCGATGTGGGTTACCCTTCGCCCGGAAGGGCATGAATTTTGGTGCAGGCGTGGGTTATGTAGACACCAAGAAAGATTGATGCTCTGAACGAAGATCATCAGATCCTCGCAGTGGTGGCTGCGGGGATTTTTTTTCGTCCCCGCGCTAAACCTGTCCGCAGCGCAGTTGGGGCGCTGCGGGGATAATTGCGCCCCTTATGCCTTTGAAGATCACGTTCCCCGAGTCCCTGCCCGTATCTGCCCGCCGTGAAGAAATCATGGAGGCGATGGACAAGCACCAAGTCATCATCGTCTGCGGCGAAACGGGCTCGGGCAAAACTACCCAGCTGCCCAAAATTGCCTTGGCGCTGGGGCGGGCAAGGTCAATGCCGTGCCAGATGCCAACGGCAATGTACGCGGCCACCTCATCGGCCACACCCAGCCGCGCCGTATTGCGGCAAGCTCAGTGGCCAAACGCATTGCCGAAGAGCTGAACTCGCCGTTGGGTGAACTGGTCGGCTACAAAGTGCGTTTTCAGGACACGCTGCAAAAGAATGCCTCGGTCAAGCTGATGACCGACGGTATCTTGCTGGCCGAAACGCAGACCGACCCGCTGCTCAAGGCTTATGACACGCTGATCATCGACGAGGCGCACGAGCGCAGCCTGAACATCGACTTCTTGCTGGGCTATATCCGCCAGATCTTGCCCAAACGGCCTGATCTTAAAGTCGTAGTGACTTCGGCGACGATCGATGCTGATCGCTTTGCCAAGCACTTTGAAGGGCCCAAGGGCCCGGCGCCGGTCATCATGGTGTCGGGCCGTACCTATCCGGTGGAGATGCGCTACCGCCCGTTCGAGGAAAAGAAGGACTACGACTTGAACGACGCGATGGCCGATGCCGTCGATGAGTTGTGGAGCGGCGGTGCCACGGGCGGCGACATTCTGATTTTCTTGCCCGGCGAGCGCGAAATCCGCGAAGCCGCCGACCACCTGCGCAAACACCTGCAGCACCAGCCTGCCTTGCGCAGTGCCGAGGTGCTGCCGCTGTTCTCGCGCCTGTCGCAGGCCGAGCAGGACCGCATTTTTGACGGCCACACCGGCCGCCGCATTGTGCTGGCCACCAACGTGGCGGAAACCTCGCTCACGGTGCCTGGCATCCGATACGTGATTGATGCAGGCACAGCGCGCGTTAAGCGCTATTCCTTCCGTAGCAAGGTGGAGCAGTTGCTGGTCGAACCCATCAGCCAGGCCGCCGCCAACCAGCGCGCAGGTCGCTGTGGCCGAGTGGCCAACGGTATCTGCATTCGCCTGTATGACGAGGCCGACTTTGCCAGCCGCCCGCCGTTTACCGACCCGGAAATCCTGCGCAGCTCGCTCGCTGGTGTGATCTTGCGCATGAAGGCGCTGGGCCTGGGCGATGTGGTGAACTTTCCGTTCCTTGAAGCCCCCTCGGGCCGCGCCATTGCCGACGGCTACCAGCTGCTGGCCGAGTTGGGTGCGGTGGACGAGCGCGGCAACTTGCTGCACATGGGCAAAGAGAGGGGGGGCCCAGGGAAAGGCGGGCGGGCGAGTGGAGCAATATGGGCTACAAGGGCGAAGAAAGCGATGCGTACTTGGGCGCACGCGGCATCAAGTTCCACCCCCACCCCGGTGCGCACCTGTCTAAAAAGCCCGGGCGCTGGATTGTGGCGGCGGAGCTGGTAGAAACCTCGCGCCTGTACGGCCGAGGCATTGCGGCGATTGAGCCGCAGTGGCTGGGAGAGGGTGGGGCGCATTTGCTGAAAAAACAGCTGCTAGACCCGCACTGGTCCAAAAAACAGGCCGATGTGGTGGCGCAGGAGCGCGCCACGCTCTACGGGCTGGTGGTCTACAACGGCCGCAGCGTGAGCTATGGCCGCGTGGACCCGGATGAGGCGCGCCGCATGTTCATTCGCCAGGCGCTGGTGGAGGGGCAGTGGGACACGCAGTGGCACTTCTTGCCCAGCAACCAGAAGATGGTGCGCAAGATTGAGGATTTGGAACACAAGTCTCGCCGCCAAGACGTGCTGGTGGACGACGAGCTGATCTACGCCTTCTACGAGCAGCACATTCCCAAGGGCATCTACAGCGGCGCCACGTTTGACAAATGGTTCCGCGCCGCCAGCAAGGGCCAGGCCGAGTTGCTGCGCCTGTCCAAAGACGAGCTGATGCGCCATGAGGCGGCCGGCATTACCACCGACAACTTCCCCAAGCTGGTCAAGCTGGGTGGCGTGGACTGCAGCGCAGCGTATTTGCACAGCCCCGGCGACGCGCGCGATGGCGTGACGGTGACGGTGCCGCTGTTTGTGCTGAACCAGGTGAGTGAAGAGCGCGCGGAATGGCTGGTGCCCGGCATGCTCAAAGACAAAATCCAAGCCTTGCTCAAGAGCCTGCCACAGCGCCCGCGCAGCCGCTTTGTGCCGCTGCCAGAAAGTGCTGCACGCTTGGCGGAGCTGTTTACGCAGTCGGAACGCTGGGCCAAGGGCGGGTTGATTGACGTGCTGCTCAAACAGGTGCGTGATGAAACCTCGCTGGACGTGAAGCGCGCGGACTTCAAGCTGGACATGCTCAGCCCGCACCTGTTCATGAACTTCGCGTGATTGACGAGCATGGCCGCCAGCTGGGCCAAGGCCGCAATCTGGCCCCCCTCAAGGCCGAGTGGGGCGCCAAGGCGCGCGGGGCGTTCCAGGCGCTGGCTTCGCTCAAGCTTGATGAAGCCACGCAGTCTGCTGCAAAATCTCAGCAAAATCAGCCTCCAGCGCAGTCTGGTAAAGCGCCAGTAGCTCCTAAAACGAGAAGTCTGCCGCCAAGGCCGCGCCTGCCAAAAGGCCGAGCAGCGCTACACGGCCTGGAGCTTGGCGAGCTGCCGAGCTGATGGAAATCAGCAAGGGCAGCACCACGCTGATTGGCTTTCCGGCATTGATCGACCACGGCACGGAAGTCGGCATCGAAGTGTTTGACGAGCCCGGTGGCTGCCGCCAAGCACCGTGTTGGCCTGCGCCGCCTGTTTGCGCTGCAGATCAAGGACGCGTCAAGTACCTGGAAAAGAACATCCCGACCTGCAGAAGATGGCCGTGGCTTACATGCCGTTGGGCACGCAGGAAGAGCTGCGCCAGCAGATCATTGATGTAGCCATTGACCGTGCATTCCTGCAAGAGCCGTTGCCCGCCAACGAGGCGGATTTCAAGCAGCGTGTGCAAGATGGCAGGGGCCGCTTGACATTGATCGCCAACGAAGTGGCGCGCATGGCGGGGGTGATCTTGACCGAGTACGCCACTGCGGCGCGCAAGATCAAGGATACCAAAAATGCGCCGGAAGCCACGAAGGACGCGGGCGAGCAGCTACAAAGCTGATGCCTAAGAACTTCATCGCCGTCGCCCCCTGGGCGCAACTGGGCCATTACGCACGCTATCTGAAGGCCATCACCATTCGCCTGGACAAATACCGCGCCGACCCGGCACGCGATGCCGCCAAGTACAAAGAGCTGCAGCCGCTGGAGCAGCGCTACTGGCGCCTGGTGGCCGAGCGCAAGGGCCAGGTCGATGCGCGCATGCAAGAGTACCGCTGGATGCTGGAAGAGCTGCGCGTGAGCTTTTTTGCCCAAGAGCTGCGCACGCCGTACCCGGTGAGCAGCAAGCGCCTGGACAAGGTGTGGGCGCAGCTGCAACAGTAAAAACTGCTTGTGGCGCCACCTGCGTCCCAAGCATCACCACAGCCCGGCATTGGCAACAGGCCGGGCTTTCTTTCAGGAATTTTGTATGACCGATATCACCCAAGACCTGCGCGTGGTCGCCATCGACAACGACAGCTATGCCCAGGCCGTGGCCGCAGCGCGCGCCTACCGCATCGGTGACGCCCCCTCGGGCTTTGCCTTCACGGGCCGTGCCACGTTGATGTTCCAGCGCGAGCACGAGGAGTGGGAGCACAACGCCTTCAGCAGCACCCCGCTGGTGCGCCATGTCGACCCTGTGCAAGGTGCGGCCGATGCCGATCAAGCGCAAGACGATGACTTTTTGCGCGCCGTCTCGCACCAGGTGACGTTCATGCACATTCCTGCCGAATGCCAAGCGATGGAGGTGGACGATGTCTGGGCGATTGACTGCGAGTTCTTGATGTTTGCCATGCCTCACCCGGTGGAAGAGGGCGGAACCGCCTGGCTGCTGGTGCCCGGGCCTGACAACCGCAGCATTGCTTCCAAGCACACCGTGCAGGAGTTTCAGCTGGCAGAACTCAAAGCTGCGGCCCAAGACCTGGGCTTGTAAGCGCTTGCCTGGCGGTGGTCGGCATGCCTTGGCGCAGTCGCTACCACCGAATTGCGTGCGGAGGTGGCTCCGTCAAGCACCATTGGATGACCCTATGTATTGAGTGGTTGAGCCTTCGATCGGGTACGGGCACAATGCGCCCGGCGAAACAAGGGGGCGGTGCAAGTGGGTGCTTGGTTACCCACTGCAGCGTGCCATGGCGCTATAAATACACAGGGAGATACCATGTTCCGCACGCTTTTGAAATCCAAGATTCACCGGGTCAAGACCACGCAGTGTGAGCTGCACTACGAGGGCTCCTGCGCAATCGATGAAGATCTGCTGGATACCGCCAATATTGCCGAGAACGAGCAAATCCACATCTGGAACATCGACAATGGTGAGCGCTTTGTCACCTATGCCATCAAGGGCCAGCGCGGCAGCGGCATGATTTCGGTGAATGGCTCGGCGGCGCGCCGTGCTGCGGTGGGCGCTTTGCTCATCATTGCGGCTTTTGCACAGGTGCATGAAAGCGATGTCCCAGAACATCTGCCGCAACTGGTGTTTGTGGATGAACACAATCGCCAAACAGAGTTGCGCCACAAGGTTCCGCTGCAAACGTTGTAATCTGGGCTGTCGCCCTATTTTTTGCCGCCCATGCCGTTGTGGCGCATGGGTATTTATTGGTTTTGCAGACCAGGCTGCGGCTGGCAAGTTGCACCACCCCCCCAGTCCAGCCGTCTGCGTCCACGGTGATTGCTGCCATGACTTCTACGCACCCAACAGACACTGCGGCCCCCTCAGGTACGCCCTACGGAACTTTGCCGCCCGCATCTCCCA
>NZ_CADEPJ010000187.1 GCF_902829245.1 Comamonas jiangduensis | reverse complement strand
CGCTCATAGCGCACGGCCTTGTCACCGTGGATGTGCAGATCGGGCTGCACTTCCTTGGCCGCTTCGACCTGAAGGCGCTCGACCAGTTGCTCATCAGAGATGGCTTCCTTGTTCCAGTGGAACTGGCCTTGTGCATCAATCGAGAGGCTGATGTTCTGGGGCTTGACCACCTCAGGCTCATTTGAGGCGCGAGGCAGATCCACATTCACCGCGTGTTTCATGACGGGCACGGTGATGATGAAGACGATGAGCAGCACCAACATCACGTCCACCAGGGGCGTCATATTGATTTCGTTCATGACGTCATCGCTGTCGTCTTGGGTGCCGAAAGACATGGTTTAGGCGCCTTTCTTCATGGGCAGCACTTTGCCGTCTTGCGCGCTGCTGGAGGTATCCACGGTCAAACGTGCGCCCGTCACAAAGAATGCGTGCAGGTCGTGGGCAAAGCTGTTGAGGGCGCCCAGCACGCCTTTGTTGCCGCGCACGATGGCGTTGTAGCCCAGCACGGCAGGGATGGCTACAGCCAGGCCGAAGGCCGTCATGATCAACGCCTCGCCAATCGGGCCAGCCACTTTGTCGATCGAGGCCTGGCCTGTTGTGCCAATTACGATCAGTGCGTGGTAGATGCCCCAGACCGTACCGAACAGGCCGACGAAAGGCGCCGTCGAGCCCACCGAGGCCAGAATGGCCAAGCCCGATTGCATGCGGGCCGTGAACTCATTGATACCGTTACGCAGGCAGCGCGTGACCCAGTCGGACACGTCCAGCGTGTCGTGCAGGTGTGCGCTGGTCTTGCGGTGGTGGGAGATGGCTTCGCGGCCTTCCAGCGCCAGATAGCGAAAAGGGTTGGCGGGGTCGGCGTCGAGCTTGTTCAGTGCGGCGCCAAAGTCTTCGCTGTGCCAAAAGTCCTTGGCTTCTTTGACGTACTTTTTGAACTTCATCAGGCCCAAAGCCTTGACGATGATGACGACCCACGATGCCACAGACATGATCAGCAGCAGGATGGCCACACTGCGCGTGACAAAGTCGCCTTGCGCCCAGACGTGGGCAATGCCGAATTGGGATTCCATGAAAACTCCTGAGATGACTGTTTATTCGAGAACGAAATTGACGGGCACGATGTTCCACATGGCTTCAGGAACACCGTTGCGTTTACCGGGCACAAAGCGCCAGCGCTGCACCGAGGCCAGCGCTGCTTTGTCCAGGCGGTCAAAACCGCTGGATTGCTTGATTTCGATTTGCTGTGGCAACCCGTTTTCATCGACCAGTACGCGCAGCAATACCTTGCCTTGCTCACCCATGCGGCGGCTGATGGAAGGGTAGCTGGGGCGCGGATTGTTCAAATAGGTCGCGTTGCTGGAAGGCAACTGCACGGCAGCACCGGAAGGCTGGGCTGGCGCACTTGGCGGTGCAGGAGGGGCTGCTGGCGCGGGTGGTGTTGCGTCGGCCACCGGCGCAGGAAGCGCACTGTCGAGCGTACCTGTCGGTGCATTGGGCGCAGGGGTGGGATCTGCAATCGCTTTGGGCAAAAGCGGTGCTTTTTGCACAGGTTTGGGAGCTGGTTGGGGCTTAACGGGCTCTGGTTTGGGCTGTGGCTTGGGGGGCAGGTGTTGCGGCGCTGCTGGGGCCGGTGCAGGCGGCTCTGGCGCAGGTGGCGCGATGAACTGCGCGATCACTTCTGCAGCAATAATTTGGGGCTCTGGCGGGCGGCTCATGCCGCTTTGCAAAGCCCAGATGCCAGCAGCGTGGAGCGCTACTACCACCCCGGTAATCATGGCTTTGTGGCCTAGAGCACCGGCAGGGGCAAGTTGTTCGGAAGAAGACATAGGATCAAAAAACCGGCTGAAACAGCCGGTATGGCCAGCCTTGAAGGCTAGTGCAACGGTGGAGGAAATCTATCGTACGCCAGTGCGAACCGCACGGGAACTACTTGCGGAAGATCCACCATGAGCAGCCTAAAACCAAAATCAGGCTGCCTGCAACGGTTGAGAAGAATGCCATGCTTTGCTCTCCAAAATAGGGGTGGCAAGCTGAACTGATTGGGCGGCAACTTCGTTGTGGATGGCGGCTGTGGTGCCTTTGGAGCAGCACTTGTCCACCACATCGCGTGCACAGGTTTCACAGCGACCGCATTGCGTAGCGATACCCAGCTCAAATTGGATTTCGTCGAAACTCATGCCCGCATGCGCGTGGCGCGCGATCTCGCGGTCTGATACTCGGTGGCATACACAAACGATCATGGCTGCAAACAGTTGTGGCTGGCTATTGATGTGATGGAAAGAATTATAAATGCGAATTCATCGCATTTGCAAAGACTTTCTTGCAGTCAGGTCAAACCCGTATCCAGACGCTCTGATTGATGGCAATAAAAAACCGGCCTAAGCCGGTTTCTTATGGGTGCGTGCACCAATTAGCTAACGTGCTTGCCAATCAAGCCAGCCATTTCGAACATCGAAACTTGGGGCTTGCCAAACACTTCTTTGAGCTTAGCGTCTGCGTTGATCATGCGCTTGTTGGAAGCGTCTTGCAGGTTGTTGGCCTTGATGTAGACCCACAGTTTGCTGATGATTTCAGTGCGGGGCAGGGGATCCTTGCCCACCACAGCGGCCAAAGCAGCGCTGGGTGTCAGGGTTTCATGAAGGCGGCGTTAGGAGTGCGCTTTTTCGCGGGAGCTGCGGTTGCAGCAGTTGCCTTCTTTGCAGTTGCCATTTTTTGCTTTCCTTTTTGGGATGAGTTGTGCCAGCGCTGATGACGGGTGTGCATCTGTCTAGAACTGGTTGTGCCAGATGCTAATGGGAAAATTTCGCCTTTCCAAGCGGGCGAACTAGTTTTTTCACCTCTTTTGTTGCAGGAGAGCACGTAAAGCCGCAAAAACTGCACGTCTGCTTTGTAATCTGCCAGCTCAATGGGAGGATGTGCCACTGCATCCAGCGGCGAGGCCTCTGGATTTGTATCAACAAAAAATGGAGATGCTTGGTGGCTATTACTTTCCAAACTTGTGATTTATGCGACGCACACAAGAACGACGATAGCGGCGCATTTCGTGTACTGCCTCCAGTATTTCAACATTTTGGAGGGCACTCCCATTTTGCAGGGCCTGTTGTCACCGTGAAGTGTTTTGAAGATAACAGCCTTGTGAAGCAAGCCTTGGATTCCTCAGGAGAAGGCCGCGTTTTGGTGGTTGACGGTGGCGGATCTTTGCGCAAAGCGTTGGCAGGCGGGAATTTGGCTGCTGCAGCCGCTCGCAATGGTTGGGCAGGGGTTTTGGTTTTTGGTTGTGTGCGTGATGCAGCGGAACTGCGCACGGCTGCTGTAGGCATTGCTGCGCTTGCTTTAATGCCTATGCCTACGGAAAAGCGTGGCGAAGGGCAGGCGGATGTTGCGGTAGATATCGCTGGAGTGAAAGTTCACCCTGGGGACTGGCTGTATGCCGATGAAGATGGGGTGGTCATAGCTGCACATGCACTGCATACCTAGGGGCAGTCGGCAGTGCGGGTGCCCAGTGATAATCACCAGCATATTTCATTGCATCAAAATTCAATTTCATAATGTGAAAATCTATTTGATGCAGTGCAGGAAGGGTAGTGCCGTGCAGGGCTACCAAGAAGGGCAGCGCGTGATTGCTGGCGCTATTTGCCCCAACTTCAACAGTTACGCGGCGCAAGATGGCTACGCCAGCCAGGACGGCAGTTATCTGAGCGCACGTGGCTTATGCGGCTGCCATGGCTACAAGGCGACCGCAGGCTGGCGCTTTGGCAATTTGATTGATGGCACCCAGGCCGAGTACGTGCTGGTGCCGGATGCGCAGGCCAATCTGGCACCCATCCCCGATGGGCTGACGGATGAGCAGGTGCTGATGTGCCCAGACATCATGTCCACCGGGTTTGCAGGTGCGGAAAATGCCAACATCAAAATTGGCGACACGGTTGTGGTGTTTGCCCAAGGGCCGATTGGGCTGTGCGCCACGGCGGGTGCGCGTTTGCTGGGGGCGACCACCATCATTGCCGTGGATGGAAATGACCACCGCCTGGGCATTGCCAAAAAAATGGGGGCCGACGTGACGCTGAACTTCCGCAATGTGGATGTGATCAGCGAGGTGCTCAAACTCACGGGCGGCAAGGGGGCTGACAGCTCGATTGAAGCGCTGGGCACGCAGGCAACGTTTGAGCAAGCCATGAAGGTGATCAAGCCCGGAGGTACTTTGTCGAGCCTGGGGGTGTATTCGGAAGATTTGAAGATTCCGCTCTCGGCCTTTGCTTCTGGCTTGGGCGACCACACCATCCGCACGGCGCTGTGTCCTGGCGGCAAAGAGCGCATGCGCCGTCTGATGAACGTGATTGAAGCCAATCGCTTGGACTTGGGCGTGATGGTCACGCACCAGCGCAAGCTCGACGATATCGCGGAAGCGTACGATCTGTTTGCGCACCAGCGTGATGGAGTACTCAAAATCGCTATCAAGCCCTGAACTGAAAAATTAGCGCACAAAAAAGCCACCGCAAAGGTGGCTTTTTTATCGGCCATGCCTGAGGCGAATGGGGCGCTGCGTTGCCTCAGCGCTGTCGGCAAGTTGGATAGCGGCGCTTAGATGTCTTCCAGCAAGGGGTAGGGCAGAGGCAGGATCGTCAAGGGCGTGCCTGTGGCGCTGCCGGCCGTCAACGCCTCTGGTGCAGCACTGATTTGCATGCTGATGATGGCCTCCCAGCCGCCTTGGGGTGCGGGCGCAGCTTGCACCACGGTGCCTGCGGCTTGCTCTGCATCGCTGGCGGCAAACACCTCCGTGCCAGCTTGTACCTCAGCCTGCGCATGGACGATGAAAGCGCGGCGCTTGAGGGTGCCGCGAAACTGGCTGCGTGCCACCACTTCCTGGCCGGGGTAGCAGCCTTTTTTGAAGTTCACGCCGCCAATCGATTCGTAGTTGAGCATCTGCGGCACAAAAAGCTCGTAGACCGGTTGTGAAACTGTGGCCACGCCGCTGGCCACTTCAGACCATAGCCACTGCGCGGCGGTCAATGTGGTGGCGGGTGCTGCCGTACTGGCTGGGGCAATCCACAGTGCACGGGCTTGGCCAGCGGCAGGGTACAGGTGGACGATGTGGGCATCACCTTCAGACTGCAAGGCCCATGGCGCTTGTTCGCTGTGCGGCACGGCGTTACCGATCAGGCCCAGCAGGTGAAAGTCGGCGCTGGCATCGCTGAGCTTGGCTTTGGCGCGCAGCACAAACATGGACAGGCGTTTGAGGGTCTGTGCCAGCAAGTCACGGCTGAGCACAAGCAAAATGTCGTCATGCGCACGCTTGAAACCAATAAAGCTGGCTTGCATGCGGCCTTTGGCCGAGCAAAAAGCGGCCAAGCGTGCGTGGTGTAGATCAAGCAGCGCGAAGTCATTGGTCAACTGGCCGTGCAAGAAGCTGGCAGCGTCATCGCCCTGTACGCGGATGACGCCCAGATGTGAAATGGGGGCAATGCCTTGGAGTGTCTGGGTCATGGGTGAATTATGATCCCCGCTCTTTATCAGAGGATGCAAAAGGTTGTGCGACGTTTTTTGATGGTGCTGTTATTTTTGGCTGCATTGGCCGCCCTGGCAGGTGGGGCTGCGGCATGGTGGCTGGGTCAGCCGCTGCGCATGTCTGCACAGACTCTGGAGCTGGAGATTGAGCCCGGCACTTCCCCGCGTGGCGTAGCGCAGGCCGTGGTGCAAGCGGGGGTGCAGACCGATGCCCGGCTGCTGTATTACTGGTTTCGCCTCTCCCAACAAGATCGCCAAATACGCGCTGGCAACTATGAGTTGACGGCGGGCACCACGCCGCGCAGCCTGCTGCAAAAGCTGGTGCGCGGTGAAGAAAGCTTGCGTGCCATCACGTTTGTGGAGGGGTGGACCTTCCGGCAGATGCGGGCCTTGATTGCCAAGGACGAATTCCTCAAGCACGACACGGTGGCCATGAGCGAAGCAGACATCATGGTTGCTTTGGGCAAACCCGGCGTTGCCGCTGAAGGCATGTTCTTTCCGGACACCTACACCTATGCCAAAGGCAGCAGTGAATTGGCAGTGCTGCGCCGCGCTTTGCATGCCATGGAGCGCCGTTTGGACGAGATGTGGGAGCAGCGCAGTGCGGACACACCGCTGAAGTCACCCTACGAGGCATTGATTTTGGCCAGCATTGTGGAGAAAGAAACCGGCCGCGCCAGCGACCGGGGGCAGATCGCCGGGGTGTTTGCCAATCGCTTGCGTGCAGGCATGCGGCTGCAAACCGACCCTTCGGTGATTTATGGCATGGGCGAGTCCTTTGATGGCAACATTCGGCGCAAAGATCTGCAAACCGATACCCCGTGGAATACCTATACACGGGCGGGTTTGCCACCCACGCCGATTGCGATGCCCGGCAAAGCGTCTTTGCTGGCTGCGGTGCGCCCAGAGCCGACCAAGGCTTATTATTTTGTAGCGCGTGCGACGGCAGTAGCCACTTCAGCCCGAATTTGATGAGCACAACCGGGCGGTCAACCGCTATATCCGGGGTGGCAATTGAGCATGGTGCTGAACACCTTGGCCGTACACGGCAGAACTTGTAGATAGAGATTTTGTTTTGAAGCAGACACCCATGACCGGCTTGTTCATCAGCTTTGAAGGCATTGATGGCGCGGGCAAGTCCTCGCACATTGAAGCCTTGGCGCAAGCCTTTCGCGATGCTGGCCGCTCCGTGACCTTGACGCGTGAGCCGGGCGGTACGCCCTTGGCGGAGAAACTGCGGCAATTGCTGTTGCACGATGCCATGGACCCCTGACCGAAGCCTTGCTGGTGTTTGCTGCACGCCGCGACCATTTGGTGCAGGTGATTGAGCCAGCGCTGGCGCGTGCAGAGGTGGTGGTGAGTGATCGTTTTACTGATGCCACTTTTGCCTACCAAGGAGCGGGCCGTGGTTTTGACTGGAATAAGCTGCAAATACTAGAGCGCATGGCGCAGACTGGATGCGCGCTAGAGCCAGATTTCATGCGAGAACCTGATTTGACCATCTGGTTCGACTTGCCCGCCGAAGTGGCAGCGCAGCGACTGGCTACAGCGCGTGTGCCAGACCGTTTTGAGGCGCAGCCCCAAGAGTTTTTCGCGGCAGTGGCGGCTGGCTATGCACGCCGCTGTGAAGAGGCTCCCAACGATTTGCACGCATTGATGCGCACCAGCCTCGTGAAGCAGTGTGGCAGCAAGTGGCCCAGGTGCTGCAGCAACGCGGCTATTTGCAGCAGGCCTCAGGGGCCGCAGCGTGAGCGCGTCCATTGGGGGTCTGTTGGCTCCGTGGCTTGCGCAGCAGCGCCAGGCCTTGTTGGCCCAGCGCGGGCATGCGTGGTTGTTGCAAGGCCCGTCGGGCATGGGGCAGTTTGAGCTGGGCATGGCCATGGTGCGTGCGTGGCTGTGTGAGCAGCCCACGCAGCAGGGCGCTTGCGGCCACTGCGCCAGCTGCCACAGCATTGATGTGCATGCCCATGCGGATTTGTGTGTGCTGATGCCGGAGGTCGACATGCTGGAGCGTGGCTGGCCTTTGAGTGAGAAGGCACAGTCCGAGATTGACGATAAAAACGCAAGCCCAGCAAAGAAATTCGGTGGATGCCATGCGTGATGCCGTGGAATTCACCCAGCGCACCAGTGGCCGTGGGCGCGGCAAGGCGGTGCTGGTCTACCCGGCAGAGCAGATGAACGCCATCACGGCCAATGCCTTGCTCAAAACGCTGGAAGAGCCACCGGGACGTGCGTTTTATTTTGCGACAGAAGCTGCGCACCAGTTGTTGCCAACGATTCGCAGCCGTTGCTTGGCCCACACCATGGCATGGCCTGCAGAGCCCGACATGTTGCAGTGGCTGCAGCAGCAAGGCCTGGCGGCAGAAGCTGCGCAGGCTTGGCTCAGAGCGGCGGGTGGCAGGCCGCTGGATGCCTTGGCGATGGCGCAAGCGGGCAAAGGGTTGGACGTCTTTCAGCGCTTGCCCAAGGCCGTGGCTGCGGGTGATGTGAGCATCTTTGCTGATATGGCGCCACCCGAGGTGGTGCAATGGTTGCAAAAGCTCTGTCACGACCTGATGTGCGTCGCCCAGGGCAGCGGGCCACGTTATTTCGCGGTCCAAGACCTGCCCCCAGCGCCTTCGGCAATGATCTTGGCACGCTGGGCCAAATCGCTCGCACAGGAAGCACGCACGGCGGAGCATCCATTTAATGCGGGTTTGATGACGGACGCCCTTGTGGCGCAGGCGCGCACAGTCCTACACTCCAAGCATTAAAGCGACTTCCACGATATCCATGAGCACGCAGACGCCACCTCCTCTCCCCAGTGTTTTGCAACTGGCCCTCAAAGAAAAGGGGCTTTGTACGCTGCATACATTCCTTTGTTTGCTGAAGGCGGTATCTTTGTGGCGACCGCGCGAGTTCCGCCTGGGTGATGATGTGTATGTGTTGCTGACCCTGCCGGAAGACACGCAGCGCTACCCGATTGCTGGCAAGGTGGGCTGGGTGACGCCCGCCGGTGCTGGTGGCAACCGCACACAAGGTATTGGTGTGCGTTTTCCCAAGGACGAAAAGTCGCAGCAACTCAAAGCCAAAATTGAGCAGATTTTGGGTACTGCGATTGCTTCGAAAGACCCACGCAAACGCTGTAGGCCAGCCACGGTTTTCTTGCAATGCCGGCTTGGGGTGCACCAAGGCCGGCATTATTTTTGTACGATTGATTGCGAATGTTTACCGATTCCCACTGCCATTTGAACTTTCCGCAGCTGTCTGCCAACTTGCCCGCCATTCAAGAGGCCATGGCACAGGCCCAGGTGACGCGCGCCATGGTCATCTCCTGCACGATGGAAGAATTTCCGGATGTGCATGCCTTGGCCCTGCGCTATGACAACCTGTGGTGTACGGTGGGGGTGCACCCCGATACCGAGCACATGACAGAGCCCAGCGTGCAAGACTTGGTAGAGCGTGCCGCACTGCCCCGCGTGGTGGGCATTGGTGAGACGGGCTTGGACTACTACGGCATGGAAGACCGCAAGGGTGGCCGCACCGTGGCCGATATGGAATGGCAGCGTGAGCGCTTTCGCACGCACATCCGCGCCGCCCAGCAATGCGGCAAGCCTTTGGTGATCCATACCCGCGCGGCGCACGAAGACACCATCCGTATTCTGAAAGAAGAGGGTGAAGACGGCAGCACCGGCAGTGCAGGCGGCGTGTTTCATTGCTTTACCGAAAGCATGGACGTAGCCAAACAAGCGCTGGACCTGGGCTTTTACATCTCGTTTTCTGGCATCGTGACGTTCAAGAGTGCCCAATACTTGCGTGATGTGGCAGCCTTTGTGCCCGCAGATCGCATCTTGATTGAAACGGACAGCCCGTATTTGGCCCCGGTGCCTTACCGCGGCAAAACCAACAGCCCAGCCTATGTGCCGTTTGTGGCCCAGCAGGTGGCGCAGGTGCGGGGTATGACCGTGGAAGCCGTGGCGCAACTGACCAGCGAGAACTTTGACCGTTTGTTTAAAGAGGTGGTGAACGGATGAACCGACGAGTCCTGTTGCAGTCGCTGGGCATGGGTATTTTCGCTGCCGCTGGATGGCCGCTGGCGCATGCAGATGCGGCTGCCGATTTGCAGACCGCCATCATTCGCGACAACTTCGTGCAGGTGCGCAAGTTGCTGCAGCAGGGCGTAGACCCCAATAGCGTGGATGAGCGTGGCCGACCTGCGCTGGTG
>NZ_CADEPJ010000186.1 GCF_902829245.1 Comamonas jiangduensis | reverse complement strand
ACCGGGGTGTGGCTCTGAATGCCCAGGGACTGGGCCACCGCCGTTTGCAAATCAAAAATCAGGCGGTCTTCGTGGCGCCCCGAGATGGCATGCAGCTTGGCGCGGATCAGGCTGAGTGTGGCCTCGTTGCGCTCAAGCTGTGAGGCTTCAAACTCGGTAGCGATGCCGGATGCCGCCAGCTCGCGCCAGGTGCGCCCCAGGCCTGCGGCTTGCGACACCCACAAAATGGTGTGCAGATCGCGCAAGCCGCCGGGAGATTCTTTGCAGTTGGGCTCCAGCGCATAGGGCGTGTCTTCATGCTTGATGTGGCGCTGGCGCAACTCCAGCGTCTTGGCGGTAAAGAATGCCTTGGGGTTCAGGCCAGCGCGGTATTGCTGTTGAAAGTCGGCAAACAAAGCGGCATCACCATCTATCAAGCGTGCCTCCAGCATGGCAGTTTGCACGGTGACGTCTTGGGCGGCCTCGGCCACACATTCGCTGATGGTGCGCACGCTGGAGCCAATTTCCAGTCCCGCATCCCAGCACGCGCCAATAAAGCGCTCAAGGTGGGTTTTCAGGTGGGCATGCGCCTCGGTGCTGTGCCGGGCAACAGCAACAACACATCGACGTCGGAGGCGGAAACAGTTGCTCGCGCCCATAGCCGCCGACTGCCACCAAGGCCACCTCGGCAGGCAGGCCGGAGGCAGTGCGGACGGCACACAAGTGCTTGTCTGTCAAGCGCGAGAGCTTGTGCAGCACACTGCGAATGCTGCGTGTGCTGGCCGCAGGGGTACGCAGCCCCTCGCTGATGGCATTTTTTTCTTGGCGGTAAACGGTACGCAAGGTGCCGAGTTCAGTGTTCATGGCGCGATAACCTGTCGGAGAAAACTGGTCAAAACCTAAGCAAGAAATATGCGCAGTTGCTGGGCGGGGTGGCTGGTGCAAGGTGCGCCGGTATGTGTAGGGTGTGCACCGTGTGCCTTACGGCACGCGTAACGTCCGGAGGTATGCCGTAAAAAAAGGCAGCGTGCGTCGTGCAGGCTGCCTCGTGGGGTTTTACCAGTGGGTGGGCTGCGTCATCAGCAGCGGATGCTCTGGATAAAGTCGGGTGGCGTAGGCGAGCCGTCAGACCAAGTGAGGATATCGTAGCCCGTCTTGGGAACGGCCATCATCAACTCCCACTGTGCCGAGAGGCTGCGGTCTTTGGTGATGATGGTCCAGCCGTCTTGGCCCAGTTCCTTCACTTCGCGCTTGCCCAGATTCAGCATGGGCTCAATCGTGAAGACCATGCCTTCTTCCAGTACCACACCTTCGCCGGGGCGGCCATAGTGCAGCACCTGCGGCTCTTCATGGAATTTCTGGCCGATACCGTGGCCGCAATACTCGCGCACCACCGACAGGTTGTGCTTTTCGGCAAAAGTTTGGATGGCGTGACCAATGTCGCCCAAGGTGTTGCCCGGTTTGACCTGCTGGATGCCCAGCCACATGGCTTCAAACGTCAGCCTGTCCAGGCGCTTGCCCGCAATCGTGCCTTCGCCAATCTGGAACATGCGGCTGTTGTCGCCGTACCAGCCGTCTTCGGTGATGACGGTGACGTCCACGTTCACGATGTCGCCTTTTTTCAGTGGCTTGTCGTTAGGAATGCCGTGGCACACCACATGGTTGGGCGAGGTGCACAGGTGACCCGGGTAGGGCGGATAGCCGGGGGGCTGGTAGCCAATGGTGGGCGACTTGGTGCCTTGGCGGGCCATGCATTCTGCGCCCAAACGGTCGATTTCAGCAGTGGTGATGCCGGGCTTGATGTGGGGGGTGATGTAGTCCAGCACTTCCGAAGCCAAACGACCAGCCACGCGCATGCGTTCGATCTCTTCGGGCGATTTGATGGTGATGCTCATACGCCCGATTATTCCACTGGCGGCAATGGACTGGTGGGCAGGCGGCTCTTCTTGACATTGCTAGCAGGGTGTTGGGGTTTGTGTGCAAGCCCTGTGCCTATTCCCCTACTCATATCGCTTTCCGTATAGACAGTATTCAGCCCGGTAAAATAAGTACTCTCTCGATTGAGCGCCCAGGCCCCGTTGCTTGCCAGCAGGGCTGAGGCGCTTTTCACCAGCCTTCACATAAACAGGCCGCCACGTGACCTTGCATTTGACACAGTTTGAGGGTGGAAACGCCCTGAGCTCGTTCCGCGCCCAGCAACTCTTGACCGATCTGGTCGCCATCCATCCCAAGATCACGGGTATCAGTGCCCGGTTCGTGCATCTTGTCGCCACCGAGGCGGCCCCGACAGCGGAGCAATCCCAGCGTCTGGCGGCCTTGCTGACGTATGGAGACCCTTACGTCGGTGCTGGCGAAGGCGTGGCTTTTGTGGTCACCCCCCGTCTGGGCACCATCTCGCCCTGGGCCTCCAAGGCGACCGATATTGCGCGCAACTGCGGCCTGCAGGTGTTCCGCGTGGAGCGCATGACCGAGTACCGCGTGGAAGTAAAGTCCGGTCTGCTGGGTGGCAAGCCCGAGCTGAGCGCCGAGCAAACCGCACAGATCGCGGCCTTGCTGCACGACCGCATGACCGAGTCGGTCTTTGCCACCCGTGCCGAAGCCGAGCAGCTGTTCTCCACCCTGCAGGCGCAGCCCATGGAGTTTGTGGATGTGCTGGGCGGCGGTCGCACCGCGCTGGAAGCGGCCAACAAGCAGTGGGGCCTGGCCCTGGCCGACGACGAGATCGACTACCTGGTCCACGCTTTCCACGACCTCAAGCGCAACCCCACGGACGTGGAGTTGATGATGTTTGCGCAGGCCAATTCCGAGCACTGCCGCCACAAGATTTTCAACGCCAAGTTCACCATTGACGGTGTGGAGCAAGACAAATCGCTGTTCGGCATGATCCGCAACACCGAAGCTGTCTCGCCGCAGCACACCGTGGTGGCATATGCCGACAACGCCTCCATCATGGAAGGCCATGCGGTGGAGCGCTTTGTTGCCAAGTTTGATGCCAAATCGGCCTCTGGCGCAGGCGCAGCAAGCGCTCCTAGCTATCAAAAGCAAGCCGCCGTCAACCACGTGTTGATGAAGGTGGAGACGCACAACCACCCCACGGCCATCTCGCCATTCCCCGGTGCCTCGACCGGCAACGGCGGTGAAATCCGCGACGAAGGCGCCACGGGCCGCGGCTCCAAGCCCAAGGCGGGCCTCACGGGCTTCACGGTCTCCAAGCTGTGGGGCAGCGAAGTGGGCAAGCCCGAGCACATTGCCAGCCCGCTGCAAATCATGATCGAAGGCCCGCTGGGCGGCGCGGCGTTCAACAACGAGTTTGGCCGCCCCAATCTGACGGGTTACTTCCGTGAGTACGAGCAGCAGGTTGGTGACATCACCCGTGGCTACCACAAGCCCATCATGATTGCTGGTGGCTTGGGTGTGATTGACGCCGAGCTGACCAAGAAGATCGAATTCCCCGCTGGCACGTTGCTGATCCAGCTGGGCGGCCCCGGCATGCGCATCGGCATGGGCGGTGGTGCAGCCAGCTCCATGGCTTCGGGCACGAATGCGGCAGAACTGGACTTTGATTCGGTGCAGCGCGGCAACCCCGAGATCGAGCGCCGTGCGCAGGAAGTTATCAACCACTGCTGGCAGCAGGGCGCCGAGAACCCCATTTTGGCCATCCACGACGTGGGCGCCGGTGGTATCTCCAACGCCTTCCCCGAGCTGACCAACGACGCCGGCCGTGGCGCGTGCTTTGACCTGCGCGCCGTCAAGCTGGAAGAGTCCGGTCTGTCGCCCAAGGAAATCTGGTCCAACGAATCGCAAGAGCGTTACGTGCTGGCCATTGCCCCTGAGTCGCTGGAGCAGTTCACGGCCTTCTGTGAGCGCGAGCGCTGCCCGTTTGCCGTGATCGGTGTCGCCACCGAAGAGCGTCAGCTGGTGCTGGAAGACACCGCCGTCGAATCGGGCGACCAGAAGTTCCCCGTGAACATGCCCATGAATGTGCTGCTGGGCAAACCACCCAAGGTACACAAGGATGTGACCACAGTGGAGCGCACACTGCCTGCGATGGACTTGACCGGTGTGGCACTGGAGCAGGCCGTGATCGAAGTGCTGGCCCACCCCACGGTGGCATCGAAGCGCTTTTTGATCACCATTGGCGACCGCGCCGTGGGTGGTTTGACGCACCGCGACCAGATGGTCGGCCCCTGGCAAGTGCCTGTGGCCGACGTGGCCGTGACGCTGGCCGACTACCAGGGCTTCAAGGGCGAAGCCATGGCCATGGGCGAGCGCACGCCGCTGGCGGCCATCAATGCCCCGGCTTCGGGCCGCATGGCCGTGGCCGAAGCCATCACCAACATGCTGGCTGCACCGATTGAGTTGCCCAAGGTGAAGATGTCGGCCAACTGGATGGCCGCCTGCGGTGAAGCCGGTGAAGACGCGGCGCTGTACGCCACCGTCAAGGCCGTGGGCATGGAGCTGTGCCCCGCGCTGAATATCTCGATTCCCGTGGGCAAGGACAGCCTGTCCATGCGCACGCAGTGGAATGAGAATGGCGTGACCAAGAAGGTGACCTCGCCCGTGAGCCTGATCATCACCGGCTTTGCCGCCATCGACGATGTGCGCACCACCTTCACGCCGCAGCTCAACGCCGAAGTGGCCGACAGCTCGCTGGTGCTGATTGACCTGGGCCGCGGCAAGATGCGCATGGGTGGCTCCATCATCGGTCAGGTGCTCAACCAGTCAGGCAACGAAGTGCCCGACCTGGACGACGCCAAGGATCTGATCGCCCTGGTCGATGCGGTGAACGAGTTGCGCGCCAAGGGCTTGGTGCTGGCCTACCACGACAAGGGCGACGGCGGCTTGCTGGCTACCGTGGCCGAGATGGCCTTTGCCGGCCATGTGGGCGTGGCGCTGAATGTGGATATGCTGATCACCGAAGGTGACGGCATCAGCGACAGCCGCATGGACAGCGGCGAAGGCAAGAACTGGGGCAAGCAAGTGGCGGGCCGCCGCGAAGAGCAAACCCTGCGCGCGCTGTTCAACGAAGAGCTGGGCGCGGTGTTGCAAATTCGCACGGAAGACCGCACGGCAGTGATGGATGTGCTGCGTGCGCATGGCCTCATCCAGTGCAGCCACATCATTGGCAAGACCCGCCCCGCATCGTCCCCCGTGGACGCTGGCAAGGGCGAGCTGCAAGTGTGGCGCGACGCGAACAAGGTGTTTGGCGCGACATTGAGCGACCTGCACCAGGTCTGGGATGCCGTGAGCTGGAAGATCTGCCAGCAGCGCGACAACCCGTGCGCCGACAGCGAACACGCCGCCGCTGGTGAGCCGACCGACCCCGGCATGCACGTGCACCTGACGTTTGACCCCAAGGAGAACGTGGCGGCGCCGTTCATCAACGTGGCGGCCAAGCCCCGCGTGGCCGTGCTGCGCGAACAGGGTGTGAACTCACACGTGGAAATGGCCTATGCCTTTACCGAAGCGGGTTTTGACGCGGTGGACGTGCACATGAGCGACCTGCAAGCTGGCCGTGCACAGCTGCAGGACTTTGCCGGCGTGGTGGCCTGTGGCGGCTTCAGCTACGGCGACACTTTGGGCGCTGGCATTGGCTGGGCGCGTTCCATCACCTTCAACGACCGCCTGTCCGAGCAGTTCCAGCAGTTCTTTGGTCGCCAAGACACCTTCGGTCTGGGCGTGTGCAACGGCTGTCAGATGTTTGCCGAGCTGGCCGACATCATCCCTCGGTGCGCAAGACTGGCCCCGCTTTACGCAAAACCAGAGCAACCGCTTTGAAGCACGTTTGAGCATGGTGGAAGTGCTGGAGTCCCCCTCCATCTTCCTGCAGGGCATGGCTGGCTCGCGCCTGCCGATCGCCGTGGCGCACGGCGAGGGCTACGCCAACTTCAAGTTCCGTGGGAATGCGGATCAGGTGATCCAGGCCATGCGTTACGTGGACAACCACGGCCAGCCGACCGAGCAGTACCCGTTCAACCCTAATGGCTCGGCCGGTGGCTTGACTGCCGTAACCACGGCCGACGGGCGCTTTACCGCCATGATGCCCCACCCCGAGCGCGTGTTCCGCAACATCCAGATGAGCTGGGTGGACTACGACAAGGCAGGCGGCAAGTCCGAGTTTAGCCCCTGGATGCGCGTGTGGCGCAACGCCCGCAAGTGGCTGGGTTAATCGCTCCAAGCCACCGCACGGTGGCTTGATGGGCATGCCACCCAAAGGCTCTGCAACGGCAGAGCCTTTTTTTTATGCGAGTGCGTACATGCGTGGTGCTGGTAGCGCCCACAGTCTTAGAAAAATATAGCTGCTTGCGCTGATTGCATAAGCATTTCAGATGGTTTTGTATCTGAAACGATGGATGGATAAGCGCCAGCAGCTCTGGTTTTTATCCAGGCGCCATCCACTCCAGCAACTGGGCCAGCCAGCGCAGCAGTGCGAGGATGGCTTCCAACAAGTTGGTGGGCGGGTGGTCATTCATGGTCATCAGGGTGGCTGTAGGGTACCGCGGCGCTTGCCGAAGGGTGTAAGCCAACGCCTATGATGTGCGCTTTCCCAAAAAGATTGGCGCGCATTCACACCTTGCGCCGCCAGTGTACGAATTGCTCACCACCTTATTTATGCCACGCAGCACATTGTTTGGGGCGCTTCAGCTCAGCGCGCTTTGCCCCATCTTTTTGCCTTCCGGTTGCCCCTCCGTCAAAGGCCTGTATGGCGGAAAAACCGCGCCCGCCAAGGCCGCGCCAACTGCTACGGCCCCCGTCTTGTATGCGCCGGAGCGCCACTACACGGCCGACATCAGCGCAGCCCGCGCGTATGTCGGCACGCAATTGCCAGCCAGCCAGCGCATGGCCTTGATCGATGTGCGTGACGCCACAGAGTACCGCCTGGGCCACCCCGAGGGCGCGCGCCACCTGCCTTATCCGCGTATTTATCAGCAATGCCAGCCGCACCCCAGCGGCGCCCCGCAAGCGCAGATTCGCTCTGACGACGGCAGCCAGTGCCGCTACGGCGTGGTGCCGGGCAGCGAAGTGCGCCAAGACGCCGCCGCGTTTTGGCAAGCGGTGCAAGAAGCGCTGCCTTACACAGATGCGCCGGTGG
>NZ_CADEPJ010000185.1 GCF_902829245.1 Comamonas jiangduensis | reverse complement strand
GCTTGCGTAGTCAGCGGTGCTAAATCCAGTGCGTGCACCGCATCCGGCAAAAAACGCTCCAGCTTGGAGCCCAGCGCATCTGCAACCGGGCACAGTAGCAAAGCGGCGGCAGTGGGGTTGAAGACGGTGATGCGCTGGTCACGGTCAACGCAAATGATGGCATCCAGCGAAGAATTAATCACCGATTCCAGCCGTCGCTCACTGGCGTGCAGTTGGTCGTTGCGTTCTTGGAGCTGGTGGCGCTCTGCCAGCAGGGGGCCTTGGTCAACGATGGCGCACATGAACTGTGCAATCGCAGGGCCTTCACGCTGGGGGATTTGAATGCAGGCGATGTGCAAATCGGCCTGAATTTGCTGACCGCTGCCCAGCGTAAAAATGACTTCGTGGGCCTCGCTGTGGCCGGCAGTGCGAGAGGCTTCAAATGCCTGAGCGACACGCTGTGTGTCTGTGGGGCAGACATACGGCATAAAAGACACCAGCAGCCGGTCATGCCCTTCCGCCTGGAACGCATTGTGTGCCATGGCATTCGCTTGGATGACCATGTCATGCTCATCCAACACCAGCAACGGCAGTGGCACGCTGGAGAACAGCGCCTCGAATCGCTCGGATGCGCTTTCTGCCACCGCCTGGCTGTAGTCCAGAACTTTGTTTTGGATCTCCAGTTCGTTTTGGTAGTTGCGCAGCTCGGCAATCAAGGCCGCCAGGGGGTCATCGTCCGGCAAATCCTCGGGAAGCTCGAACACAGGCAGGGCCTCCAATGGCATGGAGTCCAGGTCATGCAACGAGTTGGGTGCTGCAGGTGCGTCTTCGCGGTGGAGGAGGAAAGAGAGGTCAGGACGACTCATAGACACGAGCAGTGCGGGGGCAAGAGCTGGGCAGTGTAAGTGCTGCACGCCCAAGCCAACAAGCACGGTGGTGATGAACGCTGGCTCAACTCAGGTAAGCCTCAATAGGAGGGCAGGTGCACACCAGATTGCGATCCCCGTGTACGTTGTCAATGCGCGCCACGGGCGGCCAGTACTTGGTAGCCAGCTGTTTATGCCCGGCCGCTGCTGCGCGGCTGTAGGGGTGAGGCCACGCATCTTGCAGCAGCTGCGCTGCAGTATGTGGTGCGTTTTTGAGGGGGTTGTCCTCACGGGGCCAATCGCCATCTTGAATGCGCTGAATTTCTGTGCGGATAGCTAGCATGGCATCGATGAAGCGATCCAATTCTTCCAGAGGCTCGCTTTCGGTGGGCTCCACCATCAAGGTGCCGGGCACCGGAAAAGACAGGGTGGGTGCATGAAAACCGTAGTCAATCAGGCGCTTGGCCACATCTTCGGCGGTGATGCCACTGGATTCTTTGAGCGGGCGTAGATCCAAAATACATTCGTGTGCCACGAAGCCGCCGGGGCCTGCATACAGCGTGGGGTAAGCATCTTGCAGGCGGATACGGATGTAGTTGGCATTCAAAATGGCCGTTTCCGTGGCGTGGCGCAGCCCGCTGGCGCCCATCATGCGGATATACATCCAGCTGATTGGCAGTACCGCTGCATTGCCATACGGTGCAGCAGACACCGCACCCACCACTGCGGCCTTGCCCGCTGCCGCATGGCCGGGCAGAAAAGGCACCAGGTCTTGCGCAACGCACACAGGGCCCACACCGGGGCCGCCGCCGCCATGGGGAATGCAGAAAGTTTTGTGCAGGTTCAGGTGACTGACGTCACCGCCAAAAGCGCCGGGCGCTGCCAAACCGACCAAAGCATTCATATTGGCGCCGTCTACATACACCCGGCCACCGTGCTGGTGTACCAGCTCACACAGGGGGCGCACCGCATCTTCAAACACGCCGTGGGTGCTGGGGTAAGTGATCATGATGCAGGCCAGCTTGTCGCTGTGGGCCTCGCATTTGGCTTGCAGATCGGCCATGTCGATATTGCCTTGCGCGTCGCATGCTACCACCACCACTTGCATGCCGCACATCTGGGCGCTGGCAGGGTTGGTGCCGTGGGCACTGGAGGAATCAAGCAGATGGTGCGCTGCGCCTGGCCGCGCGATGCGTGCCAGGCACGGATGGCGAGCAGCCCCGCATATTCACCTTGAGAACCTGCATTGGGTTGCAGGCTTACGCCTGCGTAACCGGTGATGGTGCACAGCCAGTCACGCAACTGCTGGTCCAGCTGGGCATAGCCTTGCTGCTGGTCTGCGGGGGCAAAAGGGTGGATGTGCGCAAACTCGGGCCAGGTGATGGGAATCATCTCGCTGGTGGCGTTGAGTTTCATGGTGCACGAGCCCAGCGGAATCATGCAGCGATCCAGTGCCAAGTCTTTGTCGCTGAGGCTGCGGATGTAGCGCAGCATGGCGGTTTCGCTATGGTGGCTGTGAAAGACGGGGTGGCTGAGAAAGTGCGAGCTGCGTTGCAAACCGGCCGGAATACGTGAGGGCGTTGTGGCGTCAATGATGGGTGGCTGCTCGGCACCAAACAGGCGCAGCAGCAAAGCGATGTCTGCCGTTGTGCTGGTTTCATCCAGCGAGATGCCCAATTCGCTTTCAGATACTTTTCGCAGGTTAACGCCCGCCAGTAAAGCGCGGGTAGCTATATTTAATGCACTGTCTGGGGCATGCACAGTGACCGTGTCAAACGCCGTGCTGTGGCGCAGCGCAAAGCCGAGGTTTTCCAACCCTTGTGCCAGCGCGGCAGTGAGCTGCGCAATACGCTGGGCGATGTCGCGCAGCCCTTTGGGGCCGTGGTAGACCGCATACATACTGGCCATGACTGCGGGCAACACCTGTGCAGTACAGATGTTGGAGGTGGCTTTTTCGCGGCGGATGTGTTGCTCGCGGGTTTGTAGCGCAAGGCGCAAGGCTGGTGCGCCTTGTGCATCGATACTCACGCCCACCAAACGACCGGGCAGAGAGCGCTTGAGGCCATCTTGGCAAGCCATGAATGCAGCGTGCGGGCCGCCTGCACCCATGGGCATGCCCAGGCGCTGGCTGTTGCCCACCACGATGTCTGCGCCCCATTCGCCAGGGGGGGTAAGCAGGGTCAGCGCCAGCAAATCTGTGGCTGCAATCAGCAAGGCTTGGTGTGCGTGGCTCTGCGCAGCCGCTTCGCGCCAGTCATAGATGGCGCCGGTGCTGCTGGGGTATTGCACCAGGGCGCCAAAGTGGGGCTGGGCCAGCGCGGTCAAAAAGGTGGCGTGGTCGCTGGGCGTTGCCACACACCAGCCCATGGGCTCGGCGCGGGTGCGCAGCACTTCCAGCGTCTGGGGGTGCACATCCGGGTGCACCAAAAATACGTCGCTGCGGGCGCCTGCACTGCGCCGCGCCAAAGCCATGGCTTCGGCGGCGGCGGTGGCTTCGTCCAGCATGGAGGCGTTGGCCACCGGCATGGCCGTGAGGTCGCAGACCAGGGTCTGAAAATTGAGCAGGGCTTCCAGACGGCCTTGGGAAATTTCTGCCTGATAGGGCGTGTAGGCGGTGTACCACGCGGGGTTTTCCAAAATATTGCGCTGGATAACGCCGGGGGTGTGCGTGCCGTAATAGCCCTGGCCGATAAAGCTTTTGAAAACCCGGTTGCGGCTGGCAATGGCTTTGAGCTCTTGCAGGGCGTCCTGCTCCGTGGCAGCTGGCGGAAGGTCCATGGGGGTCTGTCGCACGATGTTGCCCGGCACAACCGCCTCTATCAAGGCCTGGCGTGAGGCCAGGCCAATGACACGCAGCATATGTGTTTCATCGGGCGTGCTGGGCCCGATGTGGCGGCGCGCAAAAGCATCGCTTTCGTGCAGTTGAGACAAGGGCGCTTGCAGTCGCTGATTCATCATCCCACTCCCTCATTCGTCACATGGCGCAGCCCCCAGTGCGAACGCCGCACCTTGCAAGCCGCATCAACCTGTTCAATGCCACAGCCTCTGCACCAGATTGCGCAGGACTTGCGCGGCGGTGAGGCCCTGATAGAAAAAACGCACCAGCCAGAAGGCGTGGTGCGTGGTGCGCTTAGTGGCTGGCGGTGAAGTCGCCGTAGGCGGTTTCGTCCATCAGACCATCGAGTTGGCTGGGGTCTGCCAGCTTCACTTTGAAGAACCAGCCGGTATGCAGCGGGTCGGTATTGGCCAGTGAAGGGTCTGCGCGCAGGGCTTCGTTGACTTCCACAATCTCGCCTGTGACAGGCATATACACATCGGCTGCCGCCTTGACCGACTCCACCACGCCGGTGACATCGCCTTGCTGAAAGCTGGTGCCCACGGCAGGCAGATCGACAAACACAACATCGCCCAGGGCGTCTTGGGCGTGTACGGTGATACCCACCACGGCTGCTTCAGGATTGGCAGCGTTGATCCATTCGTGTTCTTTGGAAAACTTGATGCTCATGGGGTTGAACTCCGGTACTCAATATATCTGGCTAATCGGTGCGCACGCGCTGCAAACCGCTGCGTGCGCCGTGGTTGACACTGTAGCGGTTTGCCGCTGGCCAGCGCATAAAAAAGGTGTGAATCTCGCCTAGCTTTTGCGGTAGCGGGTGCCTATAAAAGGAAGGGGTACGACCTCCATGGGCACTGGCTTGCCGCGCACCATCGCATCAATGCGTGTGCAGTGGGCTGTGTATTGGGGCGGTACGTAGCCCATGGCAATCGGGCGATCCAAGCTGGGCGCCAAGGATCCGCTGGTGACCACCCCCAAGGCATCCCCGCCGGGAATGTGCAGCACGGTGCCGTCGCGCACAGGCACGGGCTCCAAAGCCTGCAAGCCTACGCGCACGCTGTCGACGGGGGTGCGGCCTTCAATTTGCGCCAAAACGATATCAGCCCCCGTAAAGCCACCAGCGCGCTGGCCGCTGCTGCGGCGCACTTTGGGAATGCTCCAGTTCAAGCCTGCTTGTGACGGGGTGGTGGTGCTGTCCATGTCGGTGCCGTACAGGCACAGGCCTGCTTCCAGACGCAAGGTGTTGCGCGCCCCCAGGCCGGCGGGCAACACATCGGGCTGCTTGAGCACCCAGCGCGCAAACGCTTCAATGTGGGTGGCGGGCAAAGAGATTTCAAAGCCATCTTCACCGGTGTAGCCGCTGCGGGTGATGTAACCCCGTGCATCTTTGAAATCAAACGGCGTGCCCTGCATGAAGTTGAGCAAACTGGTCGCGGGCACCGGGCGTTGCAGCACGGCACCGGCCAATGGGCCTTGCAGGGCCACCAGCGCCATATCGGGCAAGGCGGTGACGGTGCATTCACTGCCGATGCGCGCCTGTATTCATGCCAGGTCTTCGTGTTTGCGGCTGGCGTTGACGATCAGCAGGTAGTCTTCGCCCCGGTTGATGACCATCAAGTCATCCAAGATGCCGCCGTTTTCTGCCAGCAACAGGGCATAGCGCTGGCGGTGCAGGCCCAGATCCAGCACATCAATCGGCAGGATTTGCTCCAGCGCTGCGGCGGCCGAGGGGCCGCTGACGCTGATGTGCCCCATGTGCGAGACATCAAACAAGCTGGCTTTCTCGCGGGTATGGCGGTGTTCCGCCACCAGGCCTGCGGGTATGCACCGGCATGCGGTAGCCGGCAAAACGCACCATGCGCGCGCCCAGCTCTTCGTGCAAGGCGTTCAGGGGCGTGGGGATGGCGTCGGGTTCGGCCAGTGGCACACTGCTCATAAGCTCGTCCTCTTACTCTGTGGTTCGAACGATTCTAGGGGCGGAATGTGGCTGCTTGCGCACGCTGGTGGCTTGTGGTGTGAAAGCCGCGAGCCTGTGACCTGGGGCTGCAGCGCTGTGGTGCGCCACTGGGCTGTGGAATGCAAAGAAAAAAGAGCAGCCAGCGCTGGCGTTTTCTACACTTCAGGATGAAAAACATCAGAAGTGCTTGAAAAGCAAGCGCTGGTTGCTCTTTTAAGAGGAGTGTTTGCTCAACTCTTCTTTGGCGCACTCAGTGGCGGCGCACCTCAAAGTAGCAGCCTTCTTCCCCGCCCAGGCCTTGCATGCCCGCTTCTGCGGCGGCGCGGGCGGCCTTCATCCAGCGCTGGTAGATGGATTTGGCTTCTTCGGTGATCTCTTCCGGCGGCGCATCTTCGAGTTGCTCGATGGTGCGCAAGGCGTTGGCCACCTCGGGCTCGCCGCCCAATTGGCGGGCCAGGGTGCGGGCATAGCGCGCTTCGGCACGTTGGCGCTCGGTGTCGGGCAGGCCGGGATAGTCGCACAGGGCGACGGTAAAGCAGGGCTGGTCTTGGGTGAATTCGGTTGTAAACATAAGCATGTATAAAACAACAGTGACTGTATGAATGTACAGCTTTTTTGGGGCGCTGTGCAATATTTTTCTTGGTGCATTCACTAGGGCTTGGCTTCGCCATGGCGACAGCGGGGTGCCCGTGCTTGCTCGCACAATGAATTGAAGCACCGTATCGAGCGGGGCCATCTCTTCCAACCTATGCCAACCAAGGAGCGCTTTTTCATGACACGCACCGTGCAACAACTGTTTGATCTCACCGGCAAAACTGCATTGGTGACGGGGGGCTCGCGCGGCTGGGGCTGCAAATGGCCCAGGCGCTGGGCGAGGCAGGTGCACGGGTGGTGCTGACATCGCGCAAGGCCGCAGATTTGGAGCAGGCGGCGGCCACGCTGCAGGCGCAGGGCATTGATGCGCAATGGATTGCAGCGGACTGCGCCGATGAAGCAGACATTCAGCGTTTGGTGTCGCAGACCATGCAGCGTGTGGGTGCCATCGATATCTTGGTGAACAACGCAGGCGCTAGCTGGGGCGCGCCTGCAGAGTCGCACCCCACGGCAGCGTGGGACAAGGTGATGAACCTGAACATCCGAGGTTACTTCTTGCTCAGCCAGGCCGTGGCCAAGGCGGGCATGCTGGAGCGTGGTGGCCGCATCATCAATCTGGCCTCGATTGCCGGGTTGGGCGGCAACCCTGTGGAGATGAAGACCATCGCCTACAACACCTCCAAGGGCGCTGTGCTGAACTTCACGCGCGCGCTGGCTGGTGAATGGGGGCCGCACAACATCAATGTGAATGCAATTTGCCCGGGGTTCTTTCGCACCAAGATGGCCGAGGTGCTGATCGACACCATGGGCGAGGACAACATGACCCGCCGCGCGCCGCTGCGCCGACTGGGCGATGACGAAGGCCTGAAGGGGCTGACCGTGCTGCTGGCCAGCGATGCGGGCAAGCACATCACGGGCCAGTGGGTGGCGGTGGACGGTGGTGTCAGCGCCATTTTGGGCTGATGCCAGCGTGCTTGAGATTGTCGCTCTTGCTCGTATGTGACAGCTTTTTGTGCGGCGCAGGGGATGGCGCCGCTATGCTTGCGGCCATTTCCCCATGAACCATTTCGGAGACAACACATGCTGAGCTTTGGCGAACACCCCATCCCCTTTGTCGAACACCTGGGCTTTACGCTGCACAAGTTTGAAAACGGCGAGTCTGAGCTGCGCTACACCGCCAAGCCCGAGCATCTGAACACTTTCGAAGTCACGCACGGCGGCGCCAGCATGACGCTGCTGGATGTGACCATGGCCGTGGCTGCCCGTTCGCTGGAGAGCGATGACTTTGGCTGTGTCACCATTGAGATGAAGACCAGCTTTATGCAGGCTGCACGTGGCCCTTTGGTCGCGAAAGGTTTTGTGCTGCACCGCACCAAGAGCATGGCGTACTGCGAGGGCAAGGTCTATGACAGCGCGGGCAAGTTGTGCACGCACGCCACAGGCACCTTCAAGTACATGCCGCGCACCATCAAGCCCGGCCAACAACCCGGTGGCACACAAACCGTGATTGCCACGGACTAAGCGCGCAAGCCAGTGGTGGTGCTGGCTTGGGATTTTTAAGTCAAATTAACCGCTAGCGCTTATCTATCAAGCGCTGGTAGCTATAAAAAGGAGATAAATCACATGCCCAACAATCCCCAAATTCTGCTGGATAACCGCCCCGTGGGCGAAGCCGTGGCCAGTAATTTCAAGTTGGTCGAGGCGCCTACGCCAGCGCTGCAAGACGGGCAGGTGCTGGTGCGGCACCACTACCTGAGCTTGGATCCGTACATGCGCGGGCGCATGAACGACAGCAAGAGCTATGCGGCCAGCCAGCCGCTGGGCGAAGTCATGCTGGGCGGCACGGTGGGCGTGGTGGAGGAAAGCCGTCACCCCAAATTCCAGCCGGGCGATCAGGTGGTGGGCATGGGGGGCTGGCAACACTACAGCGTGGTGGATGGCAATGCGCCCGGCATGCTGCGCAAGGTAGACACCACGCACGTGCCGCTGTCGTACTACCTGGGCGCCGTGGGCATGCCCGGTGTGACCGCCTGGTATGGCCTGGTAAAAATCATCAACCCCAAGGCAGGTGAAACCGTGGTTGTTAGCGCGGCGACCGGTGCGGTGGGCAGCGCTTTTGCCGCGCTGGCCAAGGCGCGGGGTTGCCGGGTGGTGGGCATTGCCGGGGGCCCCGAGAAATGTGCCTATGCCACCAATGAACTGGGCTTTGACGCGTGCATTGACTACAAGGTGCACAGCGATCTGAAGTCCATGAGCAAGGCCTTGAAAGAGGCGTGCCCCGACGGCATTGACGGCTATTTTGAAAATGTGGGCGGCTATTTGCTGGATGCTTTGCTGCTGCGCGCCAACGCCTTCGCGCGCGTGGCTGTGTGCGGCATGATCGCGGGCTATGACGGCCAGCCACTGCCCCTGCAAAACCCGGCGCTCATCCTCATCAACCGCATGAAGGTCGAAGGCTTCATCGTCAGTGAGCACATGGAAGTATGGCCCGAGGCACTGGCCGAACTGGGTGGCTTGGTGGCCCAAGGCAAGCTGCGCCCCCGTGAGTCCATCGCCCAAGGGCTGGCCAGCGCGCCCGAGGCTTTCTTGGGACTGCTCAAAGGCAAGAACTTTGGCAAGCAACTGGTCAAGCTGATCTAAACCTCGGCGCAAGGCAGCCATGGGCTGCCTTTTTCTGGATGGCGGGAACAACGACAGAGGAGACGAGCATGTTGAATGGTCTTTCAGGAAAAACCGCCGTATTGACAGGCGCTGGCTCAGGCTTTGGGCTGGAATGCATGCGCATTGCGGCCAAGGCGGGCATGCAGTTGGTACTGGTGGATGTGCAGGCAGATGCACTGGCCCAATCCGCAGAGCATGCGCGCAGCCTGGGTGCCAAGCAGGTGATGGCGCGCCAGGTGGATGTCGGCAATGCAGAGGCGATGGATGCGCTGGCCCAAGAAGTGTTGGCCACTGTGGGGGCCCCCCACTTTGTGTTTAACAACGCGGGCGTGGGTGGCTCGGGCGGGCTGCTGTGGGAACAGTCGGTCAAAGACTGGGAGTGGGTGCTGAACGTGAACCTGTGGGGTGTGATTCACGGCGTGCGCGTGTTTACACCGATGATGCTCCAAGCTGCGGCGCAAGACCCGAGCTGGCAAGGCCACATCGTCAACACTGCCAGCATGGCGGGGCTGCTGACGCCTCCCAATATGGGGGTGTACAACGTGAGCAAACATGCCGTGGTCAGCCTGACCGAGACGCTGTACCAAGACCTGCGGCTGGTGACTGAGCAGCTGCATTGCAGCGTGCTGTGCCCGTATTTTGTGCCCACAGGCATTGCCACCAGCGAGCGCAACCGCCCCGATGCAGTGGATACCGCTGCGCTGACCACCAGCCAGAAAGTGGCGCGTGCGATGACGCAAAAAGCCGTGAACTCCGGCAAAGTGTCGGCACAGGACATTGCCAGCAAGGTGTTCGCCGCGATGGCGGACAACCAGTTCTACATTTTTAGTCACCCCCATGCCTTGGGCAATGTACGCACCCGCATGGAAGACATCTTGCAACTGCAAAACCCCACCGATGCGTTTGCCGACCGGCCAGAGCTGGGAGCGCAACTGCGCGAAGCGCTGCGCCAAACTTCGCTGGCCTAGAGCGCGCTTGCAAGCGCTGTGGGATGGCCCCGCTTGGCGGGGCTTTTTTTGTGGCGCAAGCTGTAGTTTGCTGACAGGTGGGGAACTTGTCGCTGCCAAGCGGCTCGCTCAGAGTTACAAATCAATGCTTGGCCAATCGGCGTGCAAACGCTGTTTTGTGCTTTGAAAAACAGCGCTGTAGCTGCTTGGCGGCAGTGCGCTTTGTGCGAAATTTACCCATTTTTGGCCCTGCGCTTTACACAAGCGCAACATTCGAGCCTGAGAATGGCAACGTTTTCGAAATTTAGATTGCCCCCATGACCCTCTCTTTTGCTGCCCCACGCGCCGACGATTGCTTGCCCGATACCACTTCTACCGCGCAGCATTTACAACGCAAAGGCAGCCGGGCCGCCATGACACTGCTGGCGCTGGTGTTGAGCGGCTGTGGCAAGCCCTCGAATGCGCCAGTCACGCAGCCAGAGCCAGCCAAAGTGGGGGTGGTGGTGTTGCAAAAGCAAAGCCAGACACTGGACAGCTTGTTGCCGGGTCTGACGGCTGCTTTTTTGCGTGCTGAGGTGCGCCCCCAGGTCAGCGGTATCGTGCAAAAGCGGCTTTTTACCGAAGGTGGCATGGTCAAGCAAGGTCAACCGCTGTACCAACTGGATGCTGCCAGCTTGCGTGCCGCTGAAGCCAGTGCCGCAGCGGCTTTGGCCAAAGCCCAGGCCAGCCAAAAAACCTGGGAGGCTACCGCGCGCCGCAACGCCGAGCTGGTGAAGATTGCCGCCATCAGCCAGCAAGCTTTTGAAGAAAGCCAGGCGGCGGCGCAGCAGGCGCAGGCCGATGTGGCGGTGGCCAAGGCAAGCCTAGAGAACGCACGCATCAACCTGAAGTACAGCCGTATTGAGGCGCCCATCAGTGGCCGCATCAGCCTTTCTGCGGTCACCCCTGGTGCTTTGGTGACGGCCAACCAGACGGCGCCGCTGACCGATATCGTGCAACTGGACCCCATGTATGTGGATTTCACCCAGTCTTCCGCCGAGTTGCTGCAACTGCGCAACGACTGGGCGGCTGGGCGCTATCAAGAAATTGAAGGTCAGCAGATGCCCGTTCGCCTGCAACTGGAAGATGGCAGCGCCTATCCGCATGAAGGCAAGCTGCAGTTTGCGGGGCTGATTGTGAACAGCACGATGGGCACAGTGACTTTGCGTGCGGTGGTACCCAACCCCGATGGGGTGCTGATGCCAGGCATGTTTGTGCAGGCCAAATTGCCCACGGGCTTGGCGCCCGAGGCGATTTTGGTGCCCCAGCGCTCGGTCTCACGCGATTTGACAGGCCGCGCCAGTGTGCTGGTGGTCAATGCCGACGACACCGTGGAAAAGCGCACCGTAGAGCTGGGCCGTGCCATCGGCAACCACTGGTTGCTAGACAAGGGCTTGGAAGCGGGTGAACGTGTGGTGATTGACGGATTTCAGCGCATCAAACCCGGTGACAAAGTGACGGCGGTGGAGACACCCGCCAATGCCAAGTCGCAGGCCCAGCCCGTAGACCCTCAAGCAGCGGCGGCGCGACTGCGTGCGGCTGTGGCAAACGGTAAGTAAGCGGGAAGCGATCGCACCATGGCGCAGTTTTTATCAATCGACCCATTTTTGCGTGGGTCATCTCCATCGTCATCATGCTGGCGGGGCCTTGTCCATTTTACCCTGCCGCTGGAGCAATACCCGACATTGCACCGCCGCGCGTGACCATTGGCGCCCAGTACACGGGCGCTTCCGCCGAAACGGTGGAAAACTCCGTTACCCAGATCATTGAGCAGCAGCTCAAGGGCATCGACAACATGCTCTACATGAGCTCGACGTCCGATGCCTCGGGGCGCTCGCGCACCACCTTGACATTTGCACCCGGCACCGACATCGACGTGGCCCAGGTGCAGGTACAAAACAAGCTGCAGGCAGCGATGAACCGCCTGCCCGATGCAGTCAAAAGCCGCGGTGTGTTTGTGACCAAGGGCGGCCAAGACTTTTTGGTGACGTACAGCTTTTACACCACCGACCCGTCCATGACGCAGGTGGACATTGGCGACTACCTGAACTCCAACTTGGTGGACGTGCTGGGCCGTCTGGACGGGGTAGGCGACATCAACGTGTTTGGTACCTTCTATGCCATGCGCATCTGGATGGATCCGGCGCTGATGCAAAAGTACGCGCTCATGCCGTCTGACCTGATCTCCGCGCTGAACGCCCAAAACGCCCAAGTTTCCGCAGGGCAGCTGGGTGCGTTACCTGCGGTGAGCAACCAGCAGCTCAATGCCACCATCACGGCCCGCACCAAGCTGCAGACGGTGGAAGAGTTTGAAAACATTGTGCTCAAGACATCGCCCGATGGCTCGGTAGTCACCATCAAAGATGTGGCGTGGGTAGAGCTGGGTGCAGACAACCTCACCGTCAAGGCCAAGCTCAACGGCATGCTGGGGGCGGGCATGGGCATTGTCCTGGCCGATGGGGCCAATGCGATGGAAGTGTCCGACGCCGTGGCGGCCAAGCTGGCGGAGATGAAAGAGTTTTTCCCCAACGAGATTGACTATTTTGTCAGCTCGGACTCCACGCCGTTCGTGCGCGCGTCGATCCAGGAAGTGGTCAAGGCTTTGGCCGAAGCGATGGTGCTGGTGGTGATCGTGATGTTCATCTTCTTGCAGAACTTTCGTGCCACTTTGATTCCGGCCATTGCCGTGCCCGTGGTGCTGCTTGGCACGTTTGGGGTCTTGTCGGGGGCCGGTTACTCCATCAACACACTGACCATGTTTGCCATGGTGCTGGCGATTGGCTTGCTGGTGGACGATGCGATTGTGGTGGTCGAGAACGTCGAGCGCGTGATGCACGAGACGGGGCTGTCCGCCAAGGAGGCGACGCGCCAGTCCATGGGGGAAATTACCTCAGCGCTGGTGGGCATTGGGGTCACGCTGTCTGCCGTGTTTGTGCCCATGGCCTTCTTTGGCGGCTCTACCGGGGTGATTTACCGCCAGTTCTCCATCACCATTGTGGCGGCCATGGCGTTCTCTGTGTTTGTGGCGCTCACGCTCACGCCCGCGCTGTGCGCCACCATTTTGAAAGCGCCCTCCAACCACGGCCAAGAAAAGCATATGCGCCGTGGCTTGCTGGGGCTGAACGACCGCTTTTTCCGCTGGTTCAACCACCACTTTGATGCCACAGCGCTGCGTTACCACAGCACGGTGGCGTGGACGCTGGGCCCTGCCAAACGCATGATGCTGATCTTCTTGGTGATTTTGGCGGGCGTGTCGTGGCTGATGAGGAAGCTGCCCATCACCTTCCTGCCAGCTTAAGCCCAAGGCTTTTTTTACGAGAACGTGAACTTGCCCGCAGGCGCCTCGGATTCCGGTTTGCAGGCGGTGCTCGATGAGGTGAGGGAGTATTTCCTCAAGCAGCCCGATGTGGTCAGTTTCAACCAGGTCTCGGGCTTGAGTGGCGACCAAAGCTCTGCACGTGGTTTTGTGCGCTTGAAGACGTGGGCAGAACGCCCGCTGCCCAGCCAGTCAGCAGGCACTTTTGCGCACCGTGCCACGCAGGAGTTGGCCTATATCCGCGACGCCCGCATCTTTGTGATGCAGCCGCCTGCCGTGCGTGGCTTGGGCTCCAACGCAGGCTTTAACTTCATGCTCAAGGACTTGAACGGTTTGGGGCACGACGCTTTGCTGGCGGCCAAAGACCAGTTTCTGGCCCAGGCGCGCAAGCACCCTGAACTGACGGGGTTGCGCGCCACCAATTTGGACGATGCTACTGAGCTGCGTCTGGACATTGATGACCGCAAGGCGGCTGCGCTGAACCTGTCGTACAGCGACATCAACAGCGTGCTCTCCAGCGCCATGGGCGGCACCTATGTCAACGACTTTTTGAACAACGGCCGCGTCAAGCGCGTCTACATCCAGGGCGACGCGCCGCACCGCATGCTGCCGCAAGATATTGCCAAATGGTCGGTGCGCAACAAAAACGGTGAGATGGTGCCTTTCAGCGCCTTCTCTACCACGCACTGGGCTTACGGCTCGCCGCAGCTGCTGCGCTACAACGGCTCGCCCGCCTATGAAATTGTGGGCAATGCAGCGCCGGGCGTAAGCTCGGGTGTGGCCATGAAGGTGGTGGAGGAGATTCTCAAAACCATGCCCAATGGCATTGGCTATGAGTGGACGGGGGCTTCGCTGCAAGAGCGCCAGTCTGGCGCACAAGCGCCGCTGCTGTATGCCATCTCTATTTTGTTTGTG
>NZ_CADEPJ010000184.1 GCF_902829245.1 Comamonas jiangduensis | reverse complement strand
AACGAGGCCTGCTCGACATCCGCGTAGTAGTTGTCGGGGTTGCGGTTGAGCTCCATCACACCCACTTCAATCAGGGGGAAGTCTTTCTTGGACCAGACTTTGGTCAGATCGAAAGGGTGGAAGCGGTAGGTTTTCGCTTGCTCTTCGGTCATGATTTGCACGCACAGCGTCCACTTGGGGAAGTCACCGCGGTCAATCGCTTCCAGCAGGTCGCGTTGTGAAGATTCGCGGTCATGGGCCACCACGGCAGCGGCTTCTTGGTCGCTGAGGTTTTCAATGCCTTGATGGCAGCGCCAGTGGAATTTCACATAGTGGCGCACGCCTTCCTTGTTGATCAGGGAGTAGGTGTGCGAGCCGAAGCCGTGCATATGGCGGTAGCCCTTGGGAATGCCGCGGTCGGACATCACGATGGTGATTTGGTGCAAGGCTTCGGGCAGGCCGGTCCAGAAGTCCCAGTTGTTTTCTGCCGAGCGCATATTGGTGTAGGGGTCGCGCTTGACGGCTTTGTTCAGGTCGGGGAACTTCAGCGGATCGCGGAAGAAGAATACCGGGGTGTTGTTGCCCACCAAGTCCCAGTTGCCCTCTTCGGTGTACATCTTCACGGCGAAACCGCGGATGTCACGCTCGGCGTCGGCCGCGCCGCGCTCACCGGCGACCGTGGAAAAGCGCGCAAACAACTCGGTTTTCTTGCCAATTTCAGAAAACACCTTGGCACGGGTGTAGGCCGTGATGTCGCCAGTGACAGTGAAGGTGCCAAAAGCACCCGAGCCCTTGGCGTGCATGCGACGCTCTGGAATCACTTCACGGTGAAAGTGCGCCAGCTTTTCCAGGTGCCACAAATCTTGCAGCAGCATGGGGCCACGAGGGCCGGCAGTCAGAGAGTCCTGGTTGTTGGGTACCGGTGCGCCGGCTGCGGTGGTAAGGCGGTTCATCGCAAGCTTCCTTGTGCTGGTGGACAGACTAGAGGGCTGCGCAAAGAGGCTGTCCGTTTGGCTCTGTGCGTGTTGAATTTGATCGAGTGCTTGTATTTTTAATCAAAAACTATCGAAATAAATACCAGATTGATTGTTTTTAAACATCGCACTGATAAAGGATTTCAGGCCACATCTTGTGGGTTGCATTCGCAATATTCTGCGCAGTCTCATGCGAAGGCGTATGTCAGATGAGGCCGCTGTTCCAGTCCAAGGCCCGCAGAAACATGGGCACAGGATGCATGGCGTTTGCTGCGCTTTTATGTCAAAGACAGCAGTTTATGCACCAGGTCACCGGTGGTGCTGGCATCGTATTTGCGCATCAATCGGGCACGGTAAATCTCTACGGTGCGGTGGCTGATTCCCAGGGTGCGGCCAATCTCCTTGGAGGTCAGGCCTTCCAGCAACTTCGCGGCCACTTCGCGCTCACGTCCGGTGAGCCCGGCTTTGACAGGGCGTTGTTCGCTCATGTCCTCAAAACTCCAGATGCCCTCCGCATGCGGGTTGTGGCGGTCCAGCGCGCGTCCGCTGACATGGCACCAGAAGGTCTCGCCCGTGCTGCGCTTCATGATGCGGTTGTCGGAGTAGGTGCCCTTGGCGTTGAGGATAGGCGCCATGCGCGCACCCAGACGCTCGTACTCGTCCACACTGGGATACAGAATTTGGAAAGACTGGCCCACCATGATCTCGCGTGACATGGCAAACATCTCGCATACGCGCAGGTTGCAGTCCACCATGATGCGATTGCGCGAGATCACAAGGCCCACGGGGGCGAGCTCAAAAGCAAGGCGATGATCTAGCTCCATGGTGCAACTCTCTAGGAAATACTACGTATGCGGATAGGTAGTATCGTATGAAGCAGCGATAGTAAACAAGGAGACAACATGAAAAAACTCTATCCCTCAGCGGCTGCTGCCTTACAAGGTGTGGTGGCTGATGGTCAGTTGCTGGCCGTTGGTGGCTTTGGCCTGTGTGGGATCCCCGAGGCCTTGATCGATGCACTGCGAGACAGCGGTGTGAAGGATCTGACGATTGCATCCAACAACGCAGGTGTGGACGGCTTTGGCCTGGGCAAGCTGCTGGAGACCCGCCAAATCAAGAAGATGATTGCCAGCTACGTGGGTGAGAACAAAGAGTTTGAGCGCCAGTATCTGGCGGGTGAGCTGGAGCTGGAATTCACGCCCCAAGGCACCTTGGCAGAGAAGATGCGCGCTGGTGGTGCGGGCATTCCAGCCTTCTTCACCAAAACCGGGGTAGGCACGCAAGTGGCGGAAGGCAAAGAGCTGCGCGAGTTTGACGGTGAGACCTATGTGATGGAGCGCGCCATCGTGGCCGATGTGGCGCTGGTGAAGGCTTGGCGTGCCGACAAAAGCGGCAACCTGCAATTCCGCCTGACAGCACGCAACTTCAACCCCGCAGCCGCTACCTGCGGCAAGGTCTGCGTGGTGGAGGTGGAAGAGGTGGTGGAAGTGGGCGAGATTGCGCCGGACGACATCCATCTGCCCGGTATTTATGTGCACCGCATTGTGCACAACGCCACCCCCGAAAAGCGCATTGAAAAGCGCACCATCACTGAGAAGGCAGGAGTTTGATATGGCTTGGACGCAAGATCAAATGGCCGCGCGGGCGGCCCAAGAGTTGCAAGACGGTTTCTACGTCAATCTGGGTATTGGCATTCCTACGCTGGTGGCCAACCATACGGGCGATAAAGAAGTGTGGCTGCAGTCTGAAAACGGCATGCTGGGTATTGGCCCCTTTCCCACAGAAGATCAGGTCGATGCCGATCTGATCAATGCGGGCAAGCAAACGGTGACCACGATTGCAGGCTCGTCCATTTTTGGGTCCGACCAGTCGTTTGCCATGATTCGTGGCGGCAAGATCAACCTGTCGATCCTGGGTGCCATGCAAGTGAGCGAGACGGGGGATCTGGCCAACTGGATGATCCCTGGCAAGATGGTCAAAGGCATGGGCGGTGCCATGGACCTGGTGGCAGGCGTGAAACGCGTGATTGTGCTGATGGAGCATGTGGCCAAGAAAAAAGATGGCACCACCGACATGAAAATCCTGCCACAGTGCACCTTGCCTTTGACAGGTGTGGGCGTGGTGGATCGCATCATCACGGACTTGGGCGTGCTGGACGTCACCCCCGATGGCTTGAAAGTGGTGGAGCTGGCCGAGGGTGTGAGCTTTGAAGAAATCCAGAGCAAAAGCGGCGTGACCCTGTTGCGCTGAGACGCCTGCGTTTATTAACTTACATCAAGCCCACTCCGCAGTGGGCTTCTTTTTAGACTGAATCTACTAACATCGCACTAGTTACAACTAGAGTGTGCAGCATGGATTCGGAAACCGCAGAGGACGCAGCCACACTGCTGAGCAGTGCCTCCTTGATCAATGACCCACATTATCTGCAGGCGGTGTCGAATTTGGCCGACACCCAAGAAGTGGTGGCGGGGTCTGCTATTTACGCGGCGAGTGGCGTCAAGCTGCTGGACACCGGCGCGCGGATTGATCACCGGCTGTATGAGCGCCTCAAGCTGCACCAGCTGCACATACCGATTGATGACCAGCTTAAGGTGCAAAACGCGGTAGATATTCCCAGCCTGGAAGCGCAAGTCATGCTGCTGTCTGGTTCAACGCAACTGGGCAGGCAACTGTCTGCACACCTGGGGGCGCAGCAATACATGCTGATGGAGGTGCTGCGCCACATGCAGTGGCCGCAGCAAGCGTCTTTCAAGATGACGGTGATGCGCCACCACTTGCCCGAGCTGTTTGAGCACAGCATTTTGATGATGATGTCCGCCGTCTTCCTGGCGGTGAAGCAGCGCTTTTCGGTGCCAGATTGTGCGGAGCTGGCGGCGGCTGCCTTGCTCCACGATGTGGGCATGCTGTATATGCCACCGAGCTGGAAGAATGCCAAACACAAACTGACCGTGCAAGAGCGCAAGCAACTGGCCGCGCACTCCATCACGGCGATGCTGGTGGTGCGCGAGACGGGCGTGTATTCGCGCCGCGTAGAAGATGCGGTGCTGGAGCACCATGAACGTCTGGATGGCAGCGGTTACCCCCGCCACGCCAAAGGCGACGAGATTTCGCCCTGGGGACGCATTTTGATGCTGGCAGAGGTGATATCTGCCTTCTACAGCAAGTTCACGGATATGCCCGGGCAGCGCCTGTCGCTGATGCTGCGCATGAACCACAGCCGCTTTGATGCCACGCTGACACAGCACGTGTATGACTTGCTGGCGCAAGAAGAACCCAGCGCTGCCGACGGGCCTGCGCACACCAGCGCCGAAGTGCGCCAAGTGGTGGCAACGCTGGCCACGGTGATGCAGCACTGGGCGTTGTGCAAGCGCAAATTGCCCGAGGTGTGGCAGAGCCTGCCAGGCGCAGCAGCAGTGTCTTATGTGGACACGCGCATGCAAAGCCTGGAGAAATCTTTGGCGGAATCAGGCTCCCACCCGCGCCAGCAGGCGGATTGGCTGAAGATGTTTGAAGAAGACCCCAGCAGCATGCAAGAGCTGGTGTTGATCAACAAAGAAGCGCTGTGGCAGGTCGGAAGCTGCGTTGAGGCCTGCGTGCGCCAGTGGCCGCACCTGCTGCAGCCCCAAGGCCCGTTGGACACCATCATGGAAGACTGGTTGGTCAACAGCCGCATGGTGCTGGGGCTGCACAGCAGCACGCCGCCAGCGGCGCAGCAGGCCTAAGGCAGCGCACAGGCGCTATGGCGGCTGATTATGTGGTTTGCTGAAATTTGATAGCTGCTAGCGCTTGCTGATCAATGGGTTGAGGGTGGTTGGCATCTTATGTGTTTGGTAAATCTGCGCAAGCTGCTACTTTTTTTGTCATAGCACTGACACAGGCACGATCTATGCTGTAGGTTGAAATCAAAAAATCAACCTACAGCACGACCACGACGGTGGTGCATGGGCGCTAGGTCGCCCCAACGGAAAGGACAGCCTGATGGATCACAGCTATCACCAGCGCATCACCATGGACCGCTTTACCTTTGTCTCCAACGCGCAGCAGGCGCAAGGCGCAGGCTTTGTCTCGCAACTGAGCATTGACAGCGGTGAAGGCACTGCCCGCTACCAGCGGTTTTTACCTTCAGCCCTGTGTTTGAGACGGCCGAGCACGCCGGTGGCTTATGCGCTGGATCAGGCGCGCGAATGGATGCAACACAAGTCGCTGGCTTAAGGCGCAGCGTGCACAGTTTGCTTTGCTGCTGCAGCGCATGAAAAAGCCCTTGGCGATTACCAAGGGCTTTTTGATTATGGAAGGTGGCTTTGTCGGTGCCAGCATCCGTAAAGCATGGCGGGGCCTCGTTCAGGCTACGAGCACTTCGGCCGGGCCTGCTTGCATAGGGCCCACGATGGGGGCATCGGCAAAACCACCGTTGCGGAAAATGGCCAGCACCTGCTCCACGGTTTCAGGGCTGCACGACCCAGCAAGCCGCCAGAGGTTTGCGGATCGGTCAGCAAGGCGCGCTGGGTGTCGGTGATGTGACTGGCCAAACGCACGGCCTCCCCGTAAGAGGCCCAGTTGCGGCCAGAGGCACCGGTGAAGAGGCCTTGCTCGGCCAGCTCCAGCACGCCGGGCAGCACGGGCAAATCCTGGGCGTTGAGGTGCGCGGTCAGCTGGGCACCACGAGCCAGCTCCAGGCTGTGCCCAAGCAGACCAAAGCCTGTCACATCGGTCAGCGCATGTACGCCGTCCAGTTTGGACAGCTCGGTGCCCGGGCGGTTGAGCAAGGTGGTGGCATTCACCATGGACTGGTAGCCCGCCTCATTCAGCAGGTTCTTCTTGAGCGCGGCCGACAAAATGCCGACCCCCAGGGACTTGCCCAAAATCAGCACATCGCCGGCCTTGGCATCGGCATTGCGCTTCATCTGCTTGGGGTTGACGATGCCAATGCCCACCAGGCCATAGATAGGCTCTACGGAGTCGATCGAGTGGCCGCCGGCCAATGGAATGCCTGCTTCCTGGCAGACCGAAGCGCCACCATCCAAGATGGCGGCAATGGTCTCGTGCGGCAGCACATTGATTGGCATGCCCACAATGGCCAGCGCCATCAGCGGTGTGCCGCCCATGGCGTAAATGTCGCTCAGGGCGTTGGTGGCAGCAATACGGCCAAAGTCGTGGGTCATCCACGATGGGCATGAAAAGTCGGTCGTCGCCACAATCGCTTGCTCGTCATTGATGCGGTAGACGGCAGCGTCGTCGGCGGTTTCGGTACCCACCAGCAAGTCGGGGAAGAACTGTTTGGGCAAGGTACTTTGGCCAATCAGCTTGGCCAAGATGCCGGGGGCAATTTTGCAACCACAGCCGCCGCCGTGCGACAAAGAGGTCAGGCGGGGGGCTGTGGCGGTATCAGATGCTTGGGTCATGGTGATTCAGTGGCTGCACGCAGCACGGGAGTGGCTCGCACATGGAGAAAGAAATAGCCACCATTGTGCGCCAGATGCGGTCTGTATTAGCGCTTGCGGTTATGTCGCAACGGCTGTGCCCCGTTGGATTGGGGACAAATAACAAAGCCCCTGCCTTGAAGGGCAGGGGCTTGGTGAAATCTGGCGGAAAGCAGCTGGAGTCGAACCAACCCGAGAGTGGCTAACACCCTCCACCGGGTTTGAAGCCCGGCCGCACCACCGGGCACGATTGCCTTCCTGAGAAGAGGTGCAAATTGTAGCTGTTCGCGCATGCTCCGTCTGCGTGCGCGGGCAATTTCATCCTTTTTTCACTTGGCTGTGCCACTGTGCATCGGGGCGCAGCACGTGAGCGTCGCGCACGCGGCGCGTGTAGCCCAGGCGGTCAAAGCACTCAATTATCTGGATAGCGCGCTTGCGGCCCAAGCCGGTGGCGTCGCGAAACTCTCGTGCCACCACTTCGCCGTTGGGGGTGGCAGAGGCCAGCTCTTTGATGATGCGGGCTAGCTCATCCATGTTGGCGGCGGTGTAGAACAAGTCTTTGACGACCTGAAAGATGTCGCCCTGGCGTGCCAGCTTGCGCAGCAGCTGGCGCACCACTCTTCGCCCGTGCCGGTGTCGGCCGCCAGATCGCGCACCCAGGGTGGATCAAAGCGACCGTCCTGCAGCGCGCGGCAGTTGCTCGGCCAGGGTCTGCTCGGGCGCCGACAGTGCACGCTGTGGCCGGGTAGGTGTAGCCATGCACCACTGCTGGTGAGTGCTGCGCTGCCAGCATCTCGTCGAGCAGGGCGCGCCACAGTTTGTCGTGCTGGGGTGGATCAGCCGGGCCACGCCATGCGGCGCAGGCGGGCGGCGTTGATGCCCGGCTCGTCCGGGTACTTTCGTGAAAACGCGCCAGGGTGTCCAGCACTTGTTGCTGTAGGCGCTGCCAGCCTCGGCGTCAATCAGCACCGCGTCACCGTCGGGCTGCGGGATGTGCTGGGTGCCCGGCAGCGCGAGGTTGTCCAAGGCGCGACCAGACAGGCGCTGCAGTTGCGACAGGCTGATGCCGTGGTTGGCGTGGTGAACCAAAGCCGATGGGCTGCCGGTGGTGATGAGGGATTCCAGCGCTTGCAATAAGCCATGCGCTCAGCGCTGCGGCGTTTGCGGGCTGGGGCATAGGGGTCAAGCACCATGCCGCCTGCAATGGTGCGGCTGGCTTGGGCGTTGCGCAGAATCAGTCGGTCACCGGGGATGGTGAATACGGGGTGGTCCAGCACCAGCTGCGCGGGCACTTCGGTGCCGGGCTCATTGGCACTGTCTTGCAGCAGTGCGACGTGGGCGGTGCAGCGCTGGGTGCCGATGTGGACGTGCACCGGCGTCCACTGCTGCATGGGCGGTGCTTCGCCAGCAGGTGCAGGCGAATATCGATACGGTCACTGGCTTGCAGCACCCGTGCGTCGGCAATCCAGTCGCCGCGGATGATGTCTTCCTTGGCAATGCCTGCCAGGTTCAGCGCACAACGCTGGCCTGCCACGCCGATGTCGGCAGCCTGGTTTTGCGCATGGATGCTACGCACGCGCACCGCTTGGCCGCTGCCAGAGTGCACCAAGTTGTCTCCCACGCTGACCTTGCCGTTGAACACCGTACCGGTGACCACCGTGCCTTGGCCGGGCAAGGTGAAGACACGATCTACAGCCAGGCGGAACAGGCCGTCTTGCGCGCGCGCGGGCATCATTTGCGCTTGCACCTGCAGGTACTCGCGCAAGGCTTGCACACCGGCATCGCCCGGCTGGCTGGCGGCAGTTTCAAAAATAGGGCTGTCATGCAGCGAGGACACCGACAAGATGGCGGCAATCTCCAGCTTGACTTCTTGCACCCGCTCAGGCAACACGCGGTCAACCTTGGTCAGGGCCACCGTGCCTTTTTTGACGCCCAGCAGTTGCAGGATTTCCAAATGTTCCAGCGTTTGCGGCATGACGCCGTCATCGGCAGCCACCACCAGCAAGGCGTGATCAATGCCCACAGCGCCTGCGGCCATGGTGTGGACAAAACGCTCGTGGCCAGGCACATCAATGATGCCCATGACATCACCATTGGGCAGGGGCGCGTAGGCGTAGCCCAGCTCAATCGAGATGCCGCGTGCCTTCTCTTCTTTCAGGCGGTCGGTTTCCACGCCCGTGAGGGCGCGCACCAAGGTGGTTTTGCCGTGGTCAATGTGTCCGGCGGTACCGATGATCATGCAAACATTTCCTGGTCAGTCTTGAAAAATAGGGGTCAAATTGCCCTCCAGCGCTTATGCAGCAAGCACTGATAGCTATGAATTTGAGGTTTGAAGCGCGTGCAGCTGCTGCTCAAACTGCGGTTGCATGGCGGCTTCCAGGCAGCGCAGATCCAGCCGCAGCGCGTCGTCGTGCAAGCGGCCAATCCCGGCGCGGGGCAGGGCGCGCAGGCGTGCTTCCAGTTGGGTGAGCTGGCGGCCGGCTTGCTTGCCGCTGGCTGGGTACAGCTTCAGGCCATAGCTGGGCAGGCTTTCCACGGGCAGGGCGCCGCTGCCAATCTGGCTGTGCATGGCTGCAGTCTCCACCACCCACGCGTTACCCAGCACGGCTTGCAGTTGGGGGGCCAAGTGTTCGGCTTGGGCCTGCATGTCGGCTGGGGGGCGGGTAAACAGGCGCAACGTGGTCAGGCGCTGGGCCAGTTTTTCGGGGTGCAGGTACAGGCGCAGCGTGGGCTCCAGCGCTGCCAGCGTGAGTTTGCCCACGCGCAGGGCACGCTTCATGGGATTTTTTTTGATTTTGGCGATCAGCTCTTTGCGCCCGACGATGATGCCTGCCTGCGGGCCCCCCAGCAGCTTGTCGCCGCTGAAGGTGACGATGTCCGCCCCTGCATCCACGGTTTCGCGCACAGTGACTTCATGGGGCAGACCCCAGTCGCGCAGATCGACCAAGGTGCCGCTGCCCAAATCCACCATCATGGGCAGGCCACGGGCATGGGCCATGGCGGTGACTTCGGCGTCGGAGACGGCCTTGGTAAAGCCCACCACTTCGTAGTTGCTGGTGTGCACCTTCATGAGCAGAGCGGTGTGCTCAGTCACCGCCTCGGCGTAGTCTTTGGCGTGCGTGCGGTTGGTGGTGCCTACTTCTACCAACTGGCAGCCTGCACGTTTCATGATGTCGGGGATGCGGAAGGCGCCACCAATTTCCACCAGTTCACCGCGCGACACCACCACCTCTTTGCCCGCTGCCAGCGTAGACAGCGCCAGCAGCACCGCAGCGGCATTGTTGTTGACGATGGTGGCAGCTTCTGCCCCGGTCAGTTCGCAAATCAGTTGCTCAACCAGATCATCGCGGTCGCCACGGCCCCCAGTGGCCAGGTCGTATTCGAGGTTGGCGGGGTTGGTGAGGGCTTCGACGACTGCATCCACGGCCTCCTGCGGCAGCAGGGCGCGGCCCAGGTTGGTGTGCAGCACCGTGCCTGTGAGGTTGAACACGGTTTTCAGGCGGGGTGCAAAACGCGCTGTCAGGCGCTCGTGCACGGCTTGGGTCAATGCGGCTTCTTCAACCTGTGCAGCTTGCAAGCTGCCTTCGCGCAGTTGGGGGCGCAGGCCGTCTAAAACTTGCCGCACTGCATCGGTCACACTGGCGCGACCAAATTCAGTCTGCAAGCCTTGCAAGACGGGGTGTTGAAGCAGTTTGTCCACGGAGGGCAGACGCGGTGCGGCAGTATTCAAGGTAGCAACTCTTTTTCAAAAACCAATAAAGAAAGGCCGCCGCAGCGGCCTTTCGGCAAGTGGCAGCGTTTATTGTGCCGCAGGGTCTACCAAGCCTTGATTTTGGGTTTCAGCTTGCTCTTCCGCCACAGCAACAAACAGCAGGGGGTTGGCGCTGGAGCGCTTGAACTTGGTGTTCTCACTCATCAACAAATCCAGCATCAGGCTGGCCAGATCGTCGGCCAGAGGCTCGGCCATCGGGTCTTTTTCCTGGTTCACGATCTTGCGGTAGGTGCCGCATTCATCGCAGGTTTCCGCTGTGATAGCATCGTTGCCACCTTCGATGGTTTCATAGTGAATGCCCTTGGTGGATTCGCAGTGTGAGCATTTCACGCGCACCATGTGCCATTCGGTGCAGCAGGTGCCGCAGTGCAGGTAGCGGTGGCCATTGGCCTTGCCGCCAATGCGCAGCACGCTTGCCACAGGCTCGCTGGCGCAGACGGGGCAGATGGATGCAGGGTCTGTGTACGGAACGTCCGCAGCATTCAGCGCTGCCGCACGCTTGGCGTAGGTCACTTGCAAGGCAGCCATGATAAATGGCGCCATGCCGATGTGGCGGGGCGCTCCCTCTTTTGCAGCAGGCGGGTGGCGATTTCGTCGCGCTCTTCCTTAGCCAGCTCACGCAAAGAGGTAATCAGGGGCTGCAGCGGCTCTGGCAAGCCTTCGTTGCCAGCAAGGGTGTCCAGCATGGCATCCAGCACCTGGTGCCAAGCGGGGTCAATATGTTCGGCTGCTGGCAGCAGCGGCATGGAGAACTGCTGCGCGCGCTCCATGGTGCTGGTGTCCAGTGGCTGCAGCGTTACCGATGCTTGCGCTGCATGCTGAGCATCCACGATTTTGGCTGCAAATTGCAGGTAGTCCGCAATCGGGTTGTCCTCAGAGAGTTGGCGCAGGCGCGCCGCACGCTCAAGAAACAAGCTGCCCACTTGAGGCAGCAGAATGCGCGGGAAAGAGGTCTTGTCCAGCGCTTCGATTTCGCCGGGTTGAAGAATGCGTTGTTGCATAAAAGGAATCCCTAAATTGAAACCGCCGGTACGCCCAGCTTGGGGCGTCCGGCGGTAATCAACAAGCGTCTAAGTGACTTCTATTTTTCGATCAGTCGTCTGGCTCAGTCGTTGTCGCCAGTTACCTTGCGATACCAGCCGCGGTGATGTTGCTTGGCCCAAGCACGGGTCACTGTGCCATACATCATTGCGCGCACGGTGCCGCGGGTCCAAATAGCCGCATAGACGTGCATGATGATCAGACCAATCATCCACACGGCTGCGATAGCGTGCAGGGTAGAAGCTACGCGGACCATGTCCACGGGCAGATTCCACCAAGCGCGCCACATCACAAAGCCCGACACGGTGATCAAGGCCATGCCGATGACCAAGCCCCAGAACAACAGCTTTTGACCGCCGTTGTACTTGCCTTGTTCAGGCATGTCGTGGTCGTCGCCATCAATCATCTTGTTCACGTTCTTGAGCCACTCGATATCGCGCGGCTCAATCACGTTCAAGCGCCAGAAGCGCAACGCCATGATGATGAAGAACACCGCCATCACAACACCAATGTAGGGGTGCAGGATGCGGGTCCAGGGGCCGCCACCGAACAGCTGAGTCAGCGGAAAGAAGGCGGGGTGGAAGAACGCCAAGCCAGACAAAGCCAGCAAGATGAAGCAAATGCCTACCACCCAGTGG